>JAFAMZ010000101.1 GCA_019232935.1 Silvibacterium sp.
CGGATACACGAAATTCAGCTAGACAGAAAATCGTTTTTTCTGACCCATTTATTATAGCCAGCGCAAGCTCAACCCACGACATGCGCGAACCAGGAGGAGAATCTTCTCAGTCAGCGGTATGTTTTGTGCTTTGAACGGAGGCGGCCGCTTGCCGGGCGTGGTTCCTTTACAGCGCATGGAAGTGTGCGGCAGACTTTGTGTGCTGAATCGAGGGGGGCGGGATGATTAACGCCGTTCACATAGTGATGTACACCAGGAATGCGGAAGCGATTCGCGCCTTCTTTCGTGATGTTCTGGAGCTTCCGAATGTCGATGCCGGCGGAGGATGGCTGATCTTCGCGCTGCCTCCCGGCGAGTTGGGAATTCACCCCCATGACGGGGAGCCTCATCATCAGCTTTATCTGATGTGTAACGACATCAAAGCCACCATGGATGACCTACGGCGGAAGGGCGTTGAGTTCATGCAGCCCGTCAAAGACGCGGGATTCGGCCTGCTCACGGCATTGCAACTTCCGGATGGCGAGAGCCTCTACCTTTACCAGCCTAAGCACGCATCGCCGCTGCCCGGGGTTTCACCTGCGGCTTAGTTGCGCAGGTCGGACATGACCCGCGCGACTTCAGCCTGCTGCTCCGCGTCGAGCGGAAGCAATGGAATGCGGGGACGTCCGCCGTAGTAGCCGTTTAGATCGCAGGCATGCTTGATTCCCGGAATGCCCAGCTTGCTTCCGACGATATGAGACGCTTCCGTCACACGCTGCTGCTTCTCCCGCGCGATCTTCGGGTCGTTCTCCCTCCAGGCGGTGTAGATTTCCTGGCAGGCCTGCGGGGCGGAAGCGGCCAGGGCCAGCACTCCGCCTGTGGCTCCGGCCTCGATTGCATCGAGCAGGTTGTGGGCCGAGCCGGTCAGCACCTGGAAGCCCACTTCTTTCTTCCGCGCTAGCCTGGCTTTGGGCATTGGCGGCGCAACAGCAACAGCAGCCTGGCCACCAAGAGTCTCTGCTGGAACGAAATGCTCGGGAGGCGGCGTGAGTGCCAGCATCATACGGCTGGTGAAGGCAGTGAAGGTCTGGGTTACGAGAAATTCACGCCGGAAAGCGCTGCGTGTAGCTGCCACAATTTCTGTAACGCGCCGGATGTTCCCGGTCGAATCTTTCAGCCCGATGATGTTCGGGTGCTGGGCAAGTTCCGCGATGACGTCGATGGGCAGCTCGTAATGCGTGAATTTCGGGATGCTGTAGAGAACGACCGGCAGCGGCGAGCGGTCGGCGAGCGCGCGATAGTAGGTGAGCATTTCTGTGCGCTGCATCTGGGGTCCGTAGTAATGCGGCGTGCGGACGAGGACGGCGTCATATTGCTGCTCAGCGGCAAGATCCGCCAGGCGGAGTGTCTCGGTCAGGCTCTCGCGGCCTACGCCGGCGAGCAAGACCTTTTCAGCAGCGGCCGTTTCACGCGCGACACGCAGGACGATGCGCGATTCCTCGTCGTTAAGCATTACGGCCTCGCCTGTTGAGCCGAGGACGACTAATCCGGACACGGGAGTTCGGGAATAGCGATCCACGTTGTGTTCGAGCTTGCGGATGTACAGGCGTCCGTCGGGATAAAAGGGTGTGGTGATAGCAGGAAAAATGCCCTCAAGCAGCATACGTCGATTGTAAGTCGAGCAGGCTCACCGGGCTGCTTCGCCTGGGAAGGGAGCGGTTTGTTCCTGAATTACAGCCACAACCTGTGGCCGCATCGTGTCGTAGTCGGGAGTGCCTGAGAACATCCGGTAGTCCACATGAAGGTTCCGGTCTTGGCCGACGAGCTGAAACTGGCGCTTGCCGGCGGCGGCTTCGTCGGGGTGCGCCTTGGCCCATGAATTCTGGTCGAAATCGTTGCTTTCCACGTCGATCTGCCACACGCGCTTGCCTGCAGCGTTGCGGATGACAAACCGATAATAGATGTGAAGCTTCTCTACGGGAACGAAGTACTCAACGGCTTCGATCCGGTATTGCTTCACGGGAAACATCTCCAGCAGAAAACCTTTGGTCTGCATGGCTTCGGGCGCGTTGGGATCGGCGTGAAGCTTACGCAGGATCTCACGCTCCCCGTCGCGCTGCTGTTTCATCCCTGCTCCCGCGTAGGCGGCGACCAGTGTTGTGTGCACCTTCCAGTTGCCGGGATCGAGGCCGCGGGCCTTCTCGGCGTACTTCACGGCGAGATCGTTCTTGTAGAGGCTCAATGCCGCGGTTGCCGCGAGCAGATTGGCCGCGGCGTCGTTCGGGTTGGCTTTGAGCGCCAGTTCGAACTGTTCAAGAGCCTGTTGCGGCTGGTTCGCCTTCAGAGCGTCGAGGCCCGTCTCGGTTGCCGCCGCAGGGGAGGGCTGAGACGGATCGGCCGGCGCGCTCTGCTGTTGCGCGTGCAACACGAGCGGTAAAAAGGCTAGCAATGTAGAGGCGATGGCGCGACCGGGGAACTTCAACTTCATTCAGACCTAGCTGCGCTGGCCGCTGTGCTCAGGGTTCGAACCCGGCTCAGGGAAATCAGTATCGTCGCCCTCAATCATCTCATCGTGCGGCCGGTGCGGAAGCTGGTCGGCGAGAGGGTCGCGGAGGCTCGATATCTTGGGCTTGTCTGCGGGGGATTCGCTCTCGATGGCGCCCTTTCCTGCGTCGCCATCAGGACGGGCGATAAGTTTCGCTGTCATGATCTGCCCCGTTTCTATTCCTTGTATGCCGAAGGTTTAGGTGATGTGATGCGTACACCCATGCCGTTGAGCTTGCTGCGTGCCTGGGCGGCCTCCGGGCTATCAGGATAACGCTGAATCAGGCTGCGGAGATCGCGAATTCCGGCGTCGCGCTGATTTGAGTCAAGCTCCGCCTGGCCCTTGCGGAGTTGTGCGGCGGGTGCTTTGGGGCTGCCGGGAAATTGCTCCAGAACGGCGTCGTAGTTTTTGATCGCGATGGGGTAATCGCCTTTGCGATAGGCGATTTCTCCGAGGTAAAACTGAGCATTCCCGGCCATATCGTCCTGGGGATAATACTTGACCACATCATTGAATTCACCGACCGCGACGTCGTAACGAGCGCTGGTGTAGTCGCGCAAGGCGCTCTGATACAGGTCCTGAACTGGAGGAGCCTGCGGCTGCGCTGCCGCAGGAGCCGCTGCCTGGCCAGGCTGCGCTGCAGTCCCCTGCCCAGCTGGCTGGGTATTAACATTCTGCAGTTGCGACTGGATGTCCTGGAGGGATTTTTCCATTTTGGCGATTCGAGCGCGGAGTTCGTCGACCGAATCGTGCACGCCCTGGATCTGGCCGGTCACCTGGTCCATCTTGCCGCCGGCTTCATTTTGAGACTGTAACTGTTGCTGGAGCGTATTGACGGTCTGGGCCATGCGGTTGACGTTGTCGGCCGTTGCCTCAACAAGGTGTTGCAGCACTCCCATACGCTCATCGTTCGATTGCTGGAGATGCTGCAGCATGTCCTGAAGCTGCTGCACCTGGGTCTGGAGCTGGATGATCTCCTTGGAGACCGCGTGGGCGGGTCGGGGCGAAGCAATGAAGAGCAGTGCGAGTGCGGCTGAGGCAGCGATCAGATTTTTCCGCATAATTCAATCTCGTAAAGCGCGAAGAACGCTTGGTTTTGAGTCCGGGCAATCCGGCGACGATCGCCGCGAAAAGCGATCATCGCCGTCGAGGTCAGTTTACTTGTCGAGTGAGAATTGCGCGCGTCGGTTAAGCTGCCAGCAATTCTCGTCGTGTTCCGTGCAGAACTGCTTTTCCTTACCGTAGGAGACGGTGCGCAAGCGATCCGGGCTCACTCCGGCCGACGCCAGCGCCTGCTTGGCCGCGTTGGCCCGGTTTTCACCCAGGGCCAGGTTGTACTCGGTCGATCCGCGCTCGTCGCAGTAGCCGCCGATCACTACTTTGAGACCGGGGTGCTGGTTGAGGAAGTTGGCGTCCTGCGAGATGGTCGACTGCGCGTCGCTGCGAATGTCGTAGCTGTCGTAGTCGTAGAAAATGTCCTTCACGTTCTGATGAAAGAGAGCATCGGTCACGTCGGTTTCCGACAAATTGCTGGTGGGCTGCGGAGCGGCATTTACCGTGACGCGCGCGGTCGCATCCGCAGTGCCTCCTTCGCCTTTGGCAACCAGGTGATAGTTCGTCGATTCCGACGGATTGACGGTACGGGTGCCTGCGGTTGGAACCGCTCCGATGCCGTCAATGGAGACATCCGTCGCGTCGGTTGTCCGCCAAGCGAGAACGACGCTGCCGCCCGCATTCACTACATTGGGTGAGGCCGAAATGGTCGCCGTCGGGGCGGGAGCGCTCGGAGGCGTTGGCGGAGGCGGGGGCGGCGGAGCGGCCTTTTTATGGCATCCGGCCGCAAGGTACAACATCGTCACGCCAGTCGCGAGGATTAGCGATCTACGCTGCAACAGCCCGCGATAATTCATTTCCATTTCTCCTCCTTGGGGAGCTATTTGTTTTGACCTCTTGGGGCCACGAGTGGGTTCATCGAAAGCAGGTCAGGAATAAGACCCATCGCCGTCCATCGTAAACCTTATTTCCAGCTCCAGTTGGGCATGGCGTTCCAGCCCTCGCGGGTGAGTTGCTGTTGCTCGGTGCCGTCGGCGAGCATGGACCAGATCTCAGTGCGGCCGTTCTCCTGGCGCTGGAAGACGAGATGTCTGCCGTCGGGCGACCACGAAGGAAAGTCGTTGTTCCCGGAATCGTGGGTGAGCTGGATCCATCGCTTGCTGGCGATATCCATGATGTAAATGTCCTGCCCGCCGGGCGCGCCGGGGCCGTATTTGCGGTTCCAGGAAAAGGCGAGAAACTGGCCGTTGGGAGACCACGAAGGTGAGGTGGCGTAGCCGCTGTCGGTCATGCGCTGCACGTTCGCGCCGTCGGAATCCATGATGTATAGCTGGGGCAGGCCGGAGCGGCCGCTCACCCAGGCGATCTGGGAATTCGTCTTCGGGTTCCACACAGGTGAGACATCGGGCCCACGAAAGGCAGTGACGCGGTTCAGCCCCCCACCGCCAGCATCGCTGGTATAGATCTCGGGGTCGCCGGTCTTACTCGAAGAAAAGGCAAGTTTCGAACCGTCGCTCGACCATGCCGGGGATAAAGTCGTTCCTGAGGGAGATTCGAAGTTCACCAGGCGTCCCAACTCGAGGGAGTACATGCGGATCGACCAGCCCTCCTTGCCGAGGGACGAAAATGCGACGCGGGAGTTATCCGGCGAGATGCGCGGTGAGATGGAAATCGAACCAAGGCGGGTAATCGCGTGCTGGCCCTCTCCGTCGTAGTCCATCACCCAGATTTCCTTGCTCCCGGTGCGGTTCGAGACGAAATAGATGTGGGTTTCGCAAATGCCGTTCAGACCGCCGCCGAGGCGCAGGATAATCTCGTCGGCGAAGCGATGCGCTATACGCCGCGTGTTGTCTTCCGAAGCTGTATCGGAGTATTGCTTGCCGAGAATCTGCGGGGTCTGAGGGTTCTTCGTATCGAAGAGAAAGCCTGTGACGTTCTCGCGCCCTCCGCTGACGGAGAGCGCCCCGAAGGCGACCATCTCTGCGCCTGAGGGGGCCGACGCCCATTGGGAAAGATTGATCTCCTGCGGGCTGCCGGGCGTTTGGGCAGGCGTCATGCTCTTCGAAACCATGTCGAAAATGCCGGCATTCTTAAGGTCGTTGTAGAGCGTGCGGTCGAAGACACCCTTGAGGGGATCGGTCTGAGGATCGCTCGACGCCGCTTTGAAGTCCGCGGCCGCGAGGCGGATCTTTTGCACTCCGAGGTTCGTGCCGGTCCGGACCCAGTCCTGTGCAATCGCTGAATAGCTGTTGTAGAGAAGGAAAATTGCCGATGTGAGTAGGAGTTTCAGGAGAAAAGGACGCTTCACGTGCCTGCCGCTCATCGTACCTCTGCGCTTGAAATGGATGATGCCGGATTGAAATACCACGGATCGCCGCAGCAGCTAGCGCGCCGGCTGATCGTAGCTAAAAGTGTACTCCACAGAGACGCTCGACCCGGAGTAGCCAGGGGGCAAGGGACCAAAGCTATCAACGCGCTGGACGGCGCGAAGAGCAGAGCTATCAAGCGAGGGCGAGCCACTCGACTGGGAGATGCGGATATTGCTCGGTGTGCCGTCCCGCGCAATGGAAAAAATGACTTTCACCAGTAAACCTCCATGTGTGCGAGGATCGACCTCCTGCAAATACCATGCCTGCTGAACTTTTCGCTGAATGATTCCAACATAGTATGGATAGTTGAATCCCTGGCCTCCGCCGGTCACGTTTACCGGTATGTTCTGGCCTGGGTTTCCGGCAAGCGAGTGGGGAATCTGTGTCGCCGGCGCTTCACCGAATTGGGCTCGATGCTGCAGCGGCTGCGGCTGCGCATGTTTCGGCGCGGGTGGCATTGCCTGCTTCTTTTCAGGAGCCTTCTTTTCCGGCTTCTTCAGCGGGATCGGAATCGCTTCTGGCTCTGGCACCGGGACCGCTTTTTGCTCAGGAATGGCGGGAGCCTGGGAGGGCTGTTCTGTGGCTAATACATTCTGCGTCGGCGGCGCTTCCCGGGGAAGCGGGATAGTGGGAGCGGAACTGACCAGAGTCGCCTGGATCGCGCCCGGAGCCTGGTTGTTGCCCCATTCGTTTCCGCGAATATGTCCGACGAAATAAGCTGCTACCGCAACGCTTCCAGCGACGAGTAGATGCAGAAGGAGCGATCCGGCAATGGGTCCGCCGAAGGGTTCTCGTTCGAACTCGCTTACGCCCCTGATCAAAGATCTTCTCCGGCTATTTCGCCGCCTTAGGCCCGTTCTGGATCGGCTGCGTCACAATACTGATGTTCGTAATCCCGGCCTGCTTCACGGCATCCATCACGGAAGCGAATGCCCCGAAGGGCACGCGCTCATCGGCTTCAACATAAATCACCTGGTGCGCGGGATCGACTCCAGGCCGTGCGAGCCGCGACGGCAGATCGGAGAGGTTTACGGGCTTGTCTCCAAGGAAAACCTCCTGATCCCGATTAATGATGACCACCTGACGCTGCTCGGTAATTTCCTTGACGGTCTTTGTTTTCGGAACCGCTACTTCGATGCCCGATTGCAGCACCGGCGCGGTAAGCATGAAGATGACGAGTAGCACCAGCACCACATCCACCAGCGGAGTGATGTTGATCTCAGCCAGCGCGGTCTGCGTGTGTCCGCCGCTATTTGTGAAGGCCACGCACGGCCTCCCTTTCCATGGGATCCTGATTGGGCATGACGGATACCTCTTCCATGCTGTTCAGGAGTTCGCGTGCGAAGTCGTCCATGCGCGCCGCGTACATGCGGCAGCGGCCTGTGAATTGGTTGTAAGCGATGACCGCCGGAACGGCGACGACCAGGCCGGCGGCGGTAGTGATCAGCGCCTCAGAGACTCCGGGAGCTACAGCGCGCAGCGTTGCAGCTCCGGCGGTGCCCAATCCGTGGAAGGCATCGACGATGCCCATGATGGTTCCGAATAGGCCGACGAATGGCGAGATCGCTCCGATGGTTGCCAGCCAGGTAAGACGGCCTTCCATAACTGTCAGCGATTCGCTGGCTGCAGTCTGCGCGGCGCGCTCCAGGGCTGTGATGTTGCGCGGAGGTCCGTAGCCGCCGGTCTGGCGCCGGTAGGTCTCATACACCTCGTCGAAAACATTCACCAGCGGGCTTGGCTTGAACTGTTCGCTGACGGTGGCGATTTCCTGCAGGCGATTGGCCTTGCGAAAGGCGCGCAGGAAGCGCTTGCTCTGCGTGTCTGCCCGGCGAAAGCTGCCCCATTTGCTGAAAATGATGGCCCAGGACCACAGGCTGGCGATCAACAGTACGGCCAGCACGCCCAGAGCGAGAGGCCCGCTGTTCTGGAGCATTTCCAGGATGGCGCTGCCGTTGTTCGGCGCAGGCGTTGCCGCGTTGTCCGCGTCAGTCTGCAGAAGAAAAAAGCTCACCGCAAGAAAAAAATATGTCATCGCGCCTTGATTCCACGTTATCAGACGGCAGACGTCCATTCCAGGCTGCCCGCCCCTGAATTGAAGTGATTACGGGATCGCAATGCGTGCCGGTTAATCTTGGGCGCGGGAAGGTGCAATCCGCGCCAGTTGGAAGCTGCAGAGAATGGCGCGAAGCGCGTGTGCCTGGACGGCCAGTCCCTGCTATGCTGCGCAAAGACCCTCAACCACCATGTTGCTCGAACTTCGGGCTGAAAATTACGCCGTTATCGATCACGCCATCGCCGCGTTCGGCCCCGGGCTTAATTTGCTGACCGGAGAAACCGGCGCAGGCAAGTCGATTCTGGTCGATGCTCTGGCGCTGCTTCTCGGAGCCAAGGCTTCTTCGGATATGGTCCGGCATGGGGCTGACAGGGCTGTGGTGTCGTGCGTATTCGAGAGCACGCCGGGTGCGGAGGCTGTGCTTGACGCGAACGGCATCGATGCCGAGGGCACCGAGATCATTCTGCGCCGCGAAATCTTCGAGAACGGTAAGGGGCGTGTGTATGTGAATAACCAGCCGGCTACGGTTGCGGTGCTGCGGCAACTCGCTCCCGAGCTGGCCCTCGTTCACGCGCAGAGCGAAACGCTGACTTCGTTCGATCAGGCGCAGCAGCGCGGGCTGCTCGACCGCTTTGCCGGGCTCTCGACGGATGCGATCGGGGCGGTTTTTGCTCACTGGCGCGATCTAAAGACGCGGCTCGTGGAGCTGGAAAGCAGCGAGCAGGACAAGCTGCGGATGCTGGACCTTTGGCAGTTCCAGAGCAGGGAGATCGAATCGGGGCGCGTTCAGCCTGAGGAGGATACAGCGCTTGAAGCTGAGCGCCGCGTGCTCATGAATGCGGAGAAGCTATATTCCGCGGCGATGAATGCGTATGAGCTGCTCTATGAGGGGAGCGGCTCGGCAGAGTCAACCCTGCGCGGCGCGCTAAAACAGCTGGAGGAACTTGCGTGCTATGATACGAAATTTCAGGACGCGGCACAGCAAATTGGCTCAGTGCTTGCGATTGTCGAAGATGTGGGCGCGACGGCTCGCGATTACGCCGAGGGTATTCAGGCATCGCCCGAACGCCTCGCAGAGATTGAGGAGCGGCTTGCGGTTCTCGATCGGCTCAAGCGAAAGTATGGGCCGGCGCTTTCTGATGTGATCGCCTTTGGAGAAGAGGTGGCGCGCAAACTCGCTGAGGTGGAGAACCGGGACGAGATCGTTAAGACGATGCGGACCGATCTGGACGAGGCAGCCGTCGAGTATCGCAAGATGGCGCAATCGCTGGACGATGAGCGCTCGGCGGCGGCGCGCAGGCTCGAAAAATCCGCCGAAGCGCAGATCAACGACTTGGCCATGAAGGCGCGGTTTGCCATTGCGGTGACGGCGAACGAAGATTCGGAACGGTGGTCTGCGGCTGGATGGGACACAGTCGAGTGCAGGATTGCGACCAACCCAGGTGAGCCTCTAAAGCCGCTGGACGAGATTGCTTCGGGCGGCGAAATGTCGCGGGTGCTGCTTGCTCTCAAAGTGAGCGTGGAAGAGGGTGCGTCGCGAGGCAAAAAGAAGACGCAGGTTCCTCGCACGCTCGTCTTCGACGAGATCGACATCGGTATCGGAGGGCGCGCTGCAGAAGCTGTCGGCCAAAAGCTAAAGGCGCTATCCAGGGCCCAGCAGGTTCTTTGCGTGACTCATCTCCCCCAAATTGCCGCCTTTGCCGATCAGCACTTCCTGATTGAAAAAAAGCAGCAGTCAGGCCGGACGAGAACTTCTGTGCGATTGCTCGAAAACGCCGAGCGGACCGAAGAAGTCGCGCGCATGCTCAGCGGGGCGACCGTTACCGACACCTCCGTTCGCCACGCTGAGCAGATGATTCAGTCGAGCCGGAACTAGCCGGAAAGGCCCTCATTCGGCTGCCCCACTTAACCCAGGGACATCGTAGGACCGCTCCTGCTAAACTGCGTCGCGATGCGTGTCCGAAAGAATCTTCCGCTACTTGCCATTCTCCTTTGTCTTGCGACAGCCATCGCCCAGCAGCCGCAGCATCTCTTCTTCCGCGTGGATCTCGGCCCCCGGTTCACAGCTCCTGTCTCCGGCCGCCTGCTTGTTTTACTGAGACCGGGAATCCAGGGCAAAGACATCGACCTGAACCCATTCCAGCCCACCAGCATTTCGGTAGCGGCGAAGGAGATCTATTATTGGAAGCCCGGCACGCCCGTCGATATCGATACCGACGAGCTGGCTTTCCCCGCCGGCTTCTCGAGCCTCACTCCCGGTGACTACGAAGCCCAGGCGGTCCTCGATGTGAACTATAACTACAATTACACTGGCGCCTCAAGCGGCCCATCAGAGGGCGATCTGTATTCAGCCGTCGTTCCATTGAAAGCCTGGACCCCCGGTCAGGGTGCTGCGCCTCAACTCACGCTGACTGGCGTTATCCCGGCAACCAAACCGCGCACCCAACTTTCTGAGGAGCAGCGAAACGCCGCCGATGCCGCCACACACCTGGAAGACTTCGTCAGTCCAGTGCTTACCCGGTTCAGCGGCCGCGAAACTCATATTCGTGCCTGGGTCATCGTGCCGCCCGGGTACAGCGATCACTCCACCGCTCGCTACCCAACGGTCTACTGGACCCACGGCTTCGGGGGCACTCTGAACTCGGCCAAAGCCGTGGGACAGATGCTTTACGTCCGCATGTCTGAGGGCAAGATGCCCCCAATGATCTGGGTAATGCTGGATGAATCGCTACCCACCGGCACGCATGAATTTGCCGACTCGGTCAATAACGGGCCGTGCGGAACCGCCCTGACAACGGAGTTCATTCCCCACATCGAACCCAAATACAGAATGGACGCGAAAGCCAGCGGGCGCTTTCTGCAAGGCCATTCTTCCGGCGGATGGGCCACGCTACAGCTTCAGATCAACTATCCGAAATTTTTCGGCGGGACCTGGTCGACTTCGCCGGATCCCAGTGACTTTCACGCATTCTCCGGTGTCGACCTTTACGCGCCACACGCCAATCTGTACCACAAGCCGGATGGCGGAGCGATCCCGATTGTCCGTGATCACGATAAGGTGCTAGCCACCATGGAGCAACTCGCGAAACAGGAACGGGTGCTTGGCGATTATGGCGGTCAGCTTGCTTCCTTTGAGTGGGTTTTCTCGCCTCGCGGAGCAGATGGCCGGCCGCTGCAAATGTTCAACCGCGAGACCGGGGATGTCGATGCTGGTGTTGTGGGTTATTGGGGCGATCACTACGATCTGGCCAACATCGTTCAGAAGAACTGGGCGGTACGCGGGCCGAACCTGAAGGGAAAGATCCACCTCATCGTCGGAACAGCCGACACGTTCTACCTCGATGGTGCCGCTCATAAATTCGAGACGGTGCTCAATGGCCTCAATGCCGATCCACACTTCACTTATGTCGAGAATCGAACTCATTTCGACTTGTACAAAGTGGGCGACGATCCTCGCGGCCTGTTTGACACCATTGCAGCGCAGATGTACGCGGTAGCGCGTCCTGGAAAGCAGTGGAAATCGAAGTGACTAAATCATTGCTGATGACTCTGCTCTTTGCGGCAGTGTTTTTGTCATGCCCGGCGCAGAGCGTTCATCCCGACGACAGTCCTACACCCAACATCCTTCGCGACATCGATCCTGAGATCGCCGATATCATTGCCACCACGAAGGCGATCGATGACCATGCTCATCCTGTCCTGCCGCCGCCAAACGACAGAAGGGATCGCAACTTCGATGCTCTCCCAGTCGACAACATGGAGCCGGAGACCGATCCGGTCGCGTGGCGGCCGGATAATCCGCAGCTTTCTGCCGCCTGGAAAGCATTATGGGGATTTGATGGCTCGCCTCCACTCGATACGGAGGGGACGACGCGGCTGAATGCGGCCAGGCAGGCCGTGAAGGCGCGTGAAGGCGAGCATTATGCCGACTGGGTTTTGGACAAATCCGGTGTCGGCACTATGCTGGGCAACCGCGTGTCGATGGGGCCGGGCCTTTCCCGGCCGCGCTTCGAGTGGGTGCCCTATATCGATGCGCTTCTGTTTCCGCTGGATAACTCTGGCCTGGAGAGCACCCCCGATCAGAAGCAGTTCTTCCCGCTGGAGGAGCGGCGGCGGGCGGATTATCTGAAGGCTGCCGGGATGCAGAGTGTTCCTTCCACTCTCGGCGAATATCTGAGCCGCGTTGTGACTCCCACACTGGAAAGGCACAAAGCGCATGGGGCGGTCGCCGAGAAGTTTGAGGTAGCCTATCTGCGCGGGTTTGACTTTGCGGACACGCCGCGCGCCGAAGCCGAGCGCATCTATGCAAAGTGGGTTGGCCGGGCGAATCCAGATCCAGCCGAGTACAAGGCATTGCAGGACTTTCTGTTTCGCTATGCCGCGGCCGAGTGCGGGCGCCTCGGCATGCCCGTGCATCTGCACACGATGTCCGGCGGGGGAGCATATTTCGACATCGGAAAAGACAATCCTTTTCTGCTGGAATCGGTCTTCAACGATCCGCGCCTGCGGAAGACGCGCTTCGTGATGTTGCATGGAGGGTGGCCTTTCATACGAGAGGCAGGATCGCTGTTGCAGAAACCGAACGTCTATCTCGATTTTTCTCAGGAGAGCCTGATCTTTCCACCGAGGACCATGGCCGTGTGGCTGCGCGAGTGGCTGGAAACTTACCCGGACAAGGTCCTGTTCGGCACGGACGGCTATCCGCTTTCCGATTATCTCGGTTGGGAAGAGTGGACCTGGCTCGGCGCGCGCAATGGACGGCTGGCCCTGGGACTTGCCCTGACAGGTATGTGGCGCGACGGAGAAATCAACCATGCTCGCGCAGCAGAGATTGCACGGATGGTATTGCGGGGTACAGCGGCAAAGCTTTACGGGTTGCAATAACCGCTGGATTAGGGGACTCCAGGCGGATTACCGCAGGTTGTTGATTCCTTTCGTTCCGCCCTCGGAGCACTATATAATAAGCGAGTGACCCCTACGACTGTCGACACCTTTACCCCTATCGCGGAATCGCACGTCTTGGAAACAGATAAGCGGGTTCTCCTCCTCAAGCCCCGCGGCTTCTGCGCGGGCGTGGTGCGCGCGATTGATGTAGTGAAGATTGCTCTTGAGACGTTCGGTGCGCCCATCTATGTGCGCAAGGAGATCGTTCACAACCGCTTTGTAGTGAACGAGCTTGCTGAAAAGGGCGCCATTTTCGTGGACGACATCGATCAGGTTCCTTCGGGAATGCGGGTGATTTACAGCGCACATGGAGTTTCTCCAGCGGTTCGGGAGCAATCCCGGCTGCGGAACCTCAAGGTCATAGATGCCACGTGTCCCCTGGTTACAAAGGTCCACGTGGAAGCCGTGAAATTTGCCAAGCAGGGTTACTCCCTCGTGCTGATCGGGCATCGCGATCACGACGAGATCGAGGGCACTCTCGGCGAGGCCCCAACAGTTACGACGGTGGTATCGAGCGCTGAGGAAGTCGAAACGCTGGCGGTTCCGGATCCGAACCGCGTGGCGTATCTGACGCAAACCACTCTGTCGCTGGATGAAGCACGCGATATCATCCAGGCGCTGAAGCAGAAATTCCCTAACATTGTGGGGCCTCACTCGCAGGACATTTGTTATGCAACTGAGAATCGGCAGACCGCGGTGAAAAACGTGGCGCACAACGCCGATCTCGTATTGGTCGTGGGATCGAACAACAGCTCCAATTCCAACCGGCTGGTCGAGGTGTCCGAGAATCTGGGTACCCGCAGTTATCTGATCGATAACTCGAACGCGATCGATCCGGCGTGGCTCGAGGGTGTTGCGACCGTTGCCGTGACGGCGGGAGCATCGGCCCCGGAAGTGCTCGTCGAAGATGTGGTCGCGTATTTGCGTGACCGGGGTTTCGGCTCCGTTGAAGAAGTGGAAGTGATGCCGGAGAATGTCCGGTTTGGTTTACCTCCTGAGATTGTTCAGGCGATTCAGTCGGCTCCTGCGGCCACCGCCGCATCTGTCTAGACAGGTGATTTATAGGCCGCGCTTTTTGTAGAGGCGGACGAATAGCATGACGATAAAATCTGAAATACCAAAATCCGGAATTGCTGCCGAACCTGCACCCGCCACGACCCGCCGGCCCCAGAAATCCAAGACCTACAGCGAAGCTCCTCGAAAGCTGAAGTTCGGGAGGATTGATGCTGACCTCTCCGAAGTGGAGAGCGCCGCGGCACGCGCTCGGGATCACATCTTTTCATTGCAGGATCCAGCGGGCTTCTGGTGCGGCGAACTGGAAGCCGACCCAATGCTGGAGGCTGACTACATCTTTGCGCATACCCTTCTGGGCACCGGCGATCAGGGAAAGCTGGATCGCGCTCTCACCGAAATCCTGCGCTATCAAAACGCGGACGGTGGCTGGTCGATTTATCCGGGAGGTCCGTCAAACATCAGCTTGTCGGTGAAGTGTTATTTCGCCTGCAAGATCATGGGCATAAGCGCAGAGGATCCGATTCTGGTCAAGGCACGCGAGTGGATTCTGGCGAATGGAGGCGTTGTCGAATGCAACACCTTCACGAAGATTTACCTCTGCTTCCTGGGCCAGTACGAATACGACGCTGTCCCCGCGATTCCGCCTGAAATCGTCCTGTTTCCGAAGTGGTTTTATTTCAATATTTACGAGATTTCCTCATGGTCGAGGGCGATTCTGGTACCGCTTTCTATCGCTTACGCGAAAAAACCGTTTAAAAAGATCCGGACGGACCAGGGAATTGACGAGCTCTTCGTGGGCGGAAGGGCCAATGCCAGCCTGCATCTTCGCTGGGACAAGAAGCACCTGCTCGGCTGGCGCAACTTCTTTTTGTTATGCGACCGAATGACGCACTGGTTCGAGCGCGTGCACATCCGCCCGCTGCGGAAGATCGCCCTGAAGAAGGCCGAGAAGTGGATGCTCGAGCGGTTGGAGATGTCCGACGGGCTGGGCGCCATTTATCCGGCCATGCTGAATGCGATCATCGCGCTGCGCTGCCTGGGATACTCGCTGGATGATCCGCAGGTGATTCGCGCGATAGATGAGTTCGAGAAGCTCGGCATCGACAACCCGAGCGGCACGCCGGAATATCCGGAGCCTACTTTTCGGATGCAGCCCTGCATGTCCCCCGTGTGGGACACAGCGCAAGCTGTCTACGCATTGGGGGAAGCAGGCGTAACGCGCAACGACTCGCGTCTGCTTAAGGCTGCCGACTGGATGCTCTCGAAGGAAGTCCGTCACAAGGGCGACTGGGCGGTCAAGAACGGCAAGGCCGAGCCCGGCGGCTGGTACTTCGAATTCAACAATGAGTTTTATCCCGACGTGGACGACACCGCACAGGTTCTCCTGGCTCTCAACAAGGTCGATAACCCGCGCGAGCGTTATCAATACGACGTCTCGCAGCGCGCCATCGATTGGATCTTTTCCATGCAATGCAAGAACGGCGGATGGGCAAGCTTCGATAAAGACAATACGAAGATGATCTTCCAGCACATCCCGTTCGCCGATCACAACGCGATGCTCGATCCACCTACGGTGGACATTACGGGACGCATTCTGGAGACGCTCGCGACCTATGGGTATACGCGAAAAGACAAGCGCATAGAACGCGCCATAAAGTTTATTTACGACGAGCAGGAAGCTGATGGAAGCTGGTTCGGCCGCTGGGGTGTGAATTATATCTACGGAACCTTCCTGGTGCTGCGCGGCCTCGAGGCGATTGGCGTCTGGAATCATGAGCCGCAGGTTCAGCAGGCGGCGGAGTGGCTCAGGTCGGTGCAAAATGCCGATGGTGGCTGGGGAGAGACCTGCGGCAGCTATGACGACCCTGCAACTCGCGGTGTCGGGCCGAGCACTCCATCGCAAACAGCCTGGGCCATTCTGGGACTGCTCTCCGCAGGAGATACACGAAGCGACTCGGTCGCCAAAGGCATCAAATGGCTGTTGGATCGCCAGGAGAAGGATGGATCCTGGGATGAAAGCATCGGTCAGGGAGCTACCCGGCAGGCGCTGTACACCGGAACCGGTTTTCCCAGAGTTTTCTATCTCGCATACCATCTGTACCGCGATTATTTCCCACTGCTGGCGCTTACGAACTACAAGCGCGCCATGGAGAGGGAAGAGGCATAACGGAGGAAGATGGCAGTACCTATTTCACAGGCGTGGACTGTAGCCACCTACGTGCTCAGGCAGAAACGGAAAGGCCGCAAGCGCTTTCCGCTGGTCACCATGCTCGAGCCGCTTTTCCGCTGCAACTTGGCGTGCGCCGGTTGCGGGAAGATCCAGTACCCTGCGCATATCCTGAAGCAGGAACTGACTCCCGAGGAGTGCTTCCGCGCTGTCGAAGAGGCGGGAACGCCGATGGTGGCGATTCCAGGCGGCGAGCCGCTGCTGCATCCACAGATCGACAAGATTGTGGAGGGGCTGGTAGCCCGCAAGAAGTACGTCTACATGTGCACCAACGCGCTGCTGCTCAAGGAAAAGCTGCACCTGTTCAAGCCAAGCAAGTATTTCTCATTCTCAGTGCACGTCGACGGACAGCGCGACCACCACGATTTTTCCGTCTGTCGCGAGGGTGGATACGACATCGCTGTCGACGCAGTCAAGGCTGCAGTTGCCGCAGGCTTCCGTGTCACCACGAACACAACGCTTTTCGACGGAGCCGACCCGAATTCAGTACGCGCATTCTTTGATGAGATGATGGCGATCGGGGTAGAAAGCATGATGGTGGCTCCCGGGTACACCTATGAAAAAGCGCCCGACCAGAAGCACTTCCTCGGACGCGCCCGCTCGCGCCGCCTCTTCCGGGCCATCCTGTCGAATCGCAAGAAGACCTGGCGCTTCAATGCCTCCCCGATGTACATGGAGTTTCTCATGGGCAAGCGGGAGTTCTCCTGCACGCCGTGGGGGATGCCGGCTTACAGCGTCTTCGGCTGGCAGAAGCCTTGCTATCTGCTGCAGGATGGCTACGCCGACACTTTCCAGGAGCTGATGGAGACCACGGATTGGGCGAACTACGGCAAGGAATCGGGGAATCCCAAGTGCGCCAACTGCATGGTCCACTCCGGATATGAGGCTTCTGGGGTCTATTACACCTTCGGTTCGATGCGCGGACTGCTGGACACCGCGATCGCTACCATTTTCGACCAGTACGAAGATCGAGGAGCGCTCGATCTGCTCAATCAGCCAACCAAACCGGTACACAGCTTCAACCCGCTGGTGCAAATCACAACTCATATCGAGACGCAGGCAGCAGTTGAAGAGGGTACAACGGCGTGACCAACACTCCAGTCAGCCCCGACGAGATTGAAGTTGCCGAAGGCCGCGAGCGCGAGCAACTGGAAGGCTGGATTCCTTCGCTTGCGACCGAAGGAGAGATTCATGCGGCGCTGGAGAAGGCTTTCGACTATCGGGGTGATGTAACGATCACTCTGAAAGATGGACGGATAATCAGCGGCTACATATTCGACCGGCGCACAGGATCGACCCTGGCCAACTCTGCCGTTCGAGTCATTCCCACGACGGAGCGAACCAAGCAGACGATTCCGTATTCGGATATTGCCGCGCTGGCGTTTACCGGTCGCGACACCGCTGCCGGCAAATCTTTTGAAGCCTGGGTCCGCAAATATTGGGAGAAGAAGGCCGCAGGCGAGAAGGGCATTGCGCTTCACCCCGAATCGCTCGAGTAGATTCGCGCCTTACCCCTCTACGGCCCAATATTCGTGGGTTCGCACGGATCATACCCGAGCGATTGTGCGCTTACAGGAGTGGGTGGAGTCGGCGGCGTTGCCCAGGGAACCTTGTTGAAGTCGAAGAAGTCGAGCAGGTTCGGCTGGGCGGCGTCATGGGGGGTCAGATGTGCCGAAGGCCCGATGAACCGATTCTCAACAAACCTGATCACTGCGGTGTGGTCCATCGGGGTATGAGAGACATAATGCCGTCGCGTGAAGGGCGAAATCACGATGTTGGGTATGCGGAAGCCTAGTTGCGCCGCAAAGCCCTCGACTGCGGCAGCATCTCCGGTATGGGCACCCGGATCATCCGGGAACAGATCGCAATGCAGCGTGGGCGTGCCCCCGCTTGGCACACACGGATAGTAGCTGTCGGCGTTCACCGCAATCTGAGCGATGTCTGGAATGCCGCCGAGGGATGCGTCGCTGTTGTCGTTGGAATGTCCGGGCACTGGAGGCACATGGTCGTATGGACCGCCGCCCTCGTCATAGCCGAAGAAGAAGACCGAATTTTTCCATTCCGGGCTGGCCATGAGGGCATTTACGATTTTTGCCACTTCAGCTTGGCCGAGCAGGATTGACTGTCCCGATCCTGGATGCTCGTCGTTATTTCCGTATCCCGCCTCTATGAAGGCGAAGCTGGGCAGGGTTCCATTTGTCAGATCGGTGAAATAGGTTGAGACTGGCGCAATGTGGTTAGGGTCAATGCAGAACGAGTTCGATGAATCGCCAACCACACTGGATGGCTGGGTGGGGGAAGTGCAAGGCGAGCCGGACGGATTCTCATAAAGGTATTGGTAGGAATAGGTCAGCGAAGAGAACGTGGTTGCCGGGAAGTGAGCATTCGCCGAAGAAGAACAATCATCTTCGCTAAGACAGAGGCCGTTCGTGACCGTATAGTAGATCTTCCAGGAAACACCCGCCTGATCGAGTTCCTGGAAGATGTTGGCAATATTCAATTGTGGCTGGTGATCGTCGTTGCCTGGATCGAACACAAGACCCTGAGTTGTTCCACCGGTGAATGTTGCGATGCGATTTGGAATACTCTTGCTCGAAACCGGTGAAAACCACCGGTCGGAAATGGCGAACTGCGACGCCATGTAGTAGTAGTAGTTCAGGAACCCTTCATCGTAGTACCCCATCGCGCGCTTCCCGGTGAGATCGGTGAAGTTTCCAGAGCATGTGCCTTTGCTTGCACAGTTGTTCGCAAATCCTTCGGCTGTATGCACAAAGCCATCCATCAGGATTCGACGATTTGTCGAGAAGTCGTATCGGCTTACATCGCCGTAGCTTTCGAGCCACGCCGAGCTCTCGTCATCAATGCAGCTGCTCGTTAACTTGAACAACGGATATACATCTCCCTGATCATCCTCGTTCGTTATTTTGCTCAGCTTATCGTCAATACCGTCTACTTCGTAGTCGTTACCATCGTCGCCGATATTCCATCCTTGTGAATGACGATAAGGATTCAACATTCCGAAGTAGTTGTCGAAGCTGTGATTCTCCTGCAGCATAAAGATGATATGGCTGACCGCCTGGATACTTGTCGACGGCACCACCGTAACGGTCACGTGTGATGTGGCGGTCCCATTTGCTCCGATGGCGTTAGCGGTGTAGGTAGTGGTAGCGGCCGGAGTGACTGCCTTGGTTCCCCCGCTGGCCTGCATGGTATAGCTGCTGCCGTCTGATCCGGCGACAGTCACTGTAGTTGCGTTATTAGCCGCAACCGTTAATGTAGAAGAGCTTCCCTGAGTAATGGTGAGTGGGGTGGCGGTAATGGTTACGGTTGGTGCCGACGACGCAGACTCTACTGTCACCGTTGCATTCGCCGTCGCAGTCCCACCGGATCCCGTAGCAGCTGCAGTGTAAGTCGTGGTGGCGGTTGGGCTGACAGCCTGGGTGCCTCCGCTTGGCTGCATGTTATAGCTGCTGCCGTCAGATCCAGTTATTGTGACTTGCGTCGCATTAGTTGCGGTTACGGTCAGGGTGGATGAGCTACCGGCGGCGATTGATGCGGGAGAAGCCGTAATGCTGATCGAGGGCGCCGCCGGGGCGGTTACGGTCACGTTCACGGTAACGGTTGCCGACGCGCTTCCCCCAGGCCCGGTCGCAGACGCGGTGTAGGTAGTTGTACTGTTCGGAGTTACCTGCTGAGTTCCCCCATTCGATGTCAGCGTGTACGAACTGCCATCTGAGCCGGTTAGCATAACGCGTGATGCGTTTGCGGCGGTGATGGTCAGCATCGATGCGCTGCCCGCCGTAATGGATAAGGGATTCGCGGAAACGCTGATAGTCGGCGCGGGAGAGGTTGCTTCGGAAAAGCGCCCCGTGTCGGTCCCACATCCAGCGACGAACAACATGACCCAGCTAAGAGCTACAAGCGAAGGTGGCAAAACGCGGCACCGATAAGACTTATTTGGGGTCAAGCTATTCTCCATGTAAAGAGATCCTGCATACTAGAAATCGCCTTCAAACATCGGTCTTGTGTGGTATCCGTCATCGGAGATCTCCACACCACCGCGAACGATCGAACCCTCGGGACTGATCTCGGACGAATCCTCCGGCGGATGTGAGCGATGATGTGGCAATCTGATATATCCAGGTTGTTCGGACTTCGCTGCAGGGGACAATGTTGAAAGCGCCGGCCCGGTTATCCTGTCTGGTATTCGCAGTTCAGGAGGCGGCCACACTCGAAAGCGTCTCGAAAGGCCGCGCCACGCGCGTATTTCCCTCTTGCACATATGCAGCTCAAACCAACGAAGGTAATTGGCGACTACGCTGCCCATGGTCATGCGGGTTCCGGCCTGATAATTGTGCTCTGACATCTGCCGCTGTAAATGCGGTGAGTGGAGGATGGAAGTTAATTGCTCCGCCAGATCTGCGGAATCACCCACGCGATAAAACCGGATAGCCATGTCTTCATCGAAGGCCATCTGACGGAAGTCGGGAATGTCAGCACATACGATCGGAATGCCATATTCGCAGGCCTGGTGAGCAGGTCCGCTCGACCCGGTTGCCGAATCGTAGGGCATGACCAATATTGAGCTGGATTGAAAAAGCTCGGGGACGTCTTCCTCGGGCACATAGCCGCGGAATTCAATCGGGAGTCCCGGTGGAAGCGATTCCCTGATCGATTCCCAGTAGCCCGCTCTTGTGTGATGGTTTGCGCCGGCCACAATCAGCCTGGCGTTTGGAATCTTCTCCAGGACGGCAGGGAATGCTGCCATCAGAGTCTCAAGCCTCTTGTAAGTTCCCCAATGCCCGATGGCGAGAATCCGGAGATCCGGGTTGCCACGCTTTGTGTAATCGGGCGATTTGGGAATCGTGGCAAATGTGCCATGTGTGCCGAGAAGTACGTTCCGGGCGTGATATTTGACTGTGAGTGTGCGCCGATAACCCGACAGGAGCACAGATACGCTGTGCGCCTTCAGGAGGGTTCTGGTGGCCACATCGGTGCCGATGCGAAACAGCCGCCTCGGCTGAACCCCTGCCGCGGCGAAATCGACGTGCTCGAGCACGTGATGTAGCGTGATGTGGGTGTAGCACCCTGACGAGCGCGCCAGGGCGGGCGCGGAGAGCCCGGCGAAGGCAGCAAAGGGATTGTCGGGAGTTGCAAAGCTGGAGAAAACAAGGTTGAACCACACCACATCCGGCCTGAGCTTCCTGATGGTGCTCAGTAATCGAACTGGGGTGGCCAGGCTGTTGAATTTCCAGCAGCGTATCACATTGAAACCTTCAAGTTCGGCCTGCTGCCGCACATTGATGGGATTACCTTCTCCATCGGTAGCAAACTCATAGTCGGTCAGTTCATCGGCCAGGATCGTCAAATCGACGTGCGAATGACGGCGCAATTCCCGAGCGATGTGGAAAGCGTATTCGTTGAGTTGCCGCCCGCTGGGGGGGAAGGTGGCCACGAGGCAAATTCTCATGTAGGTCGGCCTCAAAAAAGAGTGATGCTTACATAGGGTCTGAGCTGCTGCTGGTGGGGGCCAGGAAAATTCGAGAAATGTTCGGCCTGCACACCAGCTGAGAAACGGATCGGATACTGGAGATAGACTTCTCCGCTGTCGTCGTTGAACTTGCGGTGAAAAGGTCTCATATACGAAATCGCAAAACCGTTCTCCATGGCGTCGTAAACGTGAAAGCCACGATTGCTTGAATATGCACTCGAAAACTGAAGGTTCCAATTGCGTGCCGGCAAGAAGTCCACGCTTCCGCTAGGACGGAGGTTCTGAGCAATCCCAGAGTTCTGTCCAAAAACGCGCCACGCGCGAAGGTCTTCCACGATCCCACGGACCTTCAGCTTGTCAAAGAAATTTCGCTCGAGTCCAATGTAGGAAGATGTGTAGTAGTTCTTGTAATTTGTCGGGGTAAAGGTCTGGTGGTTTGATCCCCATCCAGTGATGAGCGCGGTCTTGCCCCAGGGCTCGCCAACCCTGAAATCGACCGCTGCAGTAAAGGCCTGTGAGTGCATGTTGGATTCTGTGAACGGGCCTGCTTCGTGGATCACGTAAGCACTGAAGGACAGCGCATTAAAGAACGAGCTGGTGGTTACGTAAGCAAATTGCCGGAACAGATTCTGATTCATCTCCGTCGGCGATTCAGAATCCCGGCGGATCGTTTCCTGGATTCCTCCATTGAAGGTAAGAACGTTGTTACCAATATGTATGGTCGGATTTAGTCCGAAGTTAAAGTTGTAGTCGTTTGTATTTCGATTCACGATAGAGTTCGTGGCTGGAACTGAAATCTGTCCACGCGCATTCCGAACCTGGAAGAAACCAGCAGGAGCGGGAAGGTTGCCCAGATGAAGGTGGAACGCTCCGGTTCCCTGCGTCTCAATAGAGGAGCGTGGAGGCGGAAGCAGTGACGGGTTCGAGGGCGAGACCGGAAATGGCGCGTCAAGCTTTGCATCGAGTACATAAACAGTAGTGTCTTCGTAAATAGGTTCGATCGAGAAGTTCGAGAGGATGCTGAATTTTGGCGTGATCCTGAGTCCTTCATCGGCACCTGTTGCCAGAAGGCCCTGGCTTGCTGTCTGGTCATCGCCCGCGGCGTTCGTCGCCTGTGCGAATGCGGTGAGGGCCTGTGCGTTCTGATGCTGCTGCCTGAGAACATTTGCCTTGGCCAGCAGATATTGATAATTCGACTCGCTATCAACCTTGTTGCTTATCGAAGCTAGCTCGCCCTGGGCGCGTGTGGTGTCGCCGAGCGCCAGATAGTTGTTTGCCATCCCTATTTTTACTGTCGTATCGGATGCGCCGGCCGCTTGCGCGCGACGCAGATAGGTCTGGGACAGGTCGTAATCGTGCAAATCGCGAAAGACATCGGCTGCTTCAACGAACTGGCTGCCAGTCGGGGGCATCGTCTCGCCGGCCTGCGCCTCCATGAGGGCAAGAGCTATCTGCCGTCCTGCGTCATCATTTCGGCCCTGCTGCGCCATTAGCTGGGCAATCGCCAGCCGGACGGCCACGCGGTCGCTGTCCGGCGCAAGCAGCGCGCGGCGGAAGCTTTCCATGGCCTCTTTCTGATCTCCAAGCGTATTCAGTGCTTCGCCTGTGGTAATGAAGATGGCACTCTGCCCTGAGCCCTCATTCGTTGACAGCGTCCTTTGCGCGCTCTGTTGCGCTAATTGCACGTAGCGCAAGGTGTTGTCCTTGTCGTGCAATTCCGCATAACCTCGCGACAGCAGCGCGTAGGTCAGTGCGTTGCCGGGAGAAAGCTTCTCGGCTATCTGGAGCTCATCGATGGCTTCCCGATACTGCCGTTCGGCGTATAATGTTCCACCGAGTGCCTGATGGAGGCCAGCGTCTTCCGGCGTAAACTTCAGGGCGGCGCGGTATTCCACGACCGACTTGGCCAGCGCGCCCTGCAGCCCATAAGCAGTGGCGCGAATAAGGTGAACCGGTTGGGAGTCTCCCATGGCCTGTTCTGCGAGGTCGACCTGTTTCAAAGCAGCCTGGGGCCTGTGAAGGTCAAGGCTCGCGTAAGCCAGGCCCAGATGGGCTTCGCCGTTACCGGGTTCCCGTTTCAGGGCAGACTCGAAATCTGCCGCCGCCGGGTCCGGTCGATGCAGATCGTGCAGGATGAAGCCCCGATTCACATAAGCTGTCACGGCATCCGGATCGCGCTCGACGGCCTCGCTGAAATCCTGTTGCGCCTCGTCCAGCTGGCGGTTGTGTTTATGTACATAGCCGGCGAGCAGCGGGAGATCGGGATCTTTGGAGAAAGTGTCCTTATATTCCGAAGTCAAGGCGAGCAGGTCGTTGTATTTATCAAGGTGCAAATAGTCGTATCCTAGATAGACAACTACGTCTCTGTCTTTGGGAAGAAGCGCTATAGCGCGTTGCCCGACCTCCGCAGACTCGCGATAGTTTCCTGTGAGACGGAGATAGCGCTCCTTCTCCCGAAGAAGCTGAGGGTCCTGCTGCATTTCTGAGGTCGCTCTGGCAAGCCACATCTGCGCCAGCTGAAGATTGTGGGCCTCAATGGCCGCATTCGCGCCGCCAGCCACAAACAGCGCATTGTGCGGAGCAAGTGTGTATCCTTTTTCGTAACTACTCTCGGCTTTGGCAAAGCTGCGCCGCGCGGTATACATGTCTCCGAGCGCCAGATAGGAAACATAAAGGGTCGGATAGTCATGCTGGAGGTGAAGGAAGTATCTCTCAGCGTCCTGGTCGCGCCCAGCAGCCCGCGAAGCGTAACCGATTGACGTAAGCGCCAACCGATTCATCGGATCCGTGGCGAGTATCTGCTTATAGACTCCAATTGCGTCCTCTGTGCGTCCTATTTTCATCAGGAGATCGCCGTTGAGCTGCAGATTATTCGGATCCTGAGGGTTGAGAGCGAGTGCCTCGCGAATGTCGTTGAGTGCCCCATCGATATTGCCGCCGTGCATCTCAATCTGAGCGCGCAGGCGGAGATACTGTCCCCTCGATGCGCCTTGGATATTCAAAGCTGCGATCTGACTCTCTGCCTCATGGAGCTGTTGATGAGCGGCGTCTTTGTCTCCCAGGTTCTGGTACAAATCCAGAAGATCCAGGTGCAGTTGGATGGGATAGAGAGGGCCTTCAGGCGGGTTGAGCGGCAAATGTGCGAGCGCTTCCTGATATTCGTGGATCGCATCCGCACTATGTTCCTGAATCTGAGCTATTTCGCCTCGCACTGCGTGCAACCTGTAATCATTCGGCTCAAGGACTGAGACGCGCTGCAGGAACTCATTGGCGCGGTCGATTGAGCCGGCAGCCACCTGCGCTTGTGCGGCTGAAAGCTGAAGGCCAAGATCTCTGGGCAATGCGTTGGCGGCCTGTGCATACAACTTCGCCGCTTCTTCCTGCTTGCCGTCCAGCTGGTATGTATAAGCGAGTTCCGCAACCACATCTGGCCTGGGATTGCGCATCGCCTTCAGTGAAGCTATCGCTTCAGGATAGTTTCCGGTCTCCCTGTAATAGCCGGCGAGGGACCGTTGCAGATCCGGGTTGTTCGGATCGTGTTTTTTTGCCAGTTCAAGATAGTGGCTGGCCTGGTCCAACTGCTTCATCCGCTGATAGCAAAGCGCCATCAACAACTCCGAACGTGCTCCGGGCTGGATCTGTTCGGCACGGCCCAGCCAGGTCAGCGCTGATGCGTAATCGCCGGATCTCATGTAGGTATCACCGAGAAGCAGCGCATCATCCTTACGTCGCGGGTTGACGGACAGCACTTCCTTCAGCAGCCTTTCAGCATCCGAACCCCGACCCATGACGCTGTATGTCTGTGCGAGCCCAGACAAGCCTTCAACTGCCGAAGGGTTCAGCCGAAGGCCTTTGTTGTATGCATCGACAGCAAGCTGGTACTTCGAGTCGAGGCGAGCTGCATAACCTAGCAGGAACCATAGTTGGGCATCGTTGGGCGCTGCCTGTGCAGCGCGTTGCGCATAATCTACGGCAAGCGCATGATCTCCGTTGCGCAACGCCAACTCCGCTGCGCGAGCAAGTCGCGCATTCTGAATATTCGAACCCCAGCCGAGCGGTTGGGCCGAAGAGCTCTGTTGCGCCTTCGTTTGAGGTGTGGCGGAAGAGGTCGGGTCAACGCTGTAGGTTTGCGCGTGGCAGCACCATGCGAAGGCAACCAGAAGCATTGGTGCGTAGGAGCGATTCAGAGATCGAGATCTGGCAATCAATGGGTCACCGTACATCTTCGGTTCAGTGCAAAGGAGAGCTCCCGTTGGAAGGAGCCGATCTTCGTGCTCCCTCAGGTCGCGGACTGAGCCAAGAGTATTTCCCGGCGCGGTCCTGATTAAATTCGAGAAACTTTGATGCGAGGTGAGCCCGCCTGCGTTGGCTGTTGCTGCGAAGGTCCGGACGCACCACGCAGGCCCGTGCAACCGTCGCGCCGAGTTGTGAATCTTACGAACTTCGAGAGGGCCACCTTGGAAAAACTCGAAGTTGGCGCACAGTCCAGGCGACCGATTCCTCTAAGCCTTATCTTGATGACCGCACTGGCGATCCATTTGCCGCTGCTGCTCATGAAGCTGCCGCTGAGGTCGTACGACACGAACTTCCACATCTTTTTTGCGTCGCACTACGTCCACCACTGGTTCGACCCCTGGAATCCGAAGTGGTACGCCGGCTTTTCGCAAACAACCTACCCTCCGCTTCCTCAGCAGTGGGTAGCCTTGCTATCGAATCTGCTTGGCCTGGACATGGCATACATGGCTGTACAGTTGACGGCCGTCCTGCTTCTTACATTGGGGGTTTACCGGTTTTCGCTGTTGTGGGTGAGTCCGCGTGCCGCGTCCTTTGCTGCGCTGGCGAGTGTATTTCTCGGTTCTGAGAGCTTTCTGGTGTATTCGGCTGGACAGCTTGGCACCACGTTCGCCGCGCCGCTATATCTGAACGCGCTGCCGTACCTCT
>JAFAMZ010000153.1 GCA_019232935.1 Silvibacterium sp.
AGACGCGCACGTAGTAGTCGTCCATGCGCAGATAGCCCCGGTGCGCCTCCAACTCCGACTCACAGACCTGCCAGTCCAGATGACGCGACCCGCAGAGCGGAGCATCCTCAGCTTTGGAGGGGCGGAAATTCACGAGTCGCCGGACAAGCCGGAAGGTCCTCTCCGCCCCTAGCAGCTCGACCGTCGTAAGGTCGCTGAGCTGCCCAATCAAACTCCGTACCTTCTGCTCCAGGCGCAGGCGGTCGCGCTCGATCTGTTCATAGATGAAAGTGCGCTCGCTCCTGCTCGAAAAGAGAGCCTGCAAGTCGCGCAGGGATGAACGCGGCTGTTTCGGCAATTGTGACACTGCGTGTAGCAGGCCGGCCTTGGCATAATTACCATCGACCATCACGATCCAATCAATCTCGATACTGTACAGGCTGTCCCCTTTAGACTCGAGAAACGCGGCGCGCTGCTCTACCGCGGCACGCACCAGCGGGCTTTCATACTCGGCGTGTGGGATGGAGGGCCGGTTACGCTTGAACAGAATCTGATAAAGACGGCATCGATCGTCGAGGGAGCGCAGCGCGGCTTCAAGGCGCTTCACTGCATAATCCCGGCCGGCGTGGTCCAGGCTCTCGTAATCGATGCCCCCGATGCGCAGCGCCGCCCCGAGGTCGCCCGATTTGGTCAGAAAGGAGTGCTCATCCCAAAACCCATATAGGTTGATCTGCGCCGGGAATGAGCCCGCTTCCTTCCAATCCTCGGTGATGGCGTCAACTCTGAGCATTACGGTTCCTGATGATGATTTCCGCGGCTTCCCATTTCATCGGGTCGTAGCGGCGGCGAAATTTTCCGGAGTTGAAGAGCACGCGCAGTATCTCGACGTCATGCTTGGTCGCGATGCGGGCCAGGATCACGCCCACGATGAACAGGAGGATCCCGCCCAAAAGCGAATGCAGCAGCGAGAAGATCGCGCCCCCGGAGATCAGAGCGACGAAGAACAATCGCCGCTCCGCTCCGAGGACGGTCAGCGGGCGGTTCATGGCCTTGAATACCTTGCTGGCCCTGCCGTCCGCTGACTTAGACATGGATCACCTCCCTTCTTGCTGCTTAGCCTGGAAATAGCCAGGCCATGAAATTCACGGCGCCGATTGCCATGCCGACGCCGAAAACGATTCCGGCGAGGGTTCTCTTGGATTGGCCCTCGCCGTAGGCGAACATCAGCCCGCCGACCACAATGGCGACCAGCGACAGCCCGGTCGCAATCGTGCCGGTGAAAGCGGTTTTGAGTACGTTGACTGCGTTGTCCCACGGATCGCCGCCGGCCGCCTGCGCGTAGACCGGCAGAGCGAACAACAGGAACAGCGGAACAATAAATCTGGTAAGAGGGCGGCTGCGCGCCCAGTGGAAGAAAGGGGATCGCCTTAATGGACGGGTGGTCTCCACAGGAGTTCTCCTTGGGGTCGTTTGCCGTCGAGTGACCCACTCGCGGCTCGAACGTACTGGATGTGAAAGTAGGCGAGGAAAAGCGCCCCAGCACGGAAACCTTTTCCGTGGCCATTTCCCGGAGGGAAATGGCAACCCGTCGGGCGGGCGAAAAATGGCTCTGACGCACAGCGTCAGTACAGGCAAGGGTGGGAAACGGGCAAGCGTATTAACTTAGAGAATGAATTATGGCCCACAAGAGGGTAGCGATTGTCAGCATTGGTAGCGAATACGCTGTAGTCTCCCAGACTCTGATAGAAGATGTGCGAAGGCTCATCGCCGAAGCCCGCCAGACAGCGGCGTCAAGGGTGAACGCTGCGCTCACCATGCTTTATTGGCGAATCGGCAGGCGAGTTATCGACGAAACTCTGCGCGGGGAGCGAGCTGCTTATGGCCAGCAGATTGTCGTATCGCTGTCACGACAATTAGTGCAGGAGTACGGCTCCAGCTTTGGCGAGAAAAACCTGCGTCGCATGGTCCAATTTGCTGAACTTTTTCCGCACGAAGAAATTGTCGTATCGCTGATACGACAATTGAGCTGGACCCACTTCATAGCCCTGTTGCCTTTGAAAGACCCCCTTCAGCGAGAGTTTTATGCCGAACTCTGTCGTGTCGAGGGATGGAGCGTCCGCAGCTTGCGTCAAAAGATTGACTCGATGTTATTCGAGCGCACAGCCCTATCGCGCAAGGCAGAGAAACTGGCCCGCAAAGAACTGGCCACACTCCGCGAAGAGGACCGGTGGGCGCCGGATCTAGTCTTCCGGGATCCCTATGTTTTGGATTTCCTCAATCTGGCCGACAGCTATAGCGAACGCGATCTGGAAGCCGCCATTCTCCGCGACATTGAATCGTTCCTGCTGGAGATGGGCAGCGGCTTTACTTTCGTTGCCCGTCAGAAGCGCATGGTCATCGACGGTGAGGACCACAACCTCGACCTGCTTTTTTATCACCGCCGGCTTCGCCGTCTTGTGGCTGTCGAATTGAAGCTCGGAAAATTCAAGGCTGCGTACAAAGGACAAATGGAGCTGTATCTCCGCTGGCTTGAACGCAATGAGCAGGAACCTGGAGAGGAATCGCCGCTAGGTCTGATTCTATGCGCAGAGGGCGGCCAAGAAACCATTGCTTTACTCCGCCTTGATCGTTCGGGAATCCGCGTCGGTCAGTACCTTACGGAGTTACCGCCGAAAGAAGTTCTGGAGCGCAAGCTGCATGAGTCTATCGCATTGTCACGAGCCTTAACGGAAAACAGGAGCGCGATCGGAAGCCGGCAAACGAAGAAGAAAAATCGGACCTAAACCCGAACCGTCGGACGGAGAGAAAAAGGCGCTCGACAAGATGCCGAGCGCCTGACGTGAGATGAACTGAATTCAGGCTGCTTTTGCAGTATTCTTGCTGGCAGGCTGTTTACCTTTGTCTTCTGCTCTCTTCCGCTTGGCGGCAAATTCCGCTTCCACGGCAGTTCGCATCTTCACTGCATCCACGCCATGCCGCTTGGCGGCAACTGCCAATACGTCGCCTTCGTCGGAGGGACCGGACTCTGCGCTGCCGAGCAGGACGATCTCCACCATCAGCTTGGACAGGCCGGACTCGTCCAACTGCCGCAAGAGCCGCTGTAGTCCCTTCTGTACCTGCGCGAAAGTGACTTCGTTCCCGTTGCCGTCCACCATCTTGTGCCGTTTCGCCACCGCATCCCGGCGCAGCGGCTCCATCTTATTCAGCATGGCGTTGGCGACGAGCACAAGATCGGCGCGGCCAAGCGGCGCATCTACCTTCTTCAGCACTTCGGCAAGGATGCGATGCCGAACCGTGATTTCGAGCTTGCGCTTCTCGATCTCCCTGCGGCGCTGTTCCCGCTCCCGCGCCACCTGCGCCGGATTGGAAGTATGGCGGTCGGCGAAGTGCACCGCGCAGCTTGGCTCCGCGCAGACTTTGACCGTGTGACCGCGCTCCGCTCCGTCCACTACAATCGCCTCGGCCATGTGTTTGCAGGGCTTCTGATAGGGCGAGAGCGGCGGTTTGGACTTGCCGTTTTTGGCAAGATGCAGAGCAACATAGCGGCTGCGCGGGATCACTGGCCCGTCGTTACGCGAGACGTGGTTGGTGCTGATCTGTACCAGCTTCGGCTTCTCGGCAATCTGCCGTTCTACAAATTTGCTGAGTTTGTTCTGATAGCAGCCCGCGTCCGAGCAAGCATCGTGAACACCCTCGCCAAAGAGCAGCGTATTGAAGCCCGTCCGCTTAGGGCACTCCGTACAGCTACCCGCCTCCGGCACCAGCGTGGCGTCGTTCTTATCGAAGGGAACATGATCGAGCGAAAGCAGGATATTCTGCTCGATCCAGGCAATGAAATCCCGCAAGGGCACCAGCACGCGGGACTCCTTGCTGTTGCTCCATACTGCCCGAAATGCCGCATCGAATGCCTTCTGCTGTTGCTCCTGCGGCAATTTGGCGATTTCAAGCGCATGACCCACAGCAATCTGGTCAGCCAGAAAGGCATCGGCTATCGATGGAGTCAGGTCTACCAGCTTCAACCGCTGTGCCACAAATGCTGGGCTCTTACCAGCTTTCGCGGCCAGTGTATTGATGTCGTAGTTCAGTCCATCTGTATGCAACAATGCGTAAAAGGCGCTGGCTTCCTCCATCGGATGCACGCCTTCCCGCTGGATGTTCTCGACCAACTGGATTTCGACGCATTGCGCATTGGTGAGCTCGCGGATGCGTACCGGGACCTCGGTTCTCTCCGCCCGCTGCGCGGCTCGAAACCTGCGCGCGCCGATCACGACTTCGTACTTGTTCTTTTCTAGCGGACGCACAAGCAAGGGCTGCAAAACGCCCTGAGCGCGGATGCTGGCGGTCAATTCCTCAAGTGCACGCTCATCAAAGCGGCGGCGCGGATTACGGGGCGACTCCTGCAACTGTGCGAGCGGCAGGTTGCGGTACTCGGATTGGGCTTGCACTGCGGTAGTCATATCGAATCTCCTGTTCCAATTGGTTTGTGCGTGAAGGTCGCAAGCGGGCACACACAGTCCAAGCGCGCCCGCTTGAAGATGTGTGCGTTTAGCTGGCGGCTGCGAACTGCTCCGGGGCCATTTCTGCAACCTCGGGATCGCTGAGGGCGGCAAGAATGATGCCGGAAGTACGCTGCACGAATTCGAGGCTTTCGGCCAGCAGGTTGGAATTGCCGTTGTAAAGCTGGATGTAATCGCTCGAAGATCGCCCCATCTCAAGGCCCACGGCCTGCCCGACAACAAAGGCCACGGCCTCGGCTTCGGTCTCGCGCACCGTGGCGGTGGTGAGGGTGCGGCGCTCGGCCTTGTGCAACAGCTCGTGCGCTGTCTCGTGCACCAGCGTGACGAACTCCTGGGGTTTCGACTGACCGGGCAGCAGGGCGATCTTGCCGCCGTAGCTGACGCCGAGAGCCGGAGCGATGTTTTCGTTGAATTCGAGAGCAATGTTCTGCTCAATGAGAAAATTCATCAGCCGGTCGCGCAACCCGCCCACTTCGCCGCTGACGCCGTACTCCATCTTCGGTAGCTCTGCGCCTTCAGTCTGGCTAATGTCCCAGACATGGACGACGCGAAAGCCTATAAGAACGGGCTGAGGCTTGGCATCGGCAGTGGATTCCTCTTCGGCCTCGGTTCTCTTCCTCCGGTAGCCCACCATCGGAGCGAGAATCTGAATGCCCTTTTCGCCGCGCTTGACGAATCGACCCATCTCCTTCCATGTGCGAAATCCCGCTACCCGCGTGGCTGCGGGGCGCTGCCGCGCAATGGCGAGGATGTTGCCGAAGCTGTAATTGTGGAACCGCGCCATCGCTGTCAGGTAGGCGGTCAAGGTCTCGCTCTTGCCAGCCTCGATCTGTTGCATCAGGTGGTCTACGGCCTGCTTGATGATGAGCTGAGTGGGGTTGTCCTTCTGCGCTGTCCGCCCCTGATAGGGCGAATCGCTGCGCCTCGGCTGCACGTTAGTTTTCCTGTGCGGCCTAGCTTCGATGCTGGCTGTGCCATTGAGGGCGGTGTTGGCTGAGATGCTGGTAACGGCTGTCATTTCGATGCTCCTGCTGTAGGCCCGTGGGGCCGATTGGCGTCCAGAAGCAAGAGCACCTCAA
>JAFAMZ010000209.1 GCA_019232935.1 Silvibacterium sp.
CTGCTTTTCGGCGAACTGGGAAAGCAGGCTGCGATAGAGCTGCCTGTTATCGGCGACGCGGCGCAGACCCGAGACGGTGTCGACGCCGTCGATCTCGGGAATCTCCACGGGAGCCGGCGGAGCATGGCCGGCCGGCTTCGCTCCATTGGCCGAAGCGGGATGGGTCCATCGGGCGAGCGTGGCAAAGAGCGCGTCGGGATCGATGGGCTTGCTGACGTGGTCGTTCATGCCGGCCTCAAGGCAGCGCTGGCGCTCCTCGACCAGCGCATGCGCAGTCATCGCGATGATGGGGAGAGACTGGAGTCGCGGGTCGGCGCGCAGCAGCTTCGTCGCGGTGATGCCGTCCATCTCCGGCATCTGCAGGTCCATCAGCACCACGTCATAAGGGGGAGGCTGCGGGCCTTCGGTGAGCATCTTCACCGCTTCTCCACCGTGGACGGCGATGGTGACGGAAGCGCCCGCGCTTTGCAGCAGCTCCGTAGCGACCAGGCGATTCATCTCGTTGTCTTCGACAAGCAGGACGCGGACACCGGTGGCGTCATGCTCGTGTGTTTCTTCTTTCGGAGCAACGGCGAGAGTCTCGGCTCTTCCTTCCTGGATGCTGAAGAGGTCCATCAGCGCGTCGTGCAGCATCGACGAATTCACCGGCTTAAGCAGGTAGCCATCGATTCCGGCCTCCACAGCCTGGGAGCGGATGTCCTCGCGCCCGAAGGCGGTGACCATGGCGACCTTCGGAATGTGGCGCAGGCGGTCGCTGCGCTTGATGAGGCGCGTGGTCTGCAGGCCATCCATGCCGGGCATGTGCCAGTCCATCAGCACGAGCTGGTAAGGATCCTTGTCGTCGCTCGCGACCAGTTCGCGAATAGCATCTTCCCCCGAAGGCACAGCTTCTGCGCGCAGGGCAAAGGCGCGCAGCGCATCGGTCAGAATCTCGCGGGCCTGGGCGTTGTCGTCGACGACGAGGGCATGAAGCCCGGCGAGGTCGGGGATGAAGCGCGTGCGTCCTTCGGATTCGGCGGTGCCGATGCCGAGCCAGGCGGTGAAGTAGAAGGTGCTCCCTTTTCCATATTCGCTTTCGACCCAGATGGAGCCTTCCATCATCTCGACCAGGCGCTTGGAGATCGAAAGGCCGAGGCCGGTTCCTCCGTATTTGCGCGTGGTGGATGTGTCGGCCTGTGAGAAGGCCTGGAAGAGGCGCGCGCTCTGTTCGGGCGTCATGCCGATGCCGCTGTCGCAGACGGAGAACTTCAGCTTGATGCGCTCTCCGGCGGTTTCTTCGACGCCGGCGCTGACGAGGACCTGGCCGCGCTCGGTGAACTTCACGGCGTTGTTGACCAGGTTAATAAGAATCTGACCGAGCCGCAGAGGATCGCCGATGAGCGTGGACGGGATGTCGTGTTGCGCGGAGATCAGGAACTCGAGATTCTTCTCGTGCACCTTCTGCCCGACGATGGAGGACAGATTGTCGAGCACCTCCTCAAGCTTGAAGCTGGTCTTCTCCATGTCGAGCTTGCCGGCCTCAATCTTGGAGAAGTCGAGGATGTCGTTCAGAATGCCGAGCAGCGTTTGGGCGGCCGATTTGATCTTGGTGAGATAGTCGCGTTGCCTGGAATTGAGGTCAGTCTTCAGAACGAGATGCGTAAGCCCGATGATGGCGTTCATCGGCGTGCGAATTTCGTGGCTCATGTTGGCCAGGAAGTCGGATTTCATGCGCGTGGCGGCCTCGGCCATGTCCCTGGCGCGGCGCATCTCTTCCTCGGCCCACTTGCGTTCCGTGATGTCCTTGAAGTTGACCACCAGCATCTGGCGGTCGAGGTACTCGGTCAGATAGATGGTCGCTTCAACGTAGATGGGAGTGCCATCGGGGGCCGTTTTCTGCGACTCGCGGGTGCGGGCACCCTTCTCATGCAACTCAGCCACTATCGCAGCGAGATTTTCAATGGTTACGTCTGGCTCTATGTCGCTGATGTTTGATGCCAGCAACTCAGCGCGCGAATGCCCCAGCATTCTGCACGCAGCCTCATTGACGTACTCGATCCTGCCGTCGGAAGGCCGGACCCAGAAGATGCTTTCGGCGGCGTGATCGACCGCGTACTGCGTGAATTGCAGGCGCTTCTCCACCTCGCGGCGGCGGGTGATGTCCCGGAAGGCGACAACGCTGCCCGTCACCTCGCCGTCGCGCATGATGGGCGTCGTCGAGTACTCGACCGGGAAGTTAGTGCCATCCCTGCGCCAGATGATCTCGTCCGAGACAAGGCGTGCCTTGCCGTCGTGGGCGGTGCGGAACATGGAGCACTCTTCGTGCGAAATCTTTGTGCCGTCCGCGCGAGCGTAGTGGATACGCTCGTGCATCGGCTGGCCGACGATCTCCTCGGGCGAGAAGCCGATCATTTCCGCGGCAGCAGGATTAACAAAGGTAATGATGCCTTCGGGTGTGAGTCCAAAAATGCCTTCGCTGACGGAGGCAAGGATGAGCCGCGATCGCTCCTCGGCAGCAGCGACAATGGCGGCCTGCATCCTCGTGTGTTCGAGCAGCTTTCTTGTCTCGAGATTGCCCCCGAGAATTTCGGCGTTGAGTGCAGCGGCGGGCAGCAGCGCGTCGAGCAGTTCCCGCTGTTTATGTGTGAGCGGGTCGACAGGCGCAATTTCCAGAACCGCAACCACCGATCCGTGGTTGAACAGGGGCATGAAAAGCAGGTTCGTCGCGGAAATGTTTGCGTTTCCGGCAGAGATGCGAAGCTGGTTTTCGGCCGTTGCTGCCACTTCGAGTGGACGCTTCTCGAGCACGGCCTGGCCGATCATGCCCTCTCCCGCGGAGAACGGCTTCGGCGGGTTCGAAGGTTCGAGCGCAAATACTCCCTCGGGCGTGAAGCGCTGACGGCTCGAATTTCCCAGGTAGAAGACTCCATAGAGGAGCGGGACGCAGTCGGCAATGCGCGAGAGCAGGACCTGCGCGAACGCGCCGAAGTCTTCAGCGGACTGGAGGCGCTCGCTGATCGAGGCAACATGTGCCTTGACCCAGGCCTGCGTGGCGCGCTCCCGGGCCGCTGCCTGAAGATCGCGGAGCGCCCGGCTCATCTCGCCGATTTCGTCGGTGCGGTCGAGGTTCGAAATGGGCCCGTCGAGGCGTTCTTCGGCGACATCGAGGATTTGAGCACGGAACCCTTCGAGCCGGTCCGCGACTTCTTTCTGAACGACAAATATTGCGAACCCCACTGACGCGGTGAGGCCGATGAGGATGACGATCCACGTGATGATGAACGTTCTATGCGTTCGGACAGTCAGGTCAGCCGATTCGCGATCGACCATGTCGTGCATCTGGCTGATGAGGTCGACGAAGGACTGGCGGGCCGACTGCAGTTCGGGCTCGAGCGTAGTGCGCATGCCGCGCATGGCTGTTTCGGAGTCGTTCTTGATCGCGGCATCGCGGATGGGGCGGGCATCAGAGATGGCCCGGTCAAAGAGGGCGCCGGCAGCCTCGATCTGAGGGGCCAGACCAGGGCTTTCGGCTTCCGCGGCCTGCTCATAGGCGTGATACTCGGCCACGGTCTGGTTCAGAGCCTCGTCGATGGCGCGCGAACGGCCGAAGTCGGGCTCGGCGATCTCCTTGTAGAGATATTGGCCGAATTGGGTGGTCTCGGCGCGGGCATCGGTGAGGTTCTGCAGCGCCTTGACGTCGCGGTCGATGAGCTCGCTGTACCAGCGATCGATGCGAACCATCTCGATGGACGAGTAAAAGGTGGCGGCAAGCACCATGAGGCCCAGAGGCAGCAGCGCGACGAGCAGTTTCTTCCGAATCTTGAGGTTGCCTAACACGCCTGTGCAGGTCTCCGCCGGTCCGGCCCCGGGGGTAAGGGCAAGCCCCATTGTAGGAGGGAAACACCGGAAGGGAACAGGGATTTAGAAAAACCACTGTTCTGACAGCCGCCCGGCCGCTCAGCTCCGGCGGCGGGCTACCTCCTCATAGAGCGCTGCGTACTCGGCGGCGGGCTTCTTCCAGGAGAA
>JAFAMZ010000213.1 GCA_019232935.1 Silvibacterium sp.
TAGGCCGAAAGGTGTAGTGCCAACAAACGCGCGCACAGGCAAAGATTAGGCTGACCGGCTCGCTCTGTGATGCTACAATTGAAATCGGTACAACTCAGTAAGAACCGATGAAGTAGAAGATCTAAAGGTCGCGAGATTGAAATGCGGTTGCTGATTCTGTGGCAAGCGTTTTTCGTTGCGGTAGGTATGTCGTCGACGCTTGCCGCTCCGACCTGCCCGATCAACTATGGACCCCACGCGGATGCCAAGCCCAATAAGCTTTATTTGTACTTCCCGACGGCCGACGATACGACATTCCCGGAATTCGGCTTGGGCGGCCCCCAAACGTCGCCGCTGCACCGTTTCGACAGCTCGGAACTACCGGCCTACACTGGGACAGTCGCAGACCTCCGCGACGCCATCCATGATGTGGTTACTGACCTCTATTGTGAATTCGATGTGCAGGTGATCCAGACGACCACTCTTCCGCCAACTACTGTCGACCGCCGAAACACAGTCGGCATCGGAACCGATGCCAAGGCCTCCCCAAACTGCAGTGGCGAGTGGTTTGCTGGTCAAGCCCAGAAGGTCGACCTCGGCGACGCGACCAAGGTAGACTACGCTCGCGTTTGGGCAGGCACGTATCAAACCTGCGCCGGCACACCGGCTGGAGCCGCCCTGAACGGGGTCAAGTCCACATTGCAGCGATGGGCCAATTCCATTGGAGGTACCGCCGCTCATGAGGGCGGACACAGTTACGGCGCGGCGCACCCCGACGGGCTTATCTTGGCGTCCGGTGAAGATGCTCTCGAGCACCACATCATGGCACAAGGCACCTATTACAGCTTCGAGGATCGGGCGAACCGGCGACACTTCAGCGATCACGAATACTCGCTGCTTGCCAGCAATGTCGGGCTCGCGATGGATACCATGTGGAACTGGGATTTCGCCAATCCCAATGCTGAGACCGCCGTGAAGCTTCGCATGTCGTTCCTTAGCACCAAGCCAGCACTCATCCTCTCGTGGGCATGGGCGGGATCCAGCAGCCCATGGATCAATCCCACCGTGACTGGACCTTCGGGTACGAGCACATTCAAGGGCACAACCTACAACCGCTACCAGGTCGAATGGTCGGCCGGCCAGCCGTGGCTGGGAGGCGCGAGCGGACAAGTGCCGGGCGGTGCCAACTTCCATGTTGGCGCGACTTTCTCCTCGGTAAGCGAGACCGACCCCGATTCGATTATCATTACCGATGTGACGCTTCTTGACGCAAATGACAATCCGCTGTCGCAGCACCCCAGGTGGATGGGATTCGACGCAGGCACGCTCGACAGCAACACCGGAGATTTGAACGTTCGCTTCTTCAATTTTCTAAACCGGCCGCTGATCCTGCGTGATGTACTGGTTCAGGAATTGCCGCGCGTCATTTCAATCAATGCGATGATACGAAACGGACGGATGAGCGACATTTCTGGGCGGGTTTTCCAGCCCTGGCCCGAGGGGACCAAGCGCCCGCTACGCGAGCGAACCATCGAAAAGGGCGGGGAGGTCAAGATCCCCGTTGCGCGTCTCAGCCAGAAGCGTCACATTTTCCAGCAAGTGACTGAAAAGGACTGCCAGACAAATGACGCGTCGAAGGAGCCCGATGCCAGATGCCAGCCTGGGATCGCCGTCGACCTCTTTCCGGCGACGGCGATGTACATAACAGCCACTATCGTCGACCCGCGTGGGCAGCGTTGGGATCCTAAGGAAAAGCGCGTCGTCGTTGGACCGGTCGAAAGCCAGCTGTTCTATCAGATCGCGGGCCGTCACCCCGACCTTAACAGGAACGGCATCGACGATTTGATCGATATTCGGACAGGAAGATCACGTGACCGCAGAGGTATTGGCGTTCCGGACGACGCTCGCCCGCTCAATGGCGTCCAATAGATTTCAGGGCTTGGCTCGCGGTCGTGATCTCGGGTCAGGCATTGTGGCGAAGTTAACGGCTGAGAAGTCACGATGAAGGCCCCGGTGGTGGCTATCTTGGTGTTGGCTCACGTGATGAACGGAAGCGCTGCCGCAGAAGAATTCCCCTACGCCACAGTGCGGCGCGGCTGTACCCAGGAGGATGCCCGCGCCATTGAGCTATTGTTCACGCGACAGCCGTTCGCCGGCAGCGGACCGCCGACTCGACCCTATATTCGGGTCGAGATTTCGTGGGGTGATTGGCCGATCGGACAGGATCTTACGCTTGGACCTTTAGCGCGAGAACCGCACGATCAGGGCTTCGTCGTCCGCGCGGAATTTTCGCGCGATCCTGGGGATTCAGTGTGGCTGAATGGATCCCTGCGGTTGACGAAGGTCGATGTCGACCACAGCGTCGCAGGTGTCTTCAAATTCACCGAACCCAGCGGAACCGGTTGGCGGGGTACATTCGATGCGAGTTGGACCGCTGGCGGACATGGGTGCGGTTGACGCATGCGCATTGCCAGGGCGGGATCGCGGCAACTTTTGGTGGGATGATGATGAGTCGGCGTATTTTGATCACGAGCGCTGGCAGCGGCCCGTGCAACAATCTGATGCGCAGCCTCCTGCACGACGACACCTCGACTGTCTTGATCGGTTGCCACTCGGACCGGTTCGTACTGAAACAATCGCCCGGGCAGCGCAATTTTCTACTCCCGCCTCCCGAGGAACGACTCGCCTTCGACCGCGCGCTGCGCTCAGTGATAACAGGCGCGCGGGTCGATCTGGTGATTCCCGGCAACGACCGCGATGCCCATGCGCTCGCCGGGCTGCTCGAGCGCGCCCCACTCCCCTGTCGCCTATTTCTACCTACCGTTAAAACCCTCGCTTTGTGCCAGGACAAATACACCCTCAATTTGCTGCTTCGTGACCTTGGAGTTCCGGTGCCGCGCACGTATCCGGTGAGTGATCGAGCTTCTCTGATTGACGCCTGGCGCGCTCTTGGCGTGCGCGACTTGGCCTGGTGCCGGATTCGACGTGGTGCGGCCTCGAGAGGCGCCACCATGGTTCGCGACACCGATCAGGCCTGGAGCTGGATTAGCTATTGGCACACCATGCGGGGCGTGCCAGTCGAGGATTTCACGGTGTCAGAATTTTTGCCGGGCCGCGATTACAACGTTCAGGGAATCTGGTCCGACGGCCGCCTCATACTGATCAAGATGTGCGAGCGCCTGTCGTATCTGAATGCCAGCCAGCAGCCGAGCGGCATGGCTTCCACCCCGGCGCTCGCCAAGACGGTCTGGGAGCCAGCGGCCATCGAAGCGTGCGAGGCCGCGATCCGCGGGATCGACCTTCGTGCGCATGGTGTGTTCAATTTCGACCTAAAAGAAAACGAGGCCGGCGTTCCTTGCATTACCGAGATCAACGCTGGGCGCTTCGCAATGATCACGAACCTTTACGATCTGACTGGCCGTCACAACATGGCGGCGAGCTACGCGCGGCTTGCCTGCGGTGAGCCCTTGCACATTGACGATCCCTATGAAGATAGCGGCGAGTATTATTTGGTGCGCGAGCTCGACACGTTGCCGGGTATCTTCAGTTCAGGCGAGTTGTTCGAGGGCATCGAAAAGATACCGGACCATGAGTAGCGGCGAGGTTTCGATGTTTCAAAATTGAGAGAGTTTGGAGTGCTATCTGCGCAGGTATTTTCGGCGCTGGTTAGCTGTTCGAGGGCGATCGAGATTACTAGTCCTCGAGCTCTACCGCGCCGCACCATTGAGTGCGGAACCTGACCGTGCTACGCTTGCTGACACCGAGACTCCAGACAGGGAGGAGTACTATGAGTGATGGGGGAATTGGAAACGGGCTCGACTACTGGGCGAATATCAGCATCTCTGGCGACCTCGATTCAAAGGAACTCAAGAAGGTGATTGCCGAGATCGAAAAGGTTCTAAGCTCAAAAATTGACGGGAAGCCTGTTGAAGGGAAAATCGTGAGCGAAGCGCGCGCTTCTTCAAAAGTCACATTCAATGCCAACTTTTCACCGCCCAAAAAGCCCTAGGTCCCCCGATATCGCCGATATCAAAGTGAGCGCGCAAGGCGATCGCCGTACGCTCGAGGCGCTGTACCTTGAGCTGTGCGAACTGGCGAAGCAGAATGGACTCAAAGTTGAGTGGCAGCTCACCAGGAGCGCGCCGGAAGATTGAGCGGATTTCCGACGCTTCGCGAGTGTCAAGCCTGCCCTCACCCGACTGGATCGCGCGGGAGCGGCCGCATGCCGAGCTCTCTGTAGGTGTCAGCAGCGGCGGCGTTCAATTTCTGTGCCGTGACGTGGTCGCCGCGCCGGGCATGGATACCGCCGAGCGTCGTCCGGCAAAACGCCGTAAGCGGGCGGGCTTCGCACGCGAGAGCGAGGCGAAGGGAAATGTCGAGCTGCCTGGCTGATTCATCGAGGTCCTTGGGATCGGAAGCCCAGCAGGCGCGACCGAGGAGGAATCTCGCCCATGCCTCGTCCCCTTTCGCCTCATGCTCCACCGCGATCTCGACCGCCCGCTTTCCGACCGTGAGCGCTGCTTCGATCCGGCCGGCAATCAGCAAAACCTGTCCGAGACGTACGAGCAACCCTGCCTTATCGACTATAAGCCGCATTTGTTCAGCTCCGGCAACCGCCTGCTGAGCGAGTGGCAACCCCTCTTTCGTGCGGCCGGAGCGCGCATAAGCAACGGCAAGGGTTGACACGAGGCGCGGGCGCCACACCCGAAGGGTCCAGCGATCGCACAGGTCCAGACTGCGTTCCAAGGCGCTGACTGCCCCCTCGAGTTCACCCTTGCGCAGGAGCAAGTGGCCGATGGAAAGCCAGCCCAGGACCTCGCTCAACGGATGCTCGGCATTCTCCGCTATTTCGAGCGCCCGCTTTGCATGGCGCATTCCAGCACCGAAGTCGCCGCGTTCAACAAGGGCGTATACCAGCCAAGTACGGTTGACGACGGAGGGAATGACGGTCAGGTCGAAGCGGTCCCGTCCGCGATTGTCAGCAGTGAATTCGAAACTTTTCTCGATCAGCACGATCGCCTGCCGATATTCACCGAGCGCGTTATAGCTCTGCCCAAGACGGTAGAGTAATTCGCCTTCGATGACACGGTCGCCGCACTCGCGCACGAGGCGAAGCCCGCCCTCGCCAAGCTCGATGGCACGCCGCTGTTCGCCGATCAGGAAATGGTGGTTGCACCGGAACGCAGCATGGCGCGCGCTACGCAGCTTGTCGCCAAGGGCAGCGAGAACGGGCTCGATCTCCTCCAGGGAGCGGAAGATCCGATCTGTCTCGCCCAGTGGCAATAGGGCGTTGCGAAGCTCGAATCGGAGGTCAACGGCTTGCTCGAGAGTGTCACGCGTCTCCGGCAATTTCTGCAGTACC
>JAFAMZ010000278.1 GCA_019232935.1 Silvibacterium sp.
CGTGGATCAGATCTTCATGCCGCTGATGGTGCGCTACCAGATTGATAAGGTCCTGGTCGTAAATGGCCTTCTTGCGGTCGGCCAGTTCGGTGAATGCGCGGTAAGCAATGTCAAGATCAGCAGCCGATAAGTTGTAGCCGAGTTCGATGAGGCGTGAACGCAGCGCATGCCGTCCGGAGTGCTTGCCCAGCACCAGGCGGTTGGTGGGAATGCCAAAGACAGATGGCGTCATGATCTCGTATGTCAGCGGATTCGAGAGGACTCCGTGCTGATGGATGCCAGCCTCGTGCGCAAAAGCGTTGTCTCCGACGACAGCCTTGTTCGGCGACGGCGCGAAACTGATCATCTTCGCGAGAAGCTGGCTGACTCCATACATCCTGCTCAGGTTGAGCCGGTTCTCCATCGGATAACGATCTCCCCGAACATGCAGTGCGGCGGCAATCTCTTCCAGCGCCGCATTGCCGGCCCGTTCGCCAATTCCATTGATCGTGCATTCCACCTGGCGCGCGCCCGCTTCGATGGCGGCCAGCGAATTCGCTACCGCAAGCCCCAGGTCGTCGTGCGTGTGCGCCGAGAGAATGACCCTTTGGGCTCCCGGCACCCGCTCGCGAATCATCCGGAACATGCCGGAATAGTCCTTCGGAGTGGCATATCCGACTGTATCGGGCAGGTTGATAACGGATGCGCCGGCTTCGATCGCAACGGAAACGATTTTGCAGAGAAATTCCGGATCGGTTCGCGTCGAGTCCTCGGGAGAAAACTCAACCTCGTCGACCAGCTTGCGGGCCAGCGCGACCGCTTCAGCAGCGTGCGCGAGCGCTTCCTCGCGGCTGATCTTCAGCTTGTATTCGAGATGGAGATCGGAGCTTGCCAGAAAAATATGGATGCGAACCCGCTCGGCGCGTTCCAAGGCCTGAGCCGCGCGCTCGATATCGCCGCGCCGGGCGCGGGCAAGCGACGCGATGACGGGGCCGCGCACTTCCCTGGCGATGGTTTCGATGGCGGCAAAGTCGCCTTCTGAGGAAATCGCAAACCCCGCTTCCAGAATATCCACGCCCAGATCGGAGAGAGCATGAGCCATCTGCAGCTTCTCATGCTGGCTCATGCTGCAGCCGGGCGACTGCTCACCATCACGAAGGGTGGTATCAAAAAAATGGACGCGCTCTGGGGGCATGGGCATCACCTGGGGCGGAACTCTCGTACCTCATAAGTCTGCCAAAATAAAGCATATTATTCAAATTTATAATTTTTACCGAGTCGATAAATCTGTGTAATATCGATATTCGGGCCGCAGCTCACAATCTGGCTCAGCTTTATGGAACTTTCGCACCTTGAAACCTTTCTCGCCGTGATCGAGGAACGAGGCTTCTCTCGCGCCGCCGCCCGGCTCCACCGCACACAGCCGGCGGTCAGCCATGCCATCCGCCGGCTCGAGGAAGAGATCGGCGATCCACTGTTCGAGCGCGTTTCGCGTGAGGGAACGCTGACCGCAGCGGGCGAGCTTCTGCGCGAATACGCTGAGCGGTTGCTCAAGCTGCGCCGCGAAGCCGCATCGGCAATCGAAGAGCTGCGCTCCCTCGAGAGGGGACGCCTCAACATGGCGGCCAACGAATATACCTGCCTTTACCTGCTGCCGGTGCTGGATGAGTTCCGCCGTCTCTTTCCGCACATCGGTGTTCTGGTCCAGCGAGCGCTCGCGAGCCGAATCCCGGAACAGATTCTCGACCGCACCGTCGAGTTGGGCATCGTTACCTTCCGCCCCGAGCAATCGCAGCTTCGCCTGATTGGCGTCTATACGGATTCAGTGGCATTCATCGTAAATCCCCGCCATCCGCTGGCACGGGAGAAGAAGGTGGCCATCCGCGACCTGGGTGCCGAGAATTTCGTCGCACACAACGTGGTCTCGCCACTCAGGAAGCGTGTCATCGATCTCTTCGCGAAGCACAAAACGCCCTTGAACATGAATGTCGAGCTGCCAAGCCTCGAAGCCATCAAGCGATTCGTTGCCATGGGTAACGGAGTGGCGCTGGTTCCAGGACTCACCGTCCGCGACGAGCTCGCGCGGGGCGAACTCGTCCAGGTGTCCGTACCCGAGTTGAAGATCGAGCGGCAACTGTTTCTTGCCTCGCGAAGAAATGCGACGCTCTCGCACGCCGCCCTCGCCTTTCTAGAGGTAGTCAAATCGCTTTCCCAGGAGCGCGGCGCTCCTTTCAGTTTTCGTACCGAAGCGGCAAGATGACAGGCCTCCATCTGCGTCTAATCAGAAGCCGAATTGCTGTCGAAACCCGATTCGGCAGGTACAATTACCGAGTGAGCCCGGCCACCCGCCTGCGTTCACAAAAAAATCTGATAAGCCCCGAGAGGCGTTGCGCCGGCCGCGGCGCGGTGAGAGGTTCACGAGACGAATGAAGAAAAGTCGGTTGCTGTTTTTGCTGCTGCCGTTAATGGCGGCAGCCGGTTTCGCGCAGGAGAG
>JAFAMZ010000364.1 GCA_019232935.1 Silvibacterium sp.
CGCGGCGGCCGTCCCTGCACGTTGTGCGCGTCGGTGGCCAGAAAATGCACCCAGTCCTTCTCGAGGAACTGCATTGCCATCGACTGCGCCGTCTTCCCGAACCGTCCCGTCAGCGATGCCGCCGTGACCTGCACGAGACAGCCCTCGCGCAGCCATTCCTTCATTCGCTCCGGATGCTTCTGGATCGTAAAGTTCCGCTCCGGATGCGTAATGATGGGCTGCATCCCAGACACCATCATTTCGTGGAACGAATCGGTGATGCTGGTCGGAATCGTCAGGTCCGCAAATTCCACCAGCAGATACTGCTTTCCATTAATCGTGTATTTGTTGCGATTCTTGAGCGCGTCTTCGATGTTGTCGTAGGAGAGATGGAAGTCGCATCCCAACCCCAGCGTAACCTTGCTCTTGGCCCGCGACCTCAGCTCGGCCAGCTTTTGCCGGTTGACCTCGGGATTGAACGCCCATCTCGCGTTCGCATGCGGCGTGCAGACGATGTGCGTGATTCCGTCCCCGGCCGCCATCTCGATCATCGCCAGCGAGGTCTCGATGTCCGCCGGCCCGTCATCGAGCCCAAAGAGCAGATGGTGGTGAATATCAATCATATTTAAAGGTCGTAACCGCCGCGCCGTCCCTAACCCGTAATTGCTGATGGCTAATCGCTAATGACTAATGGCTAGCGTGCCAACCATCGACTGAAATATCTTGAACCCGTCCGACGATCCCAGCAGCGCTTCGCTCGATCTGTCCGGATGCGGCATCATTCCCAGCACATTGCGCCCTTCATTCAGAATGCCCGCAATATTGTCGAGCGACCCGTTAGGATTCGCCTGCCGCGTCACCTCGCCTTCGGGTGTCGCATAGCGGAAGACGATGCGGTCCTCGCGCTTCAGCGCATCCAGAGTCGATTCGTCGCAGAAGTAGTTGCCTTCCATGTGCCCGATCGGAACCTTCAGCACCTCGCCCGGCTTGAGCGTTTGCGTAAACGGACTGTTCACCGTCTCGGTCCGCAGATGCACCTGTTTGCAGACATACTTCAGCCCCGCGTTTCGCATCAGAGCGCCCGGCAGCAGCCCTGCCTCGCACAGAATCTGAAAGCCGTTGCAGATGCCCAGCACCAGGCCGCCGACCCCCGCAAACTTCTTTACCGACTGCATGACTGGAGAGAACCGCGCAATCGCCCCCGTCCGCAGATAATCGCCGTACGCGAACCCGCCCGGAACAAGGATCGCATCGCAGTTTTCCAGGCTCGGAGAATCGTGCCACAAAAAGGTCGCCTGCTGGCCCGCCAGCTCCGCAATCACGTGGTAGGTGTCGTGGTCGCAGTTCGATCCGGGGAAAACAAGCACGCCGAATTTCATACCTCTAGGCTAGCAGAATCATCGTGCGCGAAATCGTGTGCCGCCTTGACATTGAAGGCACACCGCAACAACTTTGCGTACTTCGCGTCTTTGAAGTAAATGGCCTGCTGTTGTGGCTGCATCGCCCCGGGTCCTTCCGCGGAGGCATAAAATCGCGTCCAACCGAATTATGGCGTTCGACTTCCGTACTCACGCGCAAACAGCGGGCACCGCTCTCCTGAACTGGTGGCGCGCCGTTTCGCTTGAGGCGCTCTGTGTCGCCATCCTCTGGTGGGTCGGCCTCACCCTTCTTCATGTTCCGCTGGCGCCGGTGTGGGCTCTCATTGGCGGCCTCATGACCTTCGTCCCCAACTTCGGAGGCGTCATCACCGTCATATTCCCGGTCATGGCCATCACCCTCAGCGGGCACGACTACGACCGCCTCGGCTTCGTCCTTGGCCTTTACGCCGCCATTGTGATCATCGATCAGCTCGTCCTGCAGCCATGGCTGCTGAAGCGAACCTCGCGCGTGCCCATCTGGGCCTCCATCCTGGCGCCCATCGTGCTTGGCATCGTCATCCCGTTCTGGGGAGTCCTCCTCGCGCCGCCGCTTCTGGCCATCATCTACGCCTTCCGCCGGCCTAAGCCCCGATTCGCTCCGCCGCCGCTACCGCCTCAAGCCGCATGGCCTGTTCCACCCCAGCCGCTCGCGCCGCAGACGCCCCGGTCATCTCCGGAAATCCTGCCTCCCGAGCCGCCATCCAGTCCGCCCCCGAAGCCATCAAACTGATCCGTAGCCGCCCGCCAGGCGGCTACTGCATGTTTCCCTGCGCGCGTCTGAACGGCGTGTCCGCCACATGCACCGATCCCTGGTACGGCCGGTCGATATCCGCGATCGCAATCAGAGCAAGTGCAACCAGTAGCGAAAAGGCAAATACCTGCAGGCTGTGCAGCCAGGAGCTCTCCGATCCGAACATGCAGCTCGACATGATCGACAGCGCACCGCCGACAATCAGCACAAACCACAGCACGCCCGGCAGG
>JAFAMZ010000424.1 GCA_019232935.1 Silvibacterium sp.
TTAGGTTGCTGGCAAAGTCACCCGCGAACAGTTTGAGGTTGTACGGGAGGGATTGCATCCCGAAAGCGGCGAGCTCCTCCGCCCGCGCCACAGCGCGGACCGGGCGAACGCTGACGGCAGCGAGCAAAGCAAGGCGCGGTCTCTTTACGATCTGACGTTCTCCGCGCCGAAGTCGGTGTCGATTCAGGCTATGGTCGGGACTGATGAGCGTCTGGTTGCCGCGCACGACAAGGCCGTTCGCCAGGCCTTGGCCGAAGCAGAGAGCTACACTGCAACACGCGTCCGTATGAACAGCGCGAACGAGAATCGCACGACTGGCAACTGGATTGTCGCGGCGTACAGGCACGACACAAGTCGCGAACTCGATCCGCAACTGCACACACACGCTGTGGCCGCCAATCTCACCTACGACGGCGTGGAAGGCCGCTGGAAAGCGTTGCAAGCATCCGGCCTGTACAAGCGTCGTGCCTACCTCACGGAGGTCTATCGGAATGCCCTGGCCTACGAGGTACGCAGTCTCGGTTACGAGATTGAGCAACGCCGTGATTCCCGAGGCCGGGACCTCGGTTTTGAAATTCGTGGTGTGTCCGACGAACTGCTGGGGAGGTACAGTCGACGCAGTGCACAACGGGATAAAGCGGTTGAGGAATTCACAAAGCAACATGGCCGCAAGCCCACCGACAACGAAATCGCCGTGCTCGTTCGGGAATCCCGCGCGGACAAGCTCACCCGTACTGGCCTGGCGCATTTTACCGGGCGCACATTCTGCCAGCAGCCAAAAAATTGGGAATTGAGGGAATCGGCTGGCATACCTTCCGCCGCACCTACGCGACGTTCCTTAAAGCCAACGGTGAGGATGTCAAGACGGTGCAAGAACTGCTGCGCCATGCAAACAGTTTGGTGACGATGAACCTGTACGCACAGGCCATCACTCAGAACAAACGCGACGCTCAGAGTCGCATTGTGACCATGGTGCTCGACGATAACCGTCTGCGCGAAGCGCAACCCAGCGAGGGCACTTTCCCTTATCGGACCATAACGGACCTACAAATTTCTGAACGGGATTTGCAAGTAACTCGATCTATTGGCGTCCCCGACGGGATTTGAACCCGTGTTATCGCCGTGAAAGGGCGGTGTCCTAGGCCGGGCTAGACGACGGGGACGATGAGCGGCGCGAATGCGCGGAGGCGCTCGGAAACGAACACTGGTTTCAATCTACCAACCGCTTGGACGCGTGTCAAAGCACTGATGCCTGGTCCTTCTCCATGAAACTGCACGCTAAAACGGATAATGCTGCTCGCCGGTCTGGACGGTGATTCAGCGCAGCATCGTGAACTCGTCGATAGCCGCCGGATCAATCGTTTCCCACGTCCAAAGATCCGGACGTGGGGGCACCCTCAAGTTTCACTCCCCCGTGTCGATCTGGGCGCGCTGCAGCGTGTTGGAGTAGTCGAAGTAGACGGATTTCCATGTGGTGTAGAAGTCGAGCGCGCCGGTGCCGCCTTCGCGGTGTCCGTTGCCGGTGTGCTTGACTCCGCCGAAGGGGAGATGGACTTCGGCTCCGATGGTTGGGGCGTTGATGTAGGTGATGCCGGCTTCGAGGTCGCGCATGGCGCGAAAGGCGAGGTTCACGTCGCGGGAATAGAGAGCGGTCGAGAGCCCGTAGTCGATGCCGTTGGCGATGTCGAGGGCTTCATCGAAGTCTCTGCATTCGATGAGGCTGACGACGGGGCCAAACACTTCTTCTTGACCGATGCGCATCGTGGGTTTGACTCCGGTGAAGACGGTGGGCGCAAAGAAGTGTCCCCGGTCGTAGGTACCACCGTCGAGGGCAGATCCGCCGGTGAGGAGTTTGGCGCCTTCTTTGAGGGCGATCTCGCAGTAGCGGGTCGAGGTGTCGATCTGCTGCTGGTTGACCTGCGGGCCCATCTGGACGGATTCGTCGAGGCCGTCGCCGACTTTGAGGGCGTCGGCGCGGGCGACGAGCTTCTGGGTGAATTCGTCGGCGATGGCCTTGTGCAGGATGATGCGGCTGGTGGCGGTGCAGCGCTGTCCGGTGGTGCCGAAGGCTCCCCAGAGCGCGCCTTCGACGGCGAGGTCGAGGTTGGCGTCGTCGAGGACGATCATGGCGTTCTTGCCGCCCATTTCCAGCGAGCAGGGCTTGAAGTTGGCGGCGGCGGTCTGTCCTACGATGCGGCCGACCTCGGATGATCCGGTGAAGGAGACGGCGCGGACGCCGGGATGGGAGACAAGGGGTGCGCCGGCGTCGGGTCCGAAGCCGGTGACGATGTTCACGACTCCGGCGGGAAGGCCGGCGTCGATGAGGCACTGGACGAGGTTGTAAGTGGAGAGCGGCGTGTCCTCGGCGGGCTTGATGACGCAGGTGTTGCCGCAGACGAGCGCGGGGAAGAGCTTCCACGAGGGGATGGCCATGGGGAAGTTCCAAGGCGCGATCATGCCGCAGACACCGACGGGCATGCGGACAGACATGGCGAACTTGCTGCGGAGTTCGGATGGGGTGGTCTGGCCGAAGAGGCGGCGGCCTTCACCGGCCATATAGTAGGCGGTGTCGATGGCTTCCTGCACATCGCCGCGGGTCTCGGCGAGGACCTTGCCCATCTCGCGGGTCATGTCGCGGGCGTACTGCTCTTTGCGCTGGGTGAGGAGTTCTCCGGTCTTGTAGAGGATTTCGGCGCGCTTAGGCGCGGGGGTGAGGCGCCAGGTCTTCCAGGCTTCGGCGGCGGCGCGGACGGCAGCGTCAATGTCGTCGGCGGCGGAGGACTGGAATTCTCCGACGAAGTCGTCGGAGTTGGCGGGATTGATGTTGAGGAAGGTCTTTCCGGTGCGGGAGGCGACCCACTCACCGCCGATGAGGTTTTTGTAGAGCTCGTGAAACATGCAGGGAATCTCCTTGAGGCGCAAACATTCAAGAATAACGGAAAGGGCATGGGGTGGGTGTGCGCGCTGTCTCGATTCCCGTTT
>JAFAMZ010000069.1 GCA_019232935.1 Silvibacterium sp.
ATCAGCAGGCAGCGTCCCGCCGTGCCGCCCTCGTTGTTTACCACGCCGCGATGGATCAAGCGCGCTTCTTCGAGACCTGAGATGATCTCTACATCCCATCCTGTTTCGTCCTTGACCCAGGCGAGAAAGGCCCGGGCATTGCGCGCATCCCGCATTGCCGCCGTTGCTACCGCCCGCACCTGGTTCGCTCCGTGCTCCTGCGCGGCCCGGGAGAAGCGCTTCAGGGCACGCAGCGTTGCTGCCATGGCATCGGGTGAAACCAAGCCAGATTCGAACACGCTCGTGCCCAGCCGTGTGACCTCGCGATCTTCATGGATCACGCGCAGGTTGTGCTGCACCACCCGGGCGATCTTTAATCTGCAGGAGTTTGACCCGATGTCGATAGCGGCGAGAGTCTGCATCCGTCCGTCTTACTTTCTGGAAGTTTCCCTGTTATGTAAACAAGCAAGATACACGAGGAATGTTTATGGAATTCGCGGCTCCGCCACGCCATTCTGCGAAGCCCTGGTGCGCCTCTGCCGCACCGGGCTCAACGCTTGCCATTCCCCCATTAGCCGCCCGCGCATGCGCTCTGTCGTTGTGATGGCCAGCGAGTAATGGCGGTCGCGCTCTTTTTCGACCAGCGTAATCAATTCCGCGCCCCGCTCACCCAATGCCTCGTGCGCCTCCTCGGCCAGAACCAGCCAGTCGTGCCAGTCCCCGATCTCATCCTGCAGCTTTTTCAGAGCCTTGCCCACCGCGCCCGCCTGCGGATCGTCACCGCCGGACTCCGCTATATATCGCGCCTTTTTCGCGCCTTTGCGAAAGTCGTGCAGATTGCCCTCATACAGACGCTGCATCTCCGTCGAAAGCCGCGCAAAGGCGTCCAGGGCCACTGCCGCAGCGCTGCGCTGCCGGGCGCGCCTCCCTGGCGTCTGCTCAATCGCCGCCTCGAACAACGCAAGATCACCATCCAGGCGCGCGCTCCATTTAGAGGCAGCCTTCATAAGAGGCTTCGCATGCTCTGCTCGTGCATGCCTCAGCCAGGAGTCGAGGTCTCCGGCCTGCTGATTCAACGTATACGCGACCGCGTCGGCAGCTTCGACCGGCCCGGGTTGGGTATCCGGCGGAGGCTCATCGTTCTTCAGCAGCCCTTGCTTCTTCAGCAGACCCCGATGTACATCCAGATCGCGCACGCCCGCAGCTTTCCGCCGGATTCTTTTCAGCAATCGCAGCCACTTGCGCGCCGCATCGTCTATCGCATGATCTTCCCTTTCGGCCTGTGCATCTTGCAGCGACAACTCGCGTACGATCGTGTCCAGCATTGCTTCGATGCGCCGGGTTCCGGTGCGTACGTTGTGCACGGCCTCCACTTCCGGATCGTGCGCGCACGCTTCGAGATTCTTCTTGAGCGCCGCCGTCAATTCATGCAGCCGCGCGCGTTCTGCGCTCACCGCTAACACCAAGGAACAACCACCCCCTGCTGATATCCTGATTATTGGCTCAAATAATCTCGATGATATCTCCTCAGACTGTCAGGAAGGCGGAAGCGGCTCCGGAAAAACCTGGATTGATTTGTCATCCCGCTAAAGCGTGGAGTCTGCTACTCCTTGTCTTTCTTGCAGTTCATTTCGCAGCACTCTTCTCCCCTTCGCTGCTCGACGACGCGGACGCCACTCACGCCAACGCCGCCCAGCACATGGCTCTCCGCGGAGACTGGGTCACCCTCCGCGTCGATGGCATTCGTTATCTCGAAAAACCGCCGCTGCCCTATTGGCTCGCAGCCATCGACTACCACATCTTCGGATACAACGTCTTCGCCACTCACCTCCCCATCTCGCTCGGGGTGCTGGCCTGCGCCTTCCTGGCCTGGACATGGTCGCGCCGCGCCTGGGGTGACCGCGCCGCCTTCTACGCCGCGCTAGCTGTCCTCACTTCCTTCGGCATTTTTCTCTTTACGCGATTCATGATCCCTGAATCGCTGCTCACATTTTTGCTGGCACTCGCTCTGTGGGCGTTTCTCACCGGCCTGGAAGATCGCAGGCCAGCCTACATCTATCTCGCATGGGCATCGCTTGCCGTCGCCGTGCTGGCCAAGGGACTCATCGCACCAGTCTTTCTGGTCGCCGCAGGTTTACCCTTCCTCGTCATCACTGGAGAGTGGCGTCGCTGGCGCGAGTTACGACCCTTCACCGGAATTCTTCTTCTCTTGGCTATCGCCGCTCCCTGGCACATCCTTGCCGGACTGCGCAACCCCGACCAGGGCAACCCCGCCGGAAACATTCCCACGCCCGGTCACGTTCACGGATTCTTCTACTTCTACTTCATCAACGAGCATGTCCTGCGCTTCCTCGGAAAGCGCTTTCCGCATGACTACAATAAGCAGCCCTGGTTCGTCTTCTGGCTGGGCCAACTTGTCTGGATCTTCCCCTGGAGTCTATTCCTGCCCGCTGCTGTCGTCCGAGGCTGGCGTAACCTCCGCATCTTCGCCTCCGACCTGCGCTATGACGCCACCAACACCATCCAGTTCCTCGACCCCCGCATGAGCGCGCATGAAGCCTCTTCGCTAGCGGCGCGCCTGCGCTTCCGCGCACGGACGACGTTGCTGCTTTCGCTCTACGCGGGCTTCATCCTCATCTTCTTTTCGATCTCGACGAACCAGGAGTACTATACGTTTCCCGCCTGGTTCGCCCTGCTCATGCTGATCACCGGATCGCTCGCCATGATCGAGCAGGAACCGCCCGCCAACAGTCTTTCGCTTTCCGCCGCTCGCATCAACGCCCGCAGCCGCTGGCTGAGCGGAGCCCACGCCGCCTTCGCAGTTGTCGGCCTGGTCATCGCAGCCGCCCTCGGCTATGGGCTTTGGACCTCGCGCCACCTGTCCTTTGTCCCCGATATCGGAACCCTGCTCGCCCATCGCGGCGTCGGCGACTACTCGCTGGCCACCTCGCAGTTTTTTGACCTCACCGGACCATCTTTCGCCGCCTTGCGTATGCCGGCTGTGATCGCGGCTTTTACTCTGCTGCTCGGCCCGGCGGCAGCATGGCTGCTTCGCCGCCGTGGACACGCGCTTGAGGCCACCGCCTCGGTGGCATTTACGGCAGCTCTCTTCCTCATTGCCGCGCACATCGCTCTGGTGCGCTTCGAGCCCATGCTCTCCTCGCGAGCCATCGCCGATACCATCAGCCGCCTGGCCTCACCGGAAGACCAGCTCCTCCTCTATGGAGACCAGGCCTACGGCTCCTCGGTCATCTTCTACACGCGCCGCCAGGCGCTGCTCGTCAACGGCCGCTCGTCGTCGATGATCTGGGGCTCGTATTATCCTGACGCCCCGCCAATCTTCCTCACCGACCCCGATCTCCTCGCGATTTGGGGCACAGGCCAGCGCAAGTTTCTCTTCGTGCCGGGAGACTTCCATGATCGAGTCGAGCGCCTGATGGGCGCAAAGCTCTACAAGCTGCAGGACCTGGCGGACAAGACGCTTTATACCGATCGCCCGCTTGGGCCATGACCTATTGCGCCGGAATCACCAGATACTGCTCCAGCCGCCCATCCGGCATAGTGTAAGTGGTTATCGTCAGAGCCGGTCCCTTTCCCGGCCACACCACGTTAAACACCCGAAATGTCATGCCTCCGCGCAGTGACTGGCTTGCCTGCTTCAGCGCTGTGGGCGTGCCTAGCGGATTCAGGCTCGTCCGGAAATCATCAAGCGCCTGCTGGCTGAAATAGGCATTGCAGTTTTCGGTAAACTGCGAGCGATCGATCTTGCCCTGCTGCAGAGCAACAAATATATCGAGGGCCTGTCGCTCGGCGTCGCTCGGCGTCTGCTTATCGACTCCAAGAACAACCGGCGCGAGCCCGCGCGCGATGATGCTTGCCGCCTCCGAGGCATCCTCGTTCGTCAACACCACGATGCCGACCTTGTCTTCTGGAAACACCAGGTTGTCCGCAACGAATCCCGATACCTCGCCTCCATGTTCGTAGAAAGTTCGCCCGTCTTTGCTCCGCACGAAAATGCCCAGCGCGTAGTGTGTGTCTGTCCCATCCTTTAGCTTTACCGTCGCGAACATCTGCTCGTAGGATTTCGACGCCAGGAGCGACCGATTCATTACACTGATGTCCCACTGCGCCAGATCGTATGCCGGCATGGCCAGTTCACCGGCCGCAAACATCCATCCCTTGCCCTCTTTCGGGGCAGGCCGCAGCGGTCCCAGCGCATAACGGATATATCCCGCAGCATCGGTCTCGCCGAGTTTCTCCGCGTCAGAGTTCCACACTTCAGCCATGTCCAGAGGCTTGAAGACGTTTTCCTGCAGAAATCGCATCAACGACATACCGCTTACCTTTTCCACAATGGATCCTGCGATCACATAGCCCGTATTCGAGTACTGCCACTTCACCCCTGGATCGAAGTCGAGAGGCTTCTTGGCCCACACATCCAGAATGTGCTGCGCCGTCGTTGCTTCCATCATTGGAGGCATCACATAATCCTGGGGCCAGAAATCCTGATACCCCGCCGTGTGCGAGAGCAGCATCCGGATTGTCACCTCGTTCGCCCGCGTCAGGTCGGGAATGTACTTCGATATCGGATCATCAATCGACAGCTTGCCCTGTTGCTCCAGCAACAACAGCGCTGCCGCCGTGAACTGCTTCGAAATAGAACCGATCGAGTACCGCATTGAGGGCTCGGCAGCAACCGGCGGATCGAGCTTCGCCTTCCCGTACGCATGCGTGTAAACAATCCGGCCCTGTTGCACAACGGCGAGAGATGCCGATGGAACTCCTGTGTGCTGGAGCGCCTGTTCTGCCATGTCATCGATCCGCGCCCGCAGACCCGGATCTATATCGTTAACGACAAGGCTGCGCTGGGCATTCGCGCCAGAAGCGATGCAGAAACCTACAATAAGAAACAAAATCGAGAAGCGTCGCATCATGAGAAAGCCTCCACCAGCCAAAGGCACCAAGGTTGATTTACTATACCCTGCGTTGCCGTAGCTATTGATATGCACAAACGCTCATTCGCAAACCTCGCGGGCGCCGCAGCGTTCATGCTCTCCTCGGCCTTCGGTTTCGGCCAAAGCACCGCATCGGCTTCGCATCAGCTCTCTCCCAAAGCGGAACAGGGCCAGCCCATCGACGCCTATATCAAAGGCGCCTGGAACCAGCTCTCGCGATCAATGGACGAGTGCAAGTCGGTCGCCGATCCGAAGCTCGCGACCGCGTCGATCCTTTATCTGCCGGCGAATGTGCCCGAGCCGCCCGAGGTTGCCGCGATGGAAAAATCCTGCAAGGTGAAAGTCGAGCGCCTCCCGCGCCGCATCCAGCACATCGGCGATATCAAGCCCGGCGAGATCGCCCATGCCGGCCTGCTTTACTTGCCCAAAAAGTACGTCGTCCCA
>JAFAMZ010000088.1 GCA_019232935.1 Silvibacterium sp.
GGATCTGCAAGAGCTGATTGTTACAACTCGCGCGCTACGGAAAGATCTTGAGGTTCCGGAGCGCGAGGAGGTCCTGCTGGAGATTGCCGGGCCGAAGGAGATCCGGTCGCTGGCCGAGGAGAACAGCGCGATGATCGGCAAACTGGCGCGGGTCTCGTCGCTGAAGTTTCACGGGACGTGGGTGCTGCCACCTACACACTCAAGGACGACGGCGAAGTTTACGCTGGGCTTTGCATACAAGAAAGCAATTGATGTTGCCGCAGAGCGCGAGCGGCTCAAGAAAAAGCTGGAGCAGTACGAGAAGGTGTTGCTGAATGCGGAACGGCAGCTCGAGAATGAGGCGTTTCTGGCGAAGGCTCCCGAAAAGATCGTTGCGGGGCTGAGGAAGCAGGCGCAGGAGTCGGCAGCGCTGCGCCAGGAGACACTGGAGGCGATCGAGCGGTTGGAGCAGTTGGTTTAGAACGGGACGAGGCATGGACTGGAAGAGCCGCAGGATCGAGGCAATTCTCGAGCAGGCGCTGGTCGAGGACAAGGCGACGAGCGATGTGACCACGGCGGTGACGATCGATCCGGCGCTGCGGGCCTCGGCGACGATTCTTGCAAAGCAGGACTGTGTGATCTCGGGGCTGGGCTGCATTCCACGGTTTCTGGAGATTTTTGCGCGGCTCGATAAACGTAACAGCGGCCGTTACGAAGTGGTGAGCCATCCGGAGATTTTCGATGCCGTTCGGGTGAAGAAGGGCCAGGCGATCGCGGTGATCCGGCATAATGCGCGCGTGATCCTGGCGTGCGAGCGCGTGATTCTGAACCTGATGCAGCACATGAGCGGTATCGCCACTGTGACGCGTCAGTATGTGGATGCGGTTGCGGGGACGAAGACGAAGGTACTCGATACACGCAAAACGGTTCCGGGGCTGCGGGTGCTGGACAAGTATGCCGTGTGCTGCGGGGGCGGCGAGAATCACCGGCTCGATCTGTCGGATGGGATTCTGATCAAGAATAATCACATATCGCTGGGCGGCGGCATCGAGAAGGTGCTGCAGCGGGCGCATGAGAACCGAGCGGCGGGGCAGACGATCGATATCGAGGTGCGGACATTCGATGAGCTGCGGCTCGCGCTGGACAACGGGGCGGAGTCCCTGCTGCTGGACAACATGAGTCCGGGAGACGTGAAGAAGGCCGTGGCGATGGTACAGGAGCGCGGCGGAAAGATTCCGGTGGAGGCTTCGGGCGGGATTGTGCTCGACAACATCCGCAAATATGCTCTGGCGGGCGTGGATTACATTTCAGTGGGCGCATTGACGCACTCGGCTCCGGCGGTCGACCTGAGCATGCGGATCACGGCGGAGATTTACTGAGGGATGGGCCCTTTCGCGGTAAGGAATTTTCCCACGTCCGAAGATCGGAATGTAGGGCATCGCTTCCCACCCTTCGCGCCTAGCCACCCCACGGACGAAGACCTGTCTGTGGGGACCCCGGACACGCGCTCAGGATGGGGCACCCAGCTCTTCAGCTTAGGTTGTGACGTCCTCCGGGACTCAGGGAATCTGATTTTCTCATTCCCGGCACTGCCGTGCCGGGCTACAAGTTGTACCGTCCCTGCGGGACTAACCACATATCATCGTCGAGTTTTGTTTCTTAAGCACGGCCCATCGGAAGCATCGTACTTGCTCTAGGAGACTAATGGGAGACACGGATCTCGAAACAACAATCGATGTTGCCGCGCTTAACGTGGCCCTGGCAGGCACGCGGTTTGCTGGGAAGGTGCGGTTTTTTGAGAGCATCGGCTCAACGAATACGCATGCGATGGCGGAGGGCGAGGCAGGTGCTCCGGATGGCATGGTGTATGTGGCCGATGAGCAGACGTCCGGGCGCGGGCGCGGTGCGCACGGGTGGACGTCGCCGCCGGGGTCGGGGCTGTATGTGAGCGTGCTGCTGCGTCCCAAGATTGTTCCAGCAGACGCGCTGTGGTTATCACTGGCGGCGGGACTGGCGGTGCATGATGCGGTGGAGCGGGTGACGTCGCTCAAGGCCGATCTGCGGTGGCCGAATGATCTGCTGTTAGGGCCGCGGAAGTTCTGCGGGATTCTCAGCGAGATGAATGCCGAGGTGACGCGAATCCGGCACATGGTGATCGGGATCGGGATCAATGTGCTGCAGCGGGAGTTTCCGCAAGAACTGAAGGATGTGGCGACGTCGCTCTACATCGAGACGGAGCGCGAGTGGCCGCGTCAGGAGCTGCTGGCGGCGCTGCTTGGAGGCCTCGACCGGGAGGTGAATGCGCTGACCGCTGCAAACGGAATGGAGCCGGCAACGGCAAGCATTCTGGAGAGGTTGGAGCGGGCGTCGAGCTGGATTCGCGGCAAGCGCGTGTACGTGGAAGAGCCGAATGGCTATGCGGGCGTGACGGAAGGTCTGGATGCGCGCGGCTTTCTGCTGATTCGGACGCCGGAGGGACTCAGGACAGTGTATTCGGGCGGGGTGCGCGAGCAGAGATGAGAATGGGACGGGTGACACCATGCTGCTGGCGCTGAATGTGAACAACACGAACACAGTGATCGCGCTTTTTCCCATGCAGGAGGGCGTTCCGGGTGAGCTGCGCATCACATGGCGGATCAGCACTCGGCACGCGCAGACCGCGGATGAATACGGGATTGTGATTCGCAACCTGCTGCAGGGCGAGGGCGTCGCGAGCGACGAGATTACGGGGATCATTATTGCGTCGGTCGTGCCTCCAATGGACTGGATTCTGCGGACGTTCTGCGAGCGGTACTTCCACCAGAAGCCGGTTTTCATTGAGCCGGGCGTGAAGACAGGGCTGCCGATTCTGACAGACAATCCGAGCGAAGTGGGCGCGGACAGAGTGGCGAACTGCGTGGGCGCGTATGAACAGTATGGCGGCCCGTGCATCGTGGTGGATTTTGGGACGGCGACCAACTTTGACGTGGTGTCGCGCAAGGGCGAATTTCTGGGCGGGGCGATTGCGCCGGGATTGATGATCTCGGCCGAGGCGCTGTTTGCACGGGCGGCAAGGCTGCCGCGGGTGGAGATCAAGCGGCCTCCCAAGGTGATTGGGACGAATACGGTCGATAATCTGCAGATCGGGCTGTTTTACGGGCACATCGGACTAGTGGACAGCATTCTGGAGAAGATGATCGCGGAGCTGGGTCCGGAGACGACGTGCGTGGCGACGGGCGGCCTGGCGCACCTGATCGCGGGTGAGTCTAAGTACATCAAGCACGTGAACGATACGCTGACGCTTGAGGGGCTACGGATTATTTATGCTCGGAATGTGGCGGCGAAGCAGAGCGCGAAGGGGCGGAAAAGCAGGATCAGGGATTAGCGATTAGGGATTAGCGGGGCTGATTTACCGCAAAGACGGTTCACCACAGAGAACACAAAGAGTACAGAGGGATTCGCGCCGTTTCGGCCCGGGTAGCATATCCAAAGCTGTTCACCGCGAAGACTCAAAAGATGCCAAGGCGGTCCCTTGAGGGAAGCCTTTTTGCAGCGAGACATAGCCGACTCTAAACTTGCAGAATTACTTTAACTATTTCACGGAAATCGAAGAGCAGTTTCAGCGGCGGCGGGGGTCACTGCTGTTGCTGTCCACGCTCGACTGGGCGCTGATCGAGGCGTGGCGCGAGGCGGGGATTCCGCTGGAGGCTGTACTGCGTGGGATTGATGCGGCGTTCGACAAGTACGACGCGCGGAAGGGACGGGGGCGGGTGCGGCGGATCAATGGGCTCGCGTACTGCGCGCAGGAGGTGTTGGCCGCAGTCGAGGACATGAAGGAGGCCTCAGTCGGGGCGGAGGCGGGGACGGCGCGGCGCGAGCAGACGAATGCAGGGTTTGAGCCGGAGCGGATTGCGGCGCATCTGGAAGCCTGCGCGACGCAGATCGATGGGGCCGGTCTGACGGGGCTGGTGGCACAGGTGGCGGGTCCGGTAGCCGAGGGGTTGCGCGCGCTGGCGGCGGAGGTGAAGATGAGCGCGCCAAACAATGCTCCGGGACTGGAAGAATTGGAACGGCGGTTGACGGTGATGGAAGAGAAGCTGCTCAGCGCGATGATGGCGGGAACCGCAGAGGGGGAGCTGGCCGCGCTGCGCGAGGAGAGCGCGAGACAGCTTGCTCCCTACCGGTCGCGGATGCAGACGGCGCAGATACGGCAGGTGGAGCAGCAGTTTCTGCACAAGCGGCTGCTCGAGAAATACGGGCTGCCGCGGCTGAGCCTGTTCTACATGAGCCAGGGATGATGATGGGGCAGGCATGAAGCTGCGCATCGAGAAGGCAATTTACGGCGGGGCGGGGCTGGCGCGCGATGAAGGCAAGGCGATCTTTGTGCCGTTCACGCTGCCGGGTGAAGTGGTGGACGCGCACGTTGCCGAGGATCGCACGAGCTATGCGAATGCCGAACTGGATTCCGTGCTGGAGGCTTCGGGGGAGCGGGCGGAGCCGCCGTGTCCTTACTTTGGCGAGTGCGGCGGGTGCCACTATCAGCATGCCAGCTATGCGGAGCAGGTGCGGCTGAAGGCGGAGATTCTGCTCGAGACGCTGGAGCGGGCGCATTTGCCGGAAGTTCCGGAGATTGGCATCTTGCAGGGCGAGCCGCTGGGGTATCGGAACCGGATGCGGCTGCATGTGGATCGGGGTTCGTCGCTGCTGTGCTACAGGCGGCGCGGATCGCACGCGGAGCTGGTGATAGAGGAGTGTCCGATTGCGGCTCCGGTGCTGCTGGCGGTGCTCGTTGCCATGCAGGCGCGTGCTGCAGAGTGGCGGTTGGGCGAATGGGCTGAGGAAGTCGAGCTATTTACGAATGCAGAGCAGAGCGAGGTGCTGGCTACGCTCTGGAGCGGGCGGAGCACGGGCGAGGCAAATCGTCGTCTGGAAGAACTGTGGCCGCAAATAAGAGAAGAAATTCCGCGGGTTGTGGGCGCGGCGGCTTTGGCTTCAGGTGAGGGCAAGCGAAGCGGCGGCGTGCTGGCGAAGGCAGGACGACAGGCGCTGACGTATCGGGCCAACGGAAGCGATTATCGGGTGAGCCTGGGGTCGTTCTTTCAGGTGAACCGGTTTCTGATCGATGGTCTGGTGGAGCGAGTGACGGCGGGCAGGTCGGGTGGTGTGGCGTGGGATCTGTATGCAGGCGTGGGCCTGTTTGCTCGGGCACTGGCGACAGGTTTCGATAAGGTAGTCGCGGTCGAGGCCGCCGCGAGTTCGGTGTCGGATCTGCGGCATAACCTTGGCACGCCGCATCGGGTGGTGGCGGCGGGGACGCTTGAATTTCTGAGCAGGGCTCGGGCGGAGCGGCAGCCGCGGCCGGATTTCGTGGTGGTCGATCCTCCACGGGCCGGGCTGGGGAAGGAGATTTCAGGATTGCTTTCCCAGATTGGGCCGCGGCAGATTACTTACGTTTCGTGCGATCCGGCGACATTGTCGCGGGATCTGAAATCGTTGCTAGAGTCGGGCTATCATCTGACGGATTTGACCATGGTGGACCTGTTTCCGCAGACGTTCCACCTGGAGAGCGTGGCGATACTGTCGCGGTAGGTGCCCGTGCATCCGCAGTGATGGGCGCTTGTGATGGCGACGGCGACGATTCCGGCGGTGGCGAAAGCTGCGCCTGCAGCGGGCGCTCGTCGCGCGGTTTGGGGCTGGCTGGCCCAGCCGGTGGGCTCGCCGGCGATGCTCGGTGCGGGCGGATTCGCTGCGGGAATTTTCTGTGCACATCTGCGATGGTTCAGGCCCGGGTGGCTGCTGGTCGCGCTGCTGGCGCTCTTTGTTATAGCGGCGGTTGCGGCACATGTTGCGCCGCGGCTCGCGTGGTTTTCGGTCGCGCTGGTGTATGTGCTGCTCGGGATTCTGTGCGCGGAGATTGCTCCGGCGGTGGATCGGCAGCGGGAGCTCGCGCGGCTCGCGGATAACACGCCGCGCTTGGTTGAGGGCGAGGTGGTGCGGCTGGGTCCGGTGCGCCGGGTGATGGCTGCGAGTGCGTTTTCGGACAAGACGCACGAGGAGCGGAGCCAGCAGATCGATGTGCGGATCGATTCCCTTCCCCAATCTGCTGTGCGGGTAACGCTGTATGCGCCGGTCGATTCTCAATTTCCTCGGATCGCTTGCGGCGACAGGGTGCGGGCCACGCTGGCGATGCACGGCGAAGAGCGGTTTCTCGATCAGGGCGTGTGGAACGCGGGCGATTACCTGCTGCGGCAGGGTGTCGGCGCTCTGGCGAGCGCGAAGCCGGAGAAGTTCGCGGTAATCGCGGCGCGTCGGGGCGGATTCGCGTGCAGGCTGCATTCGCTGCAAATGGCGGCGAGCGCGCGGATGATGGATTTTGCGGGCGATTCCGGGGAGATGGCGCGGGAAAAACGGGTCCCTGTGTTTCTGCGCATCAGCCAGGGCGATGCGGCGATGCTCGCGGCGATGATCACCGGGGACCGGAGCTATCTGCAGCGCGGCGTACGGGTGGGATTCGAACGGACAGGGTCGTTTCATCTGCTGGTTGTGTCGGGGCTGCACTTGGCAATTTTTTCAGGGATCGTCTTCTGGCTGGCGCGGCGGGTGCGGTTGTCGCGGGTGTGGGCGTCGGTGATTACGGTCGCGTGCTCGTTCGGGTATGCACTGTTCACGGGATTCGGGCAACCGGTGGAGCGGGCGTTCTGGATGGTGACGCTGTATCTGGCGGGACGGCTGCTGTGGCGCGAACGCGTGGGGCTGAACGTGATCGGCGTCGTCGCGCTGGTCATGCTGGCGGCTGATCCGGGAGCGCTGTGGGATTCGGGTTTCCAGATGACCCTACTGTCCGTGCTGGCGATTGCCGGAATTGCGGCTCCGGTGGCGGAGAAGACGTTTGGGCCGTATCTGCGTGCGATGCGGAATCTGCGAGTGCTGCGGGTGGATCCGGCGCTCGCGCCGAAGGTGGCGCAGTTTCGCGTGAGCATACGGATGATGGCCGAGCATCTGCGGCCGGTTGCGGGCAGGTTTGTTGCGTGGAGGGCCTTTCCGTTTGCGATCCGGTTTGGGCTGCGGGTGGCGGAGCTGCTGGTGGTTTCAGTGGCGATCGAACTGCTGATGATGCTGCCAATGGCGACGTATTTTCATCGCATCACATTGCCGGCGTTGCCTGTCAATCTGCTGATTGTGCCGTTTGTTGTTGTGCTGCTGCCGGCTGCCTTGCTGACGTTTGCGGCGGTGCTGGTCGCGCCGTCGGTGGCGTTTGTGCCGGGAACGGTGACGGCGGCGATTCTCCATGCGGTGGTATGGGTGGTGTCGTTTTTTGGGGGCGTGCGGTTTGGGGATGTGCGGATTCCTGCTCCGCCCGCGCTGGCGGTTGCGGGGTGGATTGCCTTGGCGATGGCGGCGATGTGTGCGCTGCGAATGCGGCGGTTCGGGTTAGCAGTCGGGGTGGCTGCACTGGTGCTGGGTGCAGCGATGGTCGTCGTTCCGCGGGCGATAACGCGGCGCCCAGGAGTGCTGGAGGTGACGGCAATTGATGTGGGGCAGGGAGATTCGCTGCTGGTGGTGAGTCCCGAGGGGAAGACGCTGCTGATTGATGCGGGCGGGCTGGTGGGGGCGTCGCCGGATTCGAAGTTCGACATGGGCGAGGATGTGGTTTCGCCGGTGCTGTGGTCGCGCGGGATCCGGCGGCTGGATGCGGTGGCGATTACGCACGCGCATGCGGATCACATTGGCGGGATGTCTGCTGTGCTGGAGAATTTCAGGCCGCGTGAGCTATGGGTGGGGCGGAATCCGGATGTCCCGCAGTATGACAAGCTGCTCGACGAGGCAGGACGGCTTGGGACACGGATTGTGACGCATAGGGCGGGCGATTCCTTCGATTTTGGTGGCGCAGCGGTGCGGGTGCTGGCTCCGGAGAGGGACTACCGGCCAGAGAAGGTTCCGGCGAATAACGACTCGCTGGTGCTGAGGATGAGTTACAACGAGACGTCGGCGCTGCTGGAGGGCGATGCGGAGGCTCCGAGCGAGGTGCGGATGCTGGCTGAGGGCGGGCTGAAGTCGGACCTGCTGAAGGTGGGGCATCACGGGAGCAGGACGTCGACGACTCCGGGATTTCTGGCGGCGGTTGCGCCGGAATGGGCAGCGATCTCAGTGGGGCGCAGGAATTTCTACGGGCATCCGCGGCGCGAGGTGCTCGAAGAATTACAGGCCGCGCACGTGGCGACGTATCGGACAGACATGGTGGGGCTGACGAGCTTTTATCTGGATGGCGCGCACGTTACGGCGGAGCCGTGGGCGGCGTCAGCACATTGATGCTTTGTGTCGTGGTAACGGGAGTGGTCCAGGGAGAGCGGGGCGGGCATCTTTTTCCGCCCTTCGGCGTCTAGACCGTATAGGATGCCTCGCATGGAGGAAATTGAGTACATGGGCTCACACGATACCGCAGACTCCTCGGACCAACCTCATCAAGGGTTCAAACCCTCCTCTAAACCCCTGCAAAGCCCCGAGGAGCTGAAAGAAGAACAGCGCAAACTGCGCCGCCTGCAGATGATGATGGACATGGTGATGTCGGTCATCGGGCAGGACGACACGCTGAGCATCGATGAAGCTGCCCAGATGGTCGCCGACAGCCGGCGGGCGGCGCTGGCGATGTTTCCGGACAAGGAACTGGCCTACGACCTGATCTACAAGCCGCGCCTGCAGCGGCTAATGCGCGAACGGTATCGAATTCAGTAGAAGCTATTTCGCCTCGATAGAAGTCAGACGGAACGTGATGGTGCCCCAGAAGAAGCGGGCGCGCATCTGCACGGGCGTGTGCTTTTCGTCGTCGGTGTACCAGATCCAAATGTTGCCGCGGTTCTTGACGACTCCGGCGGCGGCGGTGGGCTCGACGCGGAGGGTCTGAAACTTTCCGGCGGGCGTCTGGACTTCTTCGCGGCCCTCGACCTTCATGGTAACGGGGATGGTCTTTACCGCATCTCCGAGGGAAAGCTGGACGCTTTGCCCCACGGTCATGGGCTGTGACGCGCCGTAGAAGATGGCCGAGAGCGAGTCGGTGACGCAGGAGGGTATTTCGGCTTCCTGATGTTTGCTGATGCCGGAGACGAGGTTCTTCTCGGTATAGACAGCCTTTTTCTCTGGGTACTCGAACTTGAGGTCGCTGTTGACCTGGCGGCGGCCCTCGATGATCTGCTTGGAGAAACCTTCAGAGCAACCAGTGGTGCGGTTGAAGGACGACTGGAAGCGGTCACTCACGCGAAAGATAAGATTCACGGCACCGACGGTGTCGGCGGTTACGGAGATGCGCTGAAGATCGGCGTCGGATTCAAGGTGGAAGGCGACCACTCCTGCGGGGAAGACGCGCCAGTCGACGGCGTAGTTGAGCGTTTGGCGCGCGGGAAAAGTAAAGCCCGGCCGCGGAGGGCGCAGCGGCGGTGGCTGTGTGACCGATTGCGCCAGCGCGGTCAACGGCAGCAGGCACAACCAGGAAAGAGTGAGGAGCAGTCTACGATGCCAGATCAATCCAATACTCACAAGCGCGAAGCTGCCGCGCTCAATCCAAAAACGTTCAACTGGCGAAATAGATTCGCAGCGCGAGAGCAGCGTAGATTGCCACCGCACCTATCAGTG
>JAFAMZ010000118.1 GCA_019232935.1 Silvibacterium sp.
ATCCCGCAAATCTACTGGATCTCGCTGGCAGGCTTTTTCAGATTGACCGCGAGGATGCGCAGATGGAAGTGCTCGTGCTCATCGAGCGCGCACAACAGGGCATTCAGTCCGAGCCTGAAGACCAACGGCCCGGTGACATGGCCAACGTATATTTCTATCGCGCCTCCGTCCTGGAGCGGCTCTCCGACTTTGCCAACATCGATCCCCGCATGCATCTCGCCAATAACCGCACAGAAGCCGATCGAAGCCTCGAGGAATACAGAAAGAATCTCGAGGAATTTCAGAAGATGAAAGGCGCGGCCGAGTACGCAATTTCCACTGAAATGTCTTTCGCAGCCGAGCGCGGAAACTACGCCCGAGCCATTCAACTGAGCGATGAGGCTAAGTCACGCTATCCCGAGACCGCTAAAGACGACGTCGACTGGTATGAAACCAGGTTGACATCGCAGCTTATGGCGAATGATACGAAAGGCGCCGCACAAACTGCCGACGACGCCAAGACCCGCGCCAACCAGATCGCAGGTGACTACCGCTTTCAGGAGCATGCCGGACTCATGTTTACCGCGGCTCTGGGGCAGCTTGTTACCCGCTCCGACACCATGGAAGAAACGGGCAGGGAATTCCTCGGTGAAGATCACCCATATGTGCCGTACATTGCCATGATGCTCTACACTCGCATCGCTTCAGCCGGTACGCAGCAGGAGGCCCGAGCCCTCCTGAATGAGCGTTGGGAGAAGGCCGACAGACCGCATTGGAAACAGCGCCTCCAGGGAGGCGACGAGACCGCCTGGCGCGAAATGCTGCTCGGAATGTACCTCGACAAACTGAAGCCTGAAGAGATCTTCGATCAGATTAATGATGATCAGTCGTTCGCAAAATCTGATCTCCATTACCTTCCCGTGTTGCGGCAGGAGCTGCTTTGCGAAGCATGGTTCTATTCCGCCCTGCTCGCCGAGTCCAAAAAGGACACCCGCGCCCGCGATGCCGACCTCAGGAAGGTCCTCGACACCAGGGTCGTCTACTTCATCGAGTACCAGGTCGCGAAATACATGATCTCTCAGAAATAACCCGGGATCCCGAACAATAGCCGCCGTTCTTGCCTCACTTCAGAACCCGTCTCCCTGCCTTGATCAAAACCGTAGTCCCGGATTGCGGCGGCTTCGAAGATAGGCTAAGATCACGACGCGTATCCTCCCTGCGCCGGGCCTCCAGGCTCTCTGATTCCATGCGTGAATGTTGCGCTTTTCAGACATTGCACGGGCCCTGTTCGACTCGAAAGAGGTCCTTGATGCCTCCACGCTGTCGCCTCGCGGCTGCCGTCGCGCTGCTTGCCCCCTTGATGCTCTCTGGAAGCGTTAGCCTCAGCTTCGCTGCCGGTGCTAATGCTCCAACGGCTCTTCAATTTATCCCGGTGACGCCCTGCCGGGTCGCCGATACCCGAAACCCCACCGGACCTTTTGGAGGTCCGGAGTTAGCTGCAAACACGACCCGCCAATTCATTATTCCGCAGGGCGCCTGCGGCATACCAGGTACGGCGGTGGCTTATTCGCTGAATGTCACCGTCGTCCCGAGTGCCGCGCTCAATTACCTCACCGTGTGGCCCGCCGGCCAGACTCAACCCTACGTCTCGACGCTAAATTCCGATGGCCGGGTCAAGGCCAACGCGGCCATCGTCCCCGCTGGTGCCAACGACGGAGTCAGCGTCTACGTAACCGACGCCACGCACCTGATCCTCGACATTGACGGCTACTTTGTGCCTGCGGGAACAGCGTCAGCACTCGCCTTCTATCCAGTTAACCCGTGCCGTATTGCCGATAGCCGCAACCCCGCCGGCCCGTTCGGCGGCCCCTCCCTGTCTGCTGGAACAAGCAGGGTTTTTCCCGTCCCGTCGAGCAATTGCAACATCCCGTCTGCGGCTCAGGCCTATTCACTCAACCTCACTGCAATTCCGCACAAGACCCTCAACTACCTGACCATCTGGCCGACAGGCGAAGCACAGCCATACGTATCCACCCTGAACTCCTGGACGGGAACTGTGACGGCAAACGCCGCCATTGTGCCAGCGGGCGGCAACGGACAGGTCTCCGTCTTTGTCTCGGACGACTCTGACGTAATCCTCGACATCGACGGCTACTTTGCGCCTCCCGGCACAGGGGGACTTGCGCTCTATACCCTCACGCCCTGCCGGGCCCTCGATACCCGCAATGGCCAGCCGAATAACCAGGGCGGCTTCAACGGCGTCCTTGGCTGGAACATCGACACCACGGCATGCGCTCCTCCATCAACCGCGCAGGCCTACGTATTAAACGCAACCGTGGTGCCACGAACGGCGCTCGACTACCTCACGCTGTGGGCCGACGGAGCAACCCAGCCCTACGTCTCCACGCTGAATGCCGACGACGGTGCCATCACCTCCAATATGGCCGTTGTGCCTACCAGCAACGGAAGCATCGACGCCTACGCCTCCAACCTCACCAATCTGATCCTCGATCTCTCCGGCTATCTCGCACCGCTTCCTTCGGCGGATTTCTTGATTTCTGTCGCGCCTTCGGTGATAGGCGTTCAGGCAGGAAAGACCAGCACGCCTGTAACTCTCTCCGTCACGGGCCTGAATGGCTTCTCAGGAACGGTCTCTGTCTCCGCCGGCGGATTGCCTGGCGGAATTGCCTGCTCTCCATCGTGCCCGTTGGCCATTGACGCCAATAGCTCAACGCAGCTGTCGTTGTCAGTTCCGGCCAACGCCACACCCGGCAGTTTCCCGCTGACTCTCCACGCCACGAGCGGCGCTTTAAGTCATAGCATTCCCTTGAACCTGACCGTTACCCAATTCAACTCTGTAACCATCGACCAGACATACCCCGCAGGCACCGTCACCGATCAGTTGTTAGGCTTGAATCTCGCCGTCTGGTACGACATAGCCACAAACGCAAGCGCCATCAACACAGCCTTCTCCCAGGCCGGTATCAAGGCGGTTCGCTGGCCCGGGGGCTCAACCTCCGACGCCTACCACTGGCAGACAAACACCTGGTGCGGCTCCACCTATGCCAACCCCAATTCCATCTTTTCCAACTTCGTTGCAGACATCCTGAAGCCAGGCAATTTCGACCTTGCCCTGACCGCAAACTATGGAAGCAACGCCGCCTGCAACGGCGGCGGAGATCCTGCTGAAGCCGCCGCCTGGGCCGCCGAGGCCGTCAAAGAAGGATACCCACCCAGTCATATAACCGTGGGCAACGAGGAATACGGAACCTGGGAATACGACCTCCACGCCAAGCCGCACGATCCGGCAACCTACGCCGCCGCCGTCGCAGGAGCCAATGGCTACTACGCACTCACCAAAGCAGCCAGCGCGTCAACCATGGTCGGGATCGTAGTCGACGCGGGCGGCATTCAGCCGGGCTGGGATACCACCATACTAGCCAACGCAAAAGGCGCGTACGACTTTGTCGAATTCCATTACTACCCGCAGAACCCTCCTAACGAAGACGACACATTCCTCGTCCACCAGGCTGCTCCGGCCCTCACCACCAATATCCACCAGCTCAAGGCCGAACTCGCGACCGCGGGTGTCAACGTGCCCATCTACGTTGGCGAAATGGGCTCTGTCTCCTACAACCCCGGAAAGCAGACCTGGTCCATCACCCAGGGCTTGTATGCCGGCCAGGTGCTCGGCGAAATGATGAACGACGGAGTCTCCCGCGCTACCTGGTGGATCGGATTCGGGAACTGTAATGGCAACAGCGGAAACTTGAGCTCCTCCCTTTACGGCTGGCAGTCTTTCGGCGCGTACAACATCTTTTCCGATGGCTCCGAAGATCCGTCCTGCCCGGGCGCGGGACCTATCGGAACCATGTCTCCCACCGCGCGCGCCTACCAGCTGTTCAGCAACGTTGCCATTACCGGCGAACACGTCCTCACTCCCGCGGTTTCCGGAGACACAGATGACGTCCGCGCCTATGCCGCAACGCACAGCGGCGGCACAGCCCTGGTGCTCTTCAATCTGAACGAGACGCAGAATGAACAGGTCACCGTATCCCTCGCCGCCCCGGGTACCTCTTCAGACGTTAAGGTCATCACCTACGACAAGGCCATCTACGACCTGACGAACGCCGCTACACCGGTCTGGGCGGACCCAAAGACCACCGACATGGGATCACAGAACCTCCCGCTGACACTCACGCTCACTCCATGGAGCATGAACGTGGTGCTCATCAAGTGAAGCGACAAAGGGACGGAAGGGCCAAGAAAGACCTGAGCCTCCTCCGTGACCCGGGACATCTAAGGTGCAGACCATGACGGCGCTGAGGCTGAAATCCGGATTCGTCATAGCGATCACGCTTGCCGTGTCGACTGCCTTCGCCGATACCTTGCAGTTGAAGAATGGCAGCCTGATCAAAGGCAAATTCATGGGAGGCACAGAGAGCGAAATCAGCTTTCAGGTCGGCTCGACGCTGCAGAAGTACAACGTCGCCGACATCGTTTCGCTTAAGTTTGATTCAGAAGGTGCTGCCGACACCGCCCCCCCGCCGGCCAGCTCCAGCCCCGCGGCTGGCGGTCCGCCGAGCAACCCATCCAGTGCTGCGGCAAGCTTGCTTCCCGACGATCCCGGGACCGTGGCGCATGTCGAGGCCAGACCGGCCACTGTGACCGTCCCGGCAGGGACGCGCATCTCCGTCCGGACGATCGATACCATCGATTCCACCTCAAGCCTTCCGGGGGACCGGTTCACGGCCTCTCTGGCCGAACCGCTGTCGGTGGATGGCAACGTGGTGGTTCCGAGGGATGCTCTCGTCTACGGACGGCTGACGCAGGCTAAGACGTCGGGGACTTTCGCGGGCAGGTCGCAGCTGCGGCTGGAGTTGACCGGGATCGTGGTGAACGGGAAGCTGATGCCCATTGTGACGGGAGAATACGACGTGAACGGCAAGTCGCGCGGCGCGAGCACTGCAAAAAGAGCGGTCGCAGGAGCGGCGCTTGGCGCGATCATCGGCGCGGCGGCGGATGGGGGTCAGGGAGCGGCCATCGGGGCGGGAGCGGGAGCGGGCGCAGGAGCGACGTCGGAGGTCATCGTCGGGAGCGAGCAGGTCAAGCTGCCCAGCGAGACGCTGATCGATTTCACCCTCGAACAGGAAGTGACGATCCCGAACCGTCCGAGCTGACTGGGATAAGGGGGATACCCCCTTCCCCCGTTTTGCAGGCGACCCTACAACCGTTTCATTCTGAACCAGTTAGGAGCTGGGGGCTGCAACCGTTTCATTTTCATAGGATGTGCCTGCAACCGTTACTATCCATGAGAGTTATGGGTGCGGTTTG
>JAFAMZ010000327.1 GCA_019232935.1 Silvibacterium sp.
GATTCTCGGCGCGGGGCGCTACCTTACGAATGGCCTTCGCGGAGTGCTGTTTCCGCTGATCGTGCAAGCCATCAACCTGATCGCCAGCATCGTCGGCGTGAGCCTCGTTCGCAGCGGCGAAGACGAAGACCCCATGCACGCGCTCAATAAGGGCTATTACGTAACCACTCTGCTGGCCCTGGCCGGATTCGCCGCAGCGATCTATTTCATGCTCGATGCGCGCTGGGCGCTACTGGGCAGCGGTATATGCGGAATCGTCACGTCGTTGCTTTTCGTGCGCATCACCGAGTACTACACCGAGACACGGTTCAAGCCCGTGCAGAGCATTGCCACTGCATCGATCACAGGTCCGGCAACCAACATCATCCAGGGCCTGGCAGTGGGCATGGAGACGCCGGCAATGCCCGTCATAGTCATCAGCGTCGCGCTTCTGCTGAGTTACTACTTCGGAGTTCGCGGACTGCACGGAATCGACATTCCGAGCTACGCCAAAGGCATCTACGGAACTGCAATTGCCACCATGGGTATGCTCTCGTCCTCGGCCTACATCCTGGCAATGGACACCTTCGGGCCGATCACCGACAACGCCGGCGGCATCATCGAAATGAGCGACCAGCCGCATAGCGTCCGTGAAAAGACGGACAAGCTCGACGCCGCAGGAAACACGACAAAGGCGCTAACCAAGGGCTATGCCATCGGGTCGGCCTCGCTCGCCGCCTTCCTGCTGTTCTCGGCCTACCTTGCCACGATTCACGACATCGTCCACCAGAGGGTAACCAATGCGGGAGGATCTCTTCCGGACGGCTGGAGCTTCTCGAATGTGAACCTGGCCTCGGTTCCGGTTTTTGTGGGCGCACTGCTGGGAGCGATGTTGACATTTCTCTTTTCGTCAATGGCCATCCGCGCCGTGGGTCGCGCCGCGCAGACGGTGATCCAGGACGTACATGAGCAGTTCCGGAACAATCCAGGCATCATGCAGGGCACGTCGAAGCCGGATTACGGCCGCTGCGTACGCATCGTGACCGGGGCGGCTCTCAAACAGATGGTGTTGCCGGGGATACTTGCTGTGGCAATGCCGCTTGCGGTTGGGTTGATCTTCCGCAATTTCGGCGGCGAGTTTTATCCCTCGGCCCGGACTAACTGGCCGACCATCAACGGCCTTCCGGTAAACCTGAGCGGCGCCGAAGCGGTCGCGGCACTGTTAATGGTCGGAACGATCGGCGGCATCCTCCTTGCCATGCTGATGAACAATGGCGGCGGTGCATGGGATAACGCGAAAAAGTTGATTGAGACCGGCATATACGGCGGCAAGCGCTCTGAGGCCCACAAAGCTGCTGTGGTCGGCGATACCGTCGGCGATCCCTTCAAGGACACCGCGGGGCCGTCGCTGCACGTGCTGATCAAACTGCTGGCGACCGTAACGCTGGTGTTGGCTCCGCTGTTTCTCTAAAAACCCAGGAATACGGGTACTCGCCCGAAAACCTGTTACGGAACCGGGTAAATCGAGTACGGAGAGACACTGTCCTTTAGTAATCAACACGATGATGTAGCCTTCTTGAGCAGTTTTTTCTTGATTCGAGTTAAATTTCCTGACATAAAAAGAACACCCCAGGTTGCTCTGAAGCAAGGAGCAACCGGGTAAATTGGAAGGCCGATTGTTGAGGTAACTGGTTGCACGGTTCTCGAAAAGACGCTCAGGATTTCGAGCTGTCTGCCCGGCGCAGGCGGCTCTTGATGTCTTAAGGGTGGAGAACCTCAAGGCAGCAAAAAGCAGCTCACAAAAAAGGAGTCGATGTGAAAGAACACGGGGTTGTGAAGTGGTTTAATGGCGCAAAAGGTTACGGGTTTATCCAGCGTTCGACCGGCGAAGATGTGTTTGTGCACTTCTCAGCTATTCAGGACACCGGATACAAGACGCTGAACGAAGGCGAATCGGTAGAGTTTGAATGTCAACAGGGTCCCAAGGGCCTGAACGCAGCAAATGTAGTTCGAGCTGCCTGACCGGTTCCAGCATGAGCGCGATAACGCGCCGCCAGATGTACTCGGAACCTTCTCTCTTTACGGCCTCTCGCTTCAAGCGATGAGGCCGATCGTGTTTTGGGAGGGCGGGAGCACAGGGCGGCGTTCACCCCGCGGGCTTGGATGAGAGCATATTAATGGCCCATGCCGCTGATTCCGACAAAACCGGATCAGCGGACTCAGACCAGCACTCGAGGATCGAGCGAAAGCGCACCACTCCACTGTTGCCCATCGCAATAGCGAGATTGCGGCGGAAGCCGGCGAAGCGCGAGCGCTTGACAGGCGAGCCGAAGAACCAGTCGCCGAAAGGCCCTTCATCGAGCGAAGCCAGCCAGTCCAGCGCGGGATTGATCAGCTCGTGACGAGGCGTAAGCTCGGAATCCATCGTCTCTGGAGCCCTGCGGTTCCAGGGACAAACATCCTGACAGATATCGCACCCGAATACATTGCGGCCAATACCCGAACGAAGGTCTTCTGGAATAGAGCCGCGCTTCTCAATCGTCAGGTAGGAGATGCAGCGGCTCGCGTCCATCTGATAAGCAGTTAGCGCGTGAGTAGGGCAGGCATCGATGCACCGCGTGCAGGAACCACAGCGGTCGGCAGCGAGCAGGGGCCGTTCGGCTGTGGAAAGGTCGAGGGAAGTGAGGATGACTCCGAGAAAAAGCCAGGAGCCCAGTCGCTGGTTGATGAGGCAGGTGTTCTTGCCTGTCCAGCCGAGGCCGGCGTAACGGGCATAGACGCGCTCCACGATGGGGCCTGTATCGACATAACAGCGAGACTCAAAAGGTCCCAGGGATTCGTGAAGGCGTGTGTCGACGTTCTGAAGGCGGCGCAACAGCACCTTATGGTAGTCGCTGGGTCGCAGCGAACCTGAGTCCGTTTGCGTACCGGATTGAGCATAGCGAGCGATCCAACCTGAGTCTTCAGGAGCAGGATCGGTTGAGCGCTCAACGGCGGAGTTGTAATTTGCCACACAAACGATTACAGATTGCACCCATGGAAATGCATTCCGAACCGAGGAGCGGACGAGATCGCCGCAATCGTTGCGCCGCTTCAGGTACTCCATTTCACCTGCAGCTCCCGAAGCGACCCATTCCTCGAAACGGCGGCGTTCCTCAATGCTGTCAGGGGCCGAGTTATCGGGAACAGCGGCAACTCCGGCGGCAGTGAATCCTGCTTCGCGCGCGAGCGTATCGACGAGGGACTGCGTGAGGAGCACTCTTCAGGGTACAGCGATTGGAGACAACTGCACCGCCTTAAGATGAATCTCGGAGGAACCCAGATGCAGGCGAATGGAATTGTTAGTGTTGCCAGCAATCACTCGGTGGATATCACCGTTGACAGGCTCAAGGGCTTCCTGAACGCCAGGGGAGTGATGCTCTTCGGGCTGGTTGATCACAGTGGAGAGGCGCAGAAAGTTGGCATGGCAATGCGTCCTACCAAGCTGCTGATTTTCGGGAATCCAAAGGCCGGCACTCCGCTGATGCAGGCTGCGCCGAGTGCGGCGATCGATCTGCCGCTGAAGCTTCTCGTTTCAGAAGACGAACAAGGCAAAGTCTGGATCTCCTACAATAGCCCCGAGTATCTCGCCGAGCGGCACGGCCTTTCCGGTGAGTTGCTGCAAAACATTGCGGTAGTCAAAACGCTGGCGGAGAAAGCCGCCGAGTAGCACAGGTTCATCGGAAAATCGCAGAGGAGCTTTCGCCCCGCTGCTCTGGCTTTTGAGATACAAATCACCCAGCAAAAACAACTCATCTTCCAGAATCGGCGCCCAAATTGCATTCCCGGCTGGCGCAACCCGCCTATTTTCCGGTAGAACAGTTTCAAACGTGCCCACTACCAGTCCAACTACTCCAGCCTCCGCACCTTCTGCGGGCACGAACCTTGTCCAGGGACTCGGCCTCTTCAGCGCAACCGCCATTGTTGTCGGGTCGATGATCGGCTCAGGCATTTTCATTGTTTCCGCCGATATCAGCCGCGATGTCGGGTCCCCGGCCCTGCTGATTGCCGCATGGGTGATCACGGCGGTCATGACCATCATCGGCGCGCTTAGCTATGGAGAGCTTGCCGCCATGATGCCCCGGGCGGGCGGACAGTACGTCTACCTGCGCGAGGCTCTGGGCCCTATGTGGGGCTTCCTCTACGGTTGGACGCTCTTTCTCGTGATCCAGACCGGGACCATTGCCGCTGTCGCTGTTGCGTTCGGAAAATTCCTCGGTGTCTTTTTCCCAGGTGTCTCAGCTTCGCACTGGTTGTGGCACATCGGACATGTGCCCGCCTGCCGGATAGGACCCATGCTGCTCGGCAATATGGATATCGGGCTGAATACCGCGAACCTCGCCGGAATCGTCGTCATCGTGCTGCTGATGTCGATCAACATCTTCGGCGTCCGTCTCGGGGCGCTGGTGCAGAACGTCTTTACGACAGCGAAGGCCGCGGCTCTGCTGGGACTGGTGGCCTTCGGATTCGCCCTCGGGCGCAACCCCAATGCGATGCACGCCAACTTCGGCGCGAACTTCTGGCAAGGCGCCTCGCCCTCAACACTGCACCAGGTGCAGGTGGGCGTCGGAGGCTCGATTGCCATGGTGGGGCTGTTCACCATCCTGGCAGTCGTGCAGACCGGCTCCCTTTTCTCATCAGACGCCTGGAACAACGTCACCTTCACGGCTGGAGAAATACGGAATCCCAGCCGCAACCTGCCGCTTTCCCTGGTGATGGGGACGGGGCTGGTGCTGACACTCTACATTCTCTCGAACTTTGTCTACCTCATGGTGCTCCCGCTGCACGGCGATCCCCATGGCGCTACTGTCTTGGCTCGCGGGATAGAATACGCCTCTGAAGACCGTGTTGCGACCGCAGTCCTTCAGCAGATTTTCTCGGCACGCGGTGCCTATCTGATGGCGGCCGCGATTCTGATTTCGACATTTGGCTGTGTCAATGGCCTTACCCTGGCAGGCGCGCGCGTTTACTACGCGATGAGCCGCGATGGCCTGTTCTTCTCCGCTGCGGGCAGGCTGCATCCCAGATATAAGACCCCGGTTGTTTCGCTGATCGTGCAGGCGGTATGGACCAGCTTCCTTTGCCTCTCGGGCTCTTACAGCCAGCTGCTGGACTACATCATCTCCGCGGCCCTCCTGTTTTACATCCTCGCGATTGCCAGCGTCTTTGTCCTGCGGTTTCGCCGGCCGGAAGCCGAAAGGCCCTACCGCGCTGTGGGCTATCCAGTGCTCCCTGCGCTCTATATAGTGATGGCGGCATGGATATGTCTCGTATTATTGCGCTACAAGCCCCAGTACACATGGCCGGGACTCTTCATTGTGCTGCTCGGGGTGCCGGTCTTCGCGCTATGGTCTCGCATGGGAAGCCCCCAGCCCCGGGAATGAAATTATCTGGAGGACATCCCGCAAATGGCTAAGCTATTAGCAGTCAAACCGCTCTCGCTTCTCAAAAAGGAAGCTACCGAAGAAGGAGAGCACACGCTCAGGCGGTCCCTTGGCCCGATCAACCTCATTACCCTTGGCATCGGAGCCATCATTGGAGCCGGCATCTTCGTGCTCACCGGACAGGCCGCCGCCCTCCACGCCGGCCCCGCCATAGCACTCAGTTTTATCATTGCCGGAATCACCTGCGCCTTCGCTGGCCTCTGCTACGCCGAATTCGCATCGATCATCCCGATTGCCGGATCGGCCTACACATACGGCTATGCCACGCTCGGGGAGCTTGTGGCGTGGATTATCGGCTGGGACCTGGTGCTCGAATATGCTTTTGGAGCAGCGACTGTGGCCTCGGGGTGGTCCGGGTATCTGCTGAGTCTTGTGGAGCAACTTGGGTTTGTCCCGTCGCCGTCGCTGGCGCGCTTTACGAGCACTTATGGAACTAACCTTTACTTCTACCACGGCAAATGGCAGTCGGACGCCACGCTTGCTATGTCGATGACGCCGACGGATGGCCTGCCCCACGTCACCGGCATATTCAACGTCATTGCCTTTCTGGTGATCCTCGCCGTGACCACCATTCTGGTCGTCGGCATAAAGGAATCGGCAAATCTCAACTCCGCAATCGTTTTTGTCAAGCTTGGTGTAGTGGCAATCTTTTTGGTGCTCGGAATCGACTCTTTGATCCGCCATCCCGAACTCCTCAGGGCTAACTGGCATCCATTTATCCCGCCCCACAAGGGCCCCGGAGAATACGGCTGGCAGGGAGTTGTAGCCGGCGCTTCGTTCGTATTCTTCGCCTACATCGGCTTCGACGCCGTCTCGACCGCCGCCCAGGAAGCGCGCCGCCCGCAGCGCGATATGCCGATCGGCATCCTCGGCTCCCTGGTTATCTGCACGCTTCTCTACATCGTGGTTTCGCTCACGCTGACCGGACTGGTGAACTTTCGCGAGCTCAATGTGGCGGAGCCGGTAGCCATCGGTATCGACAAGACCGGCGTCGCCTGGGGTGGCCTGCTTGTCAAAATAGGCGCAGTTTTCGGGCTTTTCACCGTGATGCTCGTCATGCTCCTCGGACAATCGCGGGTGTTCTTCTCGATGTCCCGCGACGGCCTGCTGCCGAAATGGGCCAGCGCCATCCATCCGAAGTTCCGTACGCCGTGGATCTCCAACATGCTCGTCGGTACCATCGTGGCATTTCTCCCGGCCATCCTGCCCATTGGCAGGCTGGCCGAGCTGGTGAACATGGGCACGCTGCTGGCATTCACCATTGTTTCGGCCGGAGTCTGGATCCTACGGGTCCGCCATCCCGACCTGGAGCGCCCGTTCCGCACTCCACTGGTGCCTCTCGTGCCACTTCTCGGCATTGTGAGCGCGTTTTATCTGATGTTGAACCTGCCGCTGCTCACATGGATTGTTGCGATCGCTTGGCTCTTCATCGGGCTGGTCATTTACTTCACTTATTCCATCAGGCACAGCAAGGTCCAGCAGCTCTCAGCAGAAGGCGCAGCGGCTCCGAATCGGGTCTGAGCCCCGGGCGGTCTTTTGGAACCAAGTGTCCGATTGTGCCTCAATCATCCACCAATTCTTCCGAGCGTTTACACTGGCCACATCCCCTGCTCAGGCATGCAGACGTCAACCAGATTCGGGCCGTACGAAATCATTGAAGAGATCGGCCACGGCGGCATGGGAATCGTATACCGTGCTCATGACACGCGCCTGAACCGGGATGTAGCGCTGAAAGTGGTCGCCGAGAATTACCTTGCCTCCGGCACACCCAATGCGGCATCGCATGAGCGGTTCTTTCGAGAAGCCCGGGCGTCTTCCGCTCTCAACCACCCGAATATCTGCACCATCTATGACGTGGGTGAACAGGGTGGCAGGCCGTATCTGGTCATGGAGCTGCTCGAAGGCCAGACACTCAAGCGGCTCATCAACGGACACCCCCTAGCTGTCGATCAGGTGCTCGACTACTCGATACAACTGGCCTCTGCCCTGGTGGAAGCGCACAGCCGGGGTATTCTCCACCGTGACATTAAACCCGCGAATCTCTTCATCGTTCGCAGAGGACAGGGCACCGGCACACTTAAAGTGCTGGATTTCGGCCTGGCCAAGCGCTCCCCGATTTCTACTGACACGTCGGCTACTAATTCCCTTGGCGATTTCACGGCATTGGAGCACAGTCTCACCAAGCCGGGTTCAGCCATGGGCACGGTAGCCTACATGGCTCCAGAGCAGGCCCGCGGAGAGGAACTGGACGCCCGTGCCGATATCTTCGCCGCCGGAGTGGTCATGTACGAAATGGCCACCGGCTCGCCGCCGTTTCACGGCCAGTCCATCGCTGAGATATTTGCTGCTCTGCTGGCACATAATCCCGACCCCATCCGTAAGCGGGTACCGCAATTTCCTCGCGAACTCGACCAGATCGTTCTGAAAGCGCTGGCGAAGGACAAGAACAAGCGTTACGCCTCGGCCAGCGAGCTTGTTACCGACCTCGAACATGCGCGTTTCGAGCTTTTGGGTCAGACCAGCCCCACCGGCTCCTCTTCTGCAGCCTTTGTCATCGCCCGTCGGCGCAGGAAAGCACGCCGCTTCCTCCTGGTTTCCGCTGTGGTCCTCCTGGCCGGAGCGGTCGCAGTCTGGTTTGCCATGCGCCCCCGCTCTGTGAAACCACCAGCCCCGGTTGCGCAGGTGGATTCGATTATCGTGTCGGAATTTGCCAATCACACTGGCGATCCCGTCTTTGACTCGACGTTGAAACAGGCGCTCACAGGGTGGCTCCAGCAATCACCCTCTCTCAATGTGGTGAGCGAGTCTCATCTCCGAGGCAGCCTTGCTTATATGAATAAGCCGTCCGATCAGCCAGTTACTCCGGAGATCGCGCGCGAAATCGCCGAGCGCGAAGGCGATAAGGCCATTATCAATGGAACCATCTCGGGTATAGGCAATCAGTACCTCATTACGCTCGAGGCCCAGAACGCCGCTACTGGCGACGTGATCACGCATACACAGGCCGAGGCAGTCGGAAAAGACCAGGTTCTAAACGCGCTGCATACCGCGTCAGACGCACTGCGCAAAAACCTCGGCGAGTCCCTGGCCAACATCCAGAAATTGGACGTGCCTCGAAGCGAGGCGACCACCCCGTCCCTCCAGGCCTTCCGTGCCTACGCTATGGCCCAGAGTCAGGCTAACCAGGCCAATTTCGCCCAGAGCATCGGCTTCTACAAGCATGCCATCGAGCTCGATCCGAATTTTGCGATGGCTTATGCCGGGCTTGGAGTCGCGTATCTGGCGCTTGGGAACGAAACCCTGGGGAATCAGGCAATCACGCACGCCTTCCAGCTCTCGGACAAAGTTTCCGAGCGCGAGCGCCTGTACATTCGCGCCCACTACTACATGAACGTCACGGGCGACCTGCCGCAGGCCATTGACCTGTTGAAGCTCTATCGCGACACATATCCGAACGATGCCGCTGTGCCGACGCAGCTTTCAGTGGCTTACCTCACGCTCGGCCGGTTTGAGCAGGCATACGACGAGGCAAAGCGGACGCTGGAGATGAATCCACGAAGCGGCTCTGCCCGAGGCAACGCCATGCTTGCACTCACCGCTCTCGCCCGCTATCAGGACGCCAAGAAGATCTTCGATGACGCAAAGACCCTCAACCTCGCCGACGACGCCTCCATTCGCGGACTATACATTTACACCGCCTACCTGATGGGCGATGAAACTGGCGTGCAGCAGCAGGTGGAGTGGTCGCGTGGCCAGCCCGATGGCTTCATTCTCAACTCCCAGCTTGCGATAATTCACGAAAACGAAGGCCGCTTCGCTGATGCCGCCAATGACTGGCGGCAGGCCATCGCTCGCATGACCGACCAGAAGCTCGTCAACTCCACAGCTACCCTTATTACCCAGGAGACCCTCGACCGCGCCCTGGTCGGCAACTGCGACGACGCCCTCCCTCGGCTCGACCGTAGCTTAAAGCTTGATCAGGAGCGCACCATGCAGGGAACCGCCGCCATCGCTTTTGCGCTCTGTGGACAGCCCGCGCGTGCTATGGCAATCCGCCAGTCGCTTGCAAAACAGTATCCCGAAGACACCATCATCAGTCACGTCTTCCTGCCCGATATCGATGCGGCCATCTCCCTTCGCGAGGGCCACTCTCAGGATGCGCTGACCGCGCTTGCTCCTACAGTCGATTACGACATCCTGGGCATCAGCGCCTATCTGCGCGGCATGGCACACCTCGCGGCAAAGGAAGGTGCGGCTGCTGCTTCTGACTTCAGCTTCCCGGCAACCCACCGCAGCGCCTTTGTGCTCTGTCAGGTGCAGGGGATGAATGTGGCGTATCCGCTTAGCCTGCTCGGTCTTGCGCGAGCCGAAACCCTGCTCGGCGATACCGCCAAGGCGCGCGAACAGTATCAGGCCTTTTTCAATTACTGGGAGAAAGCCGACTCAGGCCTGGCGCCGCTCAAGGAAGCTCACGCCGAGGCCGCCAGGCTCGGAATTTGACATAAAATTCTCGTCATTTTGGGCGTAGACTATGCACATGCGGCGAGTGTTGACGGCTCTCGTTCTCGCGGGCGCAATCGCCTCGGCCCTCCCCGGCGCTCTGATTGCGCAGCACGCTGGCGGCGGACATGCTGCCGGATTCTCCGGCGGCGGTCATGTTGGAGGATTTGCGGGCGGTCACGTTGGCGGCTTCTCTGGCGGAGGTTTCACAGCGCCCCACTTCACTGGTCCTTCCCCTGCTTACGTGCAGCACGGCTTTCCCGCGCCACGCATGAACCCGATGCCCGCTCCCCTGACGCCGGGTATTTCACGTTTGCCTTCTGTGCCTCGCCAGTATGGCGGATTCAGCGGCGCTCGCTCGCCCTTCGGTCAGCTGCCGGCAATCCATCGGTCGCCATTCTCTCCAGGCGGGAATCGCGGTTGGACAAACCAGCCGCTGCGCAATGCCGGGAATAACCAGTGGCACAATGAAGACCACCACGGCGATCACAACCATGAATGCAGGCGCCCCTACTACGGAGGAGTAACAGTCTACTCGGGATCGTACTGGTGGCCCTACTATTCAAGCTGGTACTGGTGGCCGTACTGGGGATACGGGTACGACGACTCATCGGACAGCAACTCCGGCTATTCTCAAACCCCCAACCAGTACTCGGATCAGTATCCAGACCAGTACTCCGCGCCCCAGGCCCCGGACGCTGCCCCAGACGAGGATCGTCCGGTCTATCAGCCCTACCAGTCTCAGATGGGGGCGTCGCCCGGCGTCGCCATCGCCGAACCCGCCGTAACCATCGTCTACAAGGACGGTCACTGGGCGCAGTTCCGCAATTACGCCCTGACCCCGACCTCGCTGGTGATCATGGACAACGCATCCGCAGGGTTCTCGCTCCGCGTTCCGCTCGAACTCATCAATCTTCCCGCAACGGAGCAAGCCAATCGCGCCGCTGGTGTCGATTTCCGCCTTCCCGTCGAGAATTAGTCCGTCATCAGGCTGTTTCCCCGGAATCCTCGTTCCTCCAGGATTGCTCATCCCGTGTGCAACCGTGTACATTTGCCCGAGAACCCCAGCGCCCACGCGCATTTGCCTTTGAGTTTTGTGAGTTCGCCCACTACATTGGCGAACGGTGGTGTTGAAATCTTCGGCGGAAGGACAGAACGAGCACAGTGAACCTGACATTCATCGACTGGCTCATCATGATTCTCTATTTCGTTTTTGTGCTTGGCATTGGCTTTGCGCTCAAGCGATTCATGAAAACCAGCAAAGACTTTTTCCAGGCCGGGCGCGCCCTGCCCGCGTGGATCTGCGGCCTGGCGTTCATCTCCGCCAACCTCGGGGCGCAGGAAGTCATCGGCATGGGCGCGTCGGGCGCGAAGTATGGCATTGCTACCAGCCATTTCTACTGGATCGGCGCCATCCCCGCGATGATCTTCGTCGGCGTCTTCATGATGCCCTTCTATTACGGCTCGAAGGCCCGCTCGGTCCCGGAATTCCTCCGCCTGCGCTTCGACGAAAAGACCCGCGCCTACAATGCCTGCTCGTTCGCCGTGATGACTGTCTTCTCATCCGGCATCTCGATGTATGCCATGGCACGCCTCATCCAGACGCTGCATATCTTTGACGCCGCGTTCCTCAAAATGAATTGGCCCCTCGAGTGGGAGTTCCACTTCGCCATCTTCATTTCGGCCATCATCGTGCTCGGCTACATCTTCCTCGGCGGCCTCACCAGCGCCATCTACAACGAGGTGCTGCAGTTCTTCCTGATCGTCGCCGGATTCATGCCATTAGTCTGGGTCGGCCTGAAAAATGTCGGCGGATGGAGCGGACTCAAATCTGCGCTGCCCCTGGCTTACACGCATTCCTGGAAGGGCATGACAAACCCGCATGACAATCCTCTCGGCGTCGAGTGGTTCGCGCTTGCCATGGGGCTCGGTTTCGTGCTCTCGTTCGGGTACTGGTGCACGGATTTCCTCGTCATTCAGACAGCGATGGCAACTGACACCGAAGAGGCCGCGCGCCGGGTTCCACTCATCGCTGCGATCCCGAAGATGTTCTTCCCCTTCCTGGTGATTCTCCCCGGCCTCATCGCTATCGCCACGCCGGCGATGATGCAGCATGCGGCCTTACAGACCCCCGCAGGCGTCTCCACGACTGCGGCGCTGGCTGAGACCGCTGGCGCGCCGGACAAAGGCCTCATCCCCGTGAAGGTCAATCCTACGACCGGCAAGGTTATTACGGACGAGAAGGGCCAACCCCTTTACGACTATGATCTCGCCATACCGAACATGCTTCTCCGCTACTTTCCGACAGGCATTCTCGGTCTCGGGCTCACCGCCCTGCTCGCCAGTTTCATGTCCGGAATGGCGGGCAACGTCACGGCATTCAATACGGTCTGGACCTACGACCTCTACCAGTCGTACATCCACAAGAACGCCAGCGATGCCCACTATCTCAGCGTGGGCCGGTGGACCACTGTTGTCGGCATTCTGTTTTCAATAGGAGCCGCGTATCTGGCGACGTCCTTCAATAACATCATGGACACGCTGCAGCTCGTCTTCTCCTTCGTCAACGCGCCGCTTTTCGCCACATTCCTGCTCGGCATGTTCTGGAAGCGCACGACCGGTCACGGTGCTTTTATCGGTCTGGTCAGCGGAACGGTCGCGGCCATCATTCACCACGGCCTCACGCTGCCAACTGATGCCCACCCCGGCATTCACGGTGGCTGGATCGCTGTTATCCACCAATACCCGAGTGAAATGGCGCAGAACTTCTGGACCGCCATCTGGGCCTTCTCCACAAACTTCATTCTCACCGTACTCATCAGCCTTATGACCAAACCTCGTCCCGAGCCGGAGCTCGTAGGGCTCGTTTACTCCCTCACGCCCAAGCCAGTTGAGCACCACATGGAGTGGTACGCGCGGCCCAAAGTAATCGCCGTTGGCCTCATCGTGATGGTTGTCGCCCTCAATCTGATTTTTAGATAGCTGCCAGGAGACCAGCGTGAATCTCGACCTTCGCATACCCATGGGACTGCTCTTCACCATCGTGGGCGGCATCATGACTCTCTATGGACTCTTTACACGGGGCAGCACCATCTACGAGCGCTCCGCGGGTATGAACATCAACCTGATCTGGGGCCTCGTCATGCTCATCTTCGGAGTCACCATGTACACCCTCGGCCGCCGCGCCGATAAGCGCCCACGCGCGCCAGTCGTCGAAGGCGCAACCCGCCCGCTTGGTCACGGACACGGACACTGATCATGAAACCAATCACGCGAGCTGCCATTGGGCTCCTGCTGATGCTCCTGGGGTTGTCTGCCCGTGCAGCTGACCACAGCACCACCCTGGTCTGCGCCGGTGCGAAGGTCTATCCCTCCCCAACTGCGCCTCCAATCGATAATGCAGTCCTGATCGTAGGAGAGGGCAGGATCGTCACAGTTGCACCGAGGAACGCAGCGAAGTATTACGACCTGCCCGGCTCCGCACTCAAACTGGATTGCGTCGGCAAAGTTGTCGTTGCTGGTTTCTGGAACAGCCATGTGCATTTCACGTCCGGCTGGGATGGCGCCGCAACCGCTCCGGCAGCGAAGCTCCAGACGCAGATGCAGGAGATGCTCACCCGCTGGGGTTTCACCACGGTCTGGGACCTCGGCTCCACGCCCGAAGATACGATGGCTCTGCGCCGGCGCGTGGATGCGGGTGAAATTCAAGGCCCCAAGATTCTTATGGCGGGCGATATCTTCCCGAAAGGCGGCCATCCTGTTTACCTGCCGGCTGAGATGAAACTGCCCCAAGCCGCCACTCCGCAGGAAGCCGGGCAGATGGCCAAGGGCTATATGGCGATGGGCTTGGATGGCATCAAGCTCTTTACCGGGGCGTACATGGGCGATAAGCCGGTCATCAACATGGATACGGCAATCGTTAAGGCCGCGGTCGATGTAGCGCACGCGCAGGGCAAGCCGGTCTTCGCGCACCCTCAGAACCGCGTCGGCATGGAGAACGCCTTGAACGGCGGAGTGGACATTTTGGCCCACACCATTCCAGAGTGGGGCTTCGCTTTTACAACCGCCGATCTGGCGCAAATGAAGCGCCAGCACACCGCGCTGATTCCTACCCTGACGCTATGGACTACCGTCGTCCCCGATACACAGATTCAGGACCAGCTCGTACAGGCGGGCGTAAGCGAGTTGAAGGCCTATTTCTCCGAAGGCGGAACGGTCCTGTTCGGCACAGACGTAGGCTTCATTACGAAGTACGATACCTCGCAGGAATTTGAATTCATGGGCCGGGCGATGGGATGGGGGGATGTTCTCGCGTCGCTGACAACCAATCCCAGCGCCTACTTCAAAGCGCCAACAAAGGGCCGCGTGGAGAAGGGAATGGACGCCGACCTGGTGATCCTCGATGCTGATCCGGCGACGGATGTTCGAAACCTAGCTAAAGTGGCGTACACCATACGCGGCGGCAAGGTCATTTATCAGAAATAGCGTGTCGCGACCACGCGAGAAACAGGGCGGCGGCCACTTGATTGCAGAACCGCCGTCCTACCTTCCTGTTCAGTCGGTTTACCTTGCTACGGCCGCGCCTGCGCACCCTGCATGCCCGCATTGGCAGGCCAGCGTGGTCATGTCCTTTGCCGCCTCGCAGGCGGCGCTGCAATATTTCTCGCCATCGGGAGGTATACAACTGCACGCCTCGTGCGCGCACTTCTTTGTATCTTTAGCCATTGCCGGTTCTCCTGATCCCCATCGGGATTCTCCTCACTGAGATGCGGCATTTCGCTTTGGACGAAAGATCCGAGCCTGTTTCTGCCTGCCCGTGGTACATTGCCAAGCGAATGGCAAGCGCACCTCTCTCGACGCGAAGCCAGCCTATCCCGCTCCTAAAACCGCGGCGCAGCATTTTGGGTCCGCTGCTGTTTTGCGCGCCGATCGTCTGTCTCGCCGTGTATTACACCCCCTTACTGGTCTCGCTTGGCTGGCACGCTACGCACGGAATGAGTATCGATTACCGCGGATTGCGGGTCCGCGTGCCCTTTGGCTGGACAGTCGTTGCAACCGCAGCACAGGACGACTACCCGGAAAATCCCCAGGGCATCACCGTCGAAAAACAGCCCAGGACTCTCACTCTCGAGTCTGGCAGCGCCGAGATGATGTATTTCAACCTGCTCCTGCCAGACCCGAATGCCACCCAATCGCAACAGATTGCCGAGTGGCAAAATCTATTCCGCCAGGCCCATCCTGACTCCAGCTTCGAGGTTGCACCTGTTGCCAATGCGCCGTCCGGCATGAATTGCCTTCAGGCCATACCGCGCACCAGCCGTTCCGATGCAGCGCTTGCCTGCGTCTCGCTCGACCATGGATGGGTCGCGCAATTCGCCGGCTCGCGGGCACATGTTCCGGTGTTCCTGCAAGTCGCTGCAACGCTCAAGCCGAAGCCCTGAGGTTCACGCATCGTCTTCAGCAGCGGCCAAGCCGGTAAACTGAAGACCAGATGAAGCTTCGCACAATCAAGCACTATGAACTTGTTCGCCGTCTCGGAGCCGGCGGCAGCGGCGTCGTCTATCTCGCCAATGACACGCTTCTCATGCGCCCCGTTGTCCTCAAGGTGCTCAAGCGCGGCCTCCTCTCCGCCGAGCAGATGCGCACCACCGTCCTCCGCGAGGCGCGCATGGCCTCTGCCATCGAGCATCCGAACGTCTGCGCTATTTACGAAGTCGGGGAGGACGAGGAAGAATTCTTCATCGTGATGCAGTACGTGCCGGGCCAGTCGCTCGACAAGCTCATCGCGAAGGGCCCTGCCAGCCTGCAGCTTTTGCTCTCTGTTGGCATTCAGATCGCCGATGGACTCTGTGCGGCGCACTCCCTCGGCATCTTCCATCGCGACCTAAAGCCGGCTAATGTCGTCCTTACCGATGGTGGCCTAGCCAAAATCCTCGATTTCGGCCTCGCCCGCCGCATCAGCCTCGAGGAAGCCGACTTCGATCCGGCGAAGTCTTCCCGGCGTGCCGCCGATCCCGCCACTGCCACCTATACGGCCCGCGGAGGCACCATCGCCTACATGGCGCCCGAGCAGTTCGTCACCGGGCAGAGCAGCGTCCAGAGCGATCTCTGGGCCCTCGCAGTCATCCTTTATGAGCTGGCCAGCGGACGCCATCCCTTCGCCCGCCCCGATGCCGAAGAATTCCAGAGCATTCGTGCCATCCAGTACCTCGACCCGCAGCCCCTCCACGTGCTGCCCGAATTGAACTCCCTCATCTTCAAGCTGCTCCAGAAGAACCCCGCCGAGCGCTACTCCAGCGCCGCCGATGTGCGCGAAGCGCTCAAGACCATCATGAAGACATCGCAGATTGAGACCGGCATCATTCCCGGCGATGCTGCGGCGAATCTTCCGCCTTCAAATACGGAAACCGAGAAGCGCACTACCGGTATTCTTTCGATGCTGGCCGAGCGATTCCGAGAGTCCTCCGACCCAAAGGAAAAGCAGAACACCATCCTCGTCCTGCCATTCCAGAACTTCGGGCCTTCCGAGGTCGCGCCCCTGTACGGTTTTGCTCTGGCCGACGCCATCGCTGCGCGTCTCGCGCGCATGTCGTCGCTGGTCGTGCGCCCATCGAGCGCCCTGCTGCACCTGCCCGTCACCCAGATGGACCCCCTTGAGATTGGCCACAAGCTGCTCGTCCAGTGGGTTCTCACTGGCAATTTCATCCGCTCTGAGACCGGCTTTGACCTCAACTGGCAACTGGTCAACGTGCCCTCCGAGAGCGTCCGCACCGGAGGGGCCATCAGCGTTCCTTCGTTCGATCTGATCGCTGTTCAGACGGAAATCTGCAACGAGGTATTCGCCTCGCTCCAGGCCCTCGGACAGCTCACACAGCAGTCCCCGGCCGGCAGCCCGCGCACAGAAGCCCTGGCCGACAA
>JAFAMZ010000028.1 GCA_019232935.1 Silvibacterium sp.
CGACAATCGGCTCGGTGCGCAGTGTCCGCCAGTCCGGAATGCCTAAAGAGCCGCGGAGAGTTCCCACCGTCTTAGGACGGGTTCACCGGCGCGCCACCTCACGGCCCAGCGGGTCGGCCTTTATTTTTATGCCGCGTGTCAGCCGCAGCAACGATCGAAATAGTCATGAGAAAGATTTCCGTCGAATGGTGGTTCATGACAGCAGGCGTGGCTGCTCTAGCTGTTGCTCTCATCCTGCGCTTCGTTCTGAATCTCGGCGGCGATAGCGGCGATTCGGCCGAAGGGCTCTGTGTGGGATTTTCCCTGGCACAATTTGTCGGCGGCTTGTCAAAGGTTCGGCGCGATGCGCGCCGCACGCGTCCACGAGGCTCGGGACGCCGCTGATCCGGAAGTGTACCCCCGCCTTGTTCAGTTCGGACATGTCGTTATCCCGACCTATGGCGCGCTGACCGCTCTGGCGCTGGTCGCTTCGCTTGCAGCCGCGATGCACTTCGCGCGGCATTTGTCGCTCGACGCGAACAAGGTGTGGACACTCCTGGTCACCGCGATCCTGACCGCGCTCGTCGGAGCACGAATGCTTACGGTGCTGACGCATTTCGCAGCCTTCCGTCAGCACCCGTTCTGGGTGTTCGGATTGACGAGCGTGCGGGACTGGTGGATCGCTCCCGTGAGTGCGGCACTTGGAATTGCAGCGGGGATCTTGTATGCACTCGCCTACGGTCTGCCGGTATTTTCGGTCGCCGATGCATTGGCGCCCGCTACGGCGTTTGGATTGGCGATCAATCGCATCGGGGCGTTCCTTGCTGGAATGGACTTCGGTACACCCGCGGCTGTGCCCTGGGCTGTAACCTACACCAGCCGCATTGCAGCGCTGTGGTATCGCACCCCTCTGGACATCCCTCTGCATCCGGTCCAGATTTATGAGGCGGTGGTTTGGCTAGGCGTTTTCGGGCTGCTGGCGTGGCGGCTTCAGCGGCGGCATCACCACGGCGAGCTTGCCGGCGTTGGACTATTCTCGTCCGGTCTTGCGAATCCAATCCTGAGCCTCTGGCAATCCGAGCCGGGGCATCCGGCCTTCTCGCTGGTGCTCTCGGTCGCAGCTGTTTTGGTTGGAGCTGTGCTCCTGCTCGAACGCAGCGCAAAGCCCCGCCGCTATACTGCCAGTGATGAAAATCCGTTTGCTGGCTAGGCTTTGTCTCCTGCTCATTGCTCCTGCTGCTATTCATAATCTTCACGCCCAGGCTGGACCGGCGATTCCGCCGCCAGTGTTCCTGTATCCCAATGGGGCTCCCGGCGCGCTCGGAAACGGTGAAGCCGACAAGCCGCGCATGTATGCGTTTCTCCCAACCAGGCGCTCGACCAGCGCGGCCATTCTTGTTATTCCAGGCGGGGGATACCAGATCGTCGCTATGGGCCACGAAGGATTTCAGATCGCGACCTGGCTGAATGCACAGGGAATGGCCGCCTTTGTGCTCGATTATCGTGTCGCTCCCTACCGCTTTCCCGTAGAAATCGACGATGGACGCCGCGCCATGCGGCTTATCCGCGGCCACGCCGCCGAGTATGGCATCGATCCAAACCGCCTCGGCGTGTGGGGATCGTCGGCCGGAGGGCATCTTGCGTCTTCGCTTGGAACGCATTGCGACAACGTAACTGCGGCAGGAGCAAATAGCCCCCCTACTGCAGATCCCGTTGACTCTCAGCCTTGCAGGCCGAATTTCATGGTGCTCGAATATCCGGTGATCGCTATGGAGGAGCCATTGACGCACTCCGGTTCGAGGAACAATCTTCTCGGACCGAATCCCGATCCGGCGCTCGCCCATGAGTATTCGAATCAGTTCGCGGTAAATGCCCAGACGCCTCCCGCATTCATCTGGGCAACAGAGAAGGACCCGGCAGTTCCAATAGAGAACTCGCTGAATTTCTACCAGGCACTGGTCCGCGCCAAAGTGCCTGCCGAGCTGCACGTCTACGAATACAAGGACCACGGCTGCGGGCTCTGCGGCTCTATTGTCCCGCTTTCTACCTGGCCCGGGCTGCTGCGCAATTGGCTCATTCAGCACAGCTACCTTCCTCCCAATGCGCCGGCGATGCCTCCCTCTGAGCCCAACTCCGCCATCTGGCCGCCGGGATTTACCGGGCCCGGCCAGCCCCAGCAGCCGTGAGCAGCCGCACGCATATCGTTCCGGCCGAGGATGCGGGCCAGCGCCTCGACGCCTGGCTTGCAGCCCGCCTTGAAAACGTCAGCCGGGCAAGGGTCCAGTTTCTGCTCTCCGAGGCGAAGGTCCTGGTCGATGGAGCGAAGCCCAAGCCGTCGCTTAAACTGCGCGGAGGCGAGACCGTCGAGATACTCGGCGACGCGGCGCTTCCACCGTTGCATGCAACCGCAGAGGACATTCCGCTCGAGATCGTCTATGAAGACGACGACCTTTCCGTAATCAATAAGCCTGCCGGCATGATGGTCCACGCAGGCTCCGGTGCCACAGAAGACGCGCGCAATCGGGGAACGCTCGTGAACGCTTTGCTCGGGCATTATCGGCATTTGTCCACCACAGGAGGTCCGCTGCGTCCTGGCATCGTTCATCGTCTCGACAAACAGACCAGCGGGTTGATCATCGTCGCCCGCAACGACGCCGCACATCAAAAGCTCGGCGAAATGTTCTCACGCCGGCAAATCCATAAGACGTACGTCGCTCTCGTGCATGGAAGGGTAA
>JAFAMZ010000244.1 GCA_019232935.1 Silvibacterium sp.
GGGTCTGCGCTTTCATAAACTGGGATTCGATATCCGCAGCGCCATACTTCTCAGCATTCTTCAGTTCAGACTCGGCGGCGGGGCGGTCTCCAGTTTTGGCATGATAGAAGGCCAGAGTTACCCAGCTGTTTCCGCGTCGCGGATTGATCCTTAGTTCGTTGCCGAGTGCGGCAGCTGCTTTTGCGTAGCTATCTTTCATCTTCGAGGGTGACCCGAGCACCGCATAACAATCTCCAATGTTTCTCCACACCACGTGGTATTGGGGATCAAGGCCGGCGGCCTTGAGATAGCTTGCCAGCGCATCGGTATATTTGCCCTCTCCGAAGGCTATGTCGCCGAGGTTGAGATAGGCATCTGCAGTGGGATGCACCTTCAGGCTGCGTAAAGCAGCCTCCCTGGCCTCCGAGTACTTGCCCATGGAGAGATACATCCAGCTCAGGTTGACAATGGGAAGGGCCACTTCCGGGGCTGCCGCTGAAGCGGATTGAAATGCTTCCGCGGCTTCCTGGTACTTCGCCCGCTGGAAAAGGATCATTCCGAGTTCGTCGTAAGCCGGCCAGTAATTTGGCCTCTCTCTTATAATCTGGCGGTAAGCCGATTCGGCGTCGGGCCAGCGGTTCAGATCGCGATACGCCTGAGCCCTGTAGAGGAGAGTATCCGGATTACGGGGGTCTGCACGCAGGGATCGATTGAAGTAGTCTATGGCCTGATCCGCGTGACCCGAATACAAATCAGCGAGAGCCTGACTTAGCAGTGCTGCCGCGGATTCGGGGTTATACCGTAATGCCAGAGCAGCATTACTCCGCGCGAGTTCCAAGCTCGCAGAGTCTTGCAGCAACAAATGCCGCCGTATATAGGCCATGGCAAGCCGTGCATAACCGAGCGCAAAATGAGGAACCGCGGCCAGAACCGCCTGGTATTTGGCGATTGCCGCGTCAATTCCTGTATTGTTTGGTTCGTCGAGCAGGTGTTCCGCTTCGCTAAAAGTGCGGAAGATATCAGGAGATAAGTTGTGCAGCTGGTCGGTATCAGTTATCGGGCCATGCTGCTGCGGAAGGCTTAAGAGGCGAGCGGATGCCCGCGCTCCCCTGTCGGCCAAGCTAGCCAGTTCGGAAGGCTTAGAGGAAACGCTGACACTCCTGAGGACCTTTTGCGTCGCGGCGTCGAGGACACGAAGAGTGAGGGTCAATGCCGACTGGGCGGAAGTGAACGAGGCTGCAAGGACCAGATTCGCGCCGAGGATGCTCACGGAATCCGCTGGTTTGTCCAGCTTCTTCTCACCTCCGGGGATGTCACTGAAGGAAACAATGAGCAAGTCCTTCACATACGCTTCGGCGCGGGCGAGGCGGTCGCCTATTGAATCAAGAAGAGTCGATACAATCGCTCCTGATTCGCTGGGCGGCCAAGCCATCAGAGCTACGAAGCGTTTGCTTGGAAGGGGATGCATCAAGTCATACAGATCGTTTCGTTCGACCCAGCCACCAATGCTTACTGTGCAGAGTCCGGCGGCGGCGGTCGTGATGAATTGGCGGCGGGTCCAGGGTTTTCGCTGGCGGCGTTTGAGGCCGAGGGAGACAAGGGCGTCGTCGAAGGCCTCGGAGCGGCGCTTGGGGTCGAGGTCGAGGCATCCACGGACCAGTTGAATGCAGAAAGAGGGTGCGCCGCAGGGTTTAAGTTCGGAGCTGGGAATCGCGGCGCCGTCGGGGGCGGTTTGAGGCTTCTCACCCGTGAAGAGCTCGTGGAGGACGACTCCGAAGGCATAAAGGTCGGTGGCCTGCGAGGGAGGGTGTCCGGAGTCGAGCTCGGGAGCGATGTAGCCGGGGGTTCCAGCGACGGTACGGTTCTGCAGGGTGGTGTCAGATTCGAGCGCGCGGGCAAGGCCGAAGTCGGTGATCCAGAGGCGGAGTTTCTCGGCAGCGCCATCGAGCATGATGTTGCTGGGCTTGATATCGCGGTGGACGATGCCGGAGTCGTGGATGGCAAGCAGTCCGGCGGAGGTCTGTCTGACTACGGCGAGCTTTTCGTCGGGAGTAAGAGGAGGTCGCTGCTGAAGGCGCCTGGTCAGGGTTGTCCCGGGCAGGAGCTTCATGGTGAGGAACAGAAAGCCGGGCGGCGGGTCGTCGCAGGGGAAGATGTCGTAGATCGGGCACAGGTTGGTGTGTGTGAGCTCGCGGGCGAGCAGCACCTCGCGCTCGAAGCGCTCCCTTAGCGATGGGTGATGGGCGATATGCGGAAGAATGATTTTGAGCGCGATGTGGGTGCGCTGCAGGGAGCGGTCTTCGGCTTCGTAGACTTCTCCCATGCCGCCTTTGTTAATGAAGCGCACGATTGTGAAGCGGTTGAGCAGAACCTGTCCGGGGTGAAGCGAAGCGTCGGAACGGACGGGCAGCGTAGAGGCGGTACGCTCGAGCGAGCGGGTGTCACAGGTTGCCTGTGGAGCCGTTTCGGTGGCCATGAGCCGATCGAAAAAAGCTGCCTTGTCGATGTGCTCCAGGGGAGGGTGCATGAGGAAGCTGCCTGCGCTGGCATCGTCGGCGAGGAGTTCTTCTACGACACGTCGGACCTCGGGATCACTGCCGCATTCGCGGGCAAGGAAGGCCTCGCGCTCTGCGCCATGAAGCGATAAAGCCGCTTCGAACAACCGCTCGACCAGCTCTTGTTGGATCGCCATAGGTCCCGATTCCACAAAACAAAATCGAAACAAACCATTTGGGGAGAGAGTTGGGGCCTCGAACTTATCCGCAAGTTCGAGTAATGAGCTTATATCAACCCGGAAGTGCGCCAGAGAAATTTTTGCAACACCAGACCCGGAGACTTTCGCCTCCGGGTTCAGCGTTCACGCCGAGGCACCCCCCCGGTACCACGTCGCAACTTACACTCGATAGAACCCCCGGCGGCAGGCGGTCGTGGCGGGACACCCGCCGCCGTTGTCTTGGGGAAGGCGGGGCCAGATCCAGCCTTCATCTCTCTAAAGCGAAGGCTGCGGCAAAAAGGGGCCACGTTACGGAGAAATTATTTAGGAGACGTTAGGGGATAGGGCAGGTAAATGAGGAAACACGGTAGTAGGTATCAATTCAAGCGCCAGATAGCGAAATTGAGGTATCCGGCAAATGTGACCCAGGCGAGGTAGGGAACGAGCAGCCAGGCAGCCGTGCCGCTCATGCGACGGAAAGTGAGGATGGTAAGCAGGATGGCGGCCCAAAGCACGATGATGGCGATGAAGGCGGTAAGCGTCTGGTGAGCGCCGAAGAAGATCCAGGTCCAGAGAAAATTGAGGCCGAGCTGAATGGCGAAGAGGCGCAGGCCACGCCGGCGGCACGAACTGGGGCGGCTCTTCCAGACAATCCAGGCGGAGACGGCCATGAGGGAATAGAGGGCAGTCCAGACGGGGCCGAAGATGTGGTTGGGAGGGTTGAGTGGCGGTTTGACGAGTGCGTCATACCAGGTGGGGATGGAACGCGCAGGAAAGATGGATGAGACCGCGGCTATTCCGAAGCAGAGCGCGAACCACTTGAGGAGTGCGGCGCGCGCATGAGGGCGGGTTTGAATGACGTTCTGCATTGTTGACTGCGGCACTGAAGCCGAAAAACCTGGGCGTGAACTGGCCACCCTCCGCGATTAGTTCTGACTGATAGATGATTTGATGCGCAAGCTCGACGCAATTCTCTCAACACCCTATTCTGGATAGAAGCAATCACATAGATAATTGCGGGGATTTTGGTTCAACGGTATGGGGAATTCGGAAGATTTGATCCGGGTAAAGCTGCCCGACGGCACGGTGAGGGAATTCGCTTGCGGAGTGACTCCGCGGGAGGTTGCCGAAAGCATTTCGCCGCGGCTCGCGGCGGCGGCGTTGGTAGCGCGAGTGCGTCCGGCGGCAGGGGACGAGTGTCCAGCGGCGAGTGGAGATGAGGCGGCGATGTATGCAGCGGAGAATCCGCATGCCGAGCGGCTGGTGGACCTGAGCGCCGCGCTGAAGGAAGACGCCTCGCTGCAGCTGCTGACCGATAAGGATGCGGACGCGCTGCCGGTGGTGCGGCATTCAGCTGCGCATGTGATGGCGACGGCAGTGCTCGAGCTGTTCCCGGAGACAAAGCTGGGGCACGGTCCGGCGACTGAGTCCGGTTTTTTCTACGACTTTTACAGGCAGACGCCATTTACTCCCGACGATCTGCAGGCGATCGAGGCGAAGATGGGGGAGGTAGTCGCGCGCGACGAAAAGTTCGTGCGCGAATGGGAGCCGCGCGAAGAGGCCCTGGCGCGCTTCCAAGCCGATGGAGACTTCATGAAGGTCCACTTTGTGGAGCGCTTCACACAGAATGGGGAGGCTGTCTCGCTTTATCGCAACGGCGCATTTGTGGATTTCTGCCGCGGGCCGCACGTACCTTCGACGGGCCGGGTGAAGGCGTTCAAGGTGATGAGCCTTTCGGGCGCGTACTGGCTGGGCAACGAGAAGAACCCGCAACTGCAGCGGATTTATGGGACGGCGTTCTTCTCAAAGAAGGATCTGGATGACTATCTCGAACGTCTGGAGGAAGCGAAGCGGCGCGACCATCGCGTGCTGGGCAAGCAGCTCGAGCTGTTTACGGTGAGCGAAGATGTCGGTTCGGGTCTGCCGTTGTGGCTTCCGAAAGGTGCGACCATCCGGCGGATACTGGAGGAGTACATACTGGAGCGCGAGCGCGAGCTGGGGTATCAGCATGTCTATACACCCAGCCTGGCGAAGGTAGACCTGTATATCCGCTCAGGGCATTGGGCGCATTATCACGAGGACATGTTTCCGCCGATGGACCTCGACACCGAGGAGATGGTGCTGAGGCCGATGAATTGTCCGCACCACATTCTCGTCTATGAATCGAAGCCGCGCAGTTATCGGGACCTGCCGCTGAAGCTGGCGGAACTTGGGACGATGTACCGATACGAGCGGTCGGGCGTGTTGAGTGGTCTAAGCCGGGTACGATGCATGACACTCAATGACGCGCACATTTTCTGCACGCCGGATCAGATCAAAGAAGAGTTCTCAAATGTGATGAAGCTGGTCGAGCGGGCGTACCGCGATCTCGGCATCACCGACTACAGCTATCGGCTGTCTCTCCGCGATCCGGCGAACAAGGAGAAGTACGTTGATAACGACGAGATGTGGGCGCTTGGCGAACGCGTACTGCGCGAAGCGCTGGACGGGCTGGGGCTGCCTTACAAAGAGGGCAAAGGCGAAGCGGCGTTCTATGGGCCTAAGCTCGATATTCAACTTGCGGATGTGATGGGGCACGAGGAGACCTATTCGACGATTCAGGTAGATTTTCACCTGCCGAATCAATTTGACCTGAAGTACACGGGGGCGGATGGCAAATTGCACAGGCCGGTGATGATTCATCGAGCGATCATCAGCACAATGGAGCGAATGGTCGCCTATTTGATCGAGCGCTTTGCCGGGGCATTTCCGCTGTGGCTGGCTCCGGTGCAGGTGGGACTGGTGCCGATCAGCGAGCGACATCAGGGATATGCAGAAAAAGTGCAATCAGAGTTACAGAATGCGGGGCTTCGCGTGGAGCTCGACATTCGCAACGAAAAGATGAATGCGAAGATCCGCGATTTCACATTGCAGAAGATTCCTTATGTGCTGGTGATGGGCGACAAGGAAGAAGCGGCCGGTGCAGTGAGCGTGCGTACCCGGGGCAAAGGCGACGAGGGATCGATTTCGTTGAGCAAATTTCTAGTGAAGGCGAAAGGCCTGGTGGCTGATAGGTCGATAGAGCTATAGGGCGGTACAATTTTGTTTTAATGTCGCAATATGCGACATTAACGTGCTCAAAGTTTTTCCTTAACGAGCACTTAAGGGAGTCACGCGGCAGCCCACTTTGTGGGTATTATCGGCGGAGTGTGGGAAAAACTTCAGGAGGCGAAGTCGCGATGGAGGACTCGATGAAACCAGACACCCTGTTGGAATCACTGCGTGAGCCTCTCGAAATCACTCCGCGTTTTCGTGTTGCCGTCGAGACACGAATCCTGCAGCTGGAACGGGATGCCGCGCAAGATGAGCGGATACTGCGGACGCTCACCAGTCCCGACCATCGGCGGAGGCAGCAGGCGTTGATCGATCATCAACTTGACAAAGCCTTCCGGCTGCGCGAGATGCTGGCCCTGGTCACGACCCGGGCCGAGCGGGCCCGCCGGGAGTCGGTTCGCTAGTATTTCCCCAAAAAGGCAGGTCAGGTTGGGAACTTTCCTTTGAGTGGCTCCGTATGAGGCTCTCATGAAGACCCCCATTGCCCTTGTATTGGCGGGCGCGGCTGCGCTTGCCGCGACTCCCGTTCTGGGTCTAGCTCAGGCTCAGGACGCTGATCACCTCTGGAGCAAGTCGTACCCAGTTAGCAGGCCGACGCTCAACATTGAGACCGGAGATGCGGGACTGCAGATTTCCTCGTGCGGTGAGTGCCGCGAGATTCGCATCAAGGTAGAGACCGGAGGTGTCAAGCTTAACGAATATCGACTGGAAGAAAGCCAGACCGGGGATCAGATTCACTTCCTATTGAAGGAAAAGACTCATGTTGTCGGCCATATCACATGGCATCGTACGCAAACCAAAGTGACTGTGGAAACACCCGCCGATCTGACCCTCGAGTCGCACTCCGGCGATGGCAGTGTTAGTGTTTCCGGCCTGAATGGCGACCTCGGGCTGACAACATCGGATGGAAACGTAACGGCAGATCATTTATCGGGCAAGCTGCACATAAAGTCGAGCGATGGGCATGTGAGGATTACGAACTCCACAGGCGCACTGGAAGCGCGGACCAGCGATGGCAATCTCACGGTCGATGGCGCGTTCAATGCAGTCACTCTGCATACCAGCGACGGCAAACTGGAAGTGAGCCTGCGCGAAGGAACTAAACTATCCGAACCCTCCATTATCCAGGCCTCCGACGGATCGGTGACGGTGCGGCTGCCGCGTGACCTTGCCGCCGATCTGGACGTTCACACAAGCGACGGGCATCTGGACTGCGCGCTTCCGCTGACCATGGACCATTACGACAGCAAAGACGGCGGTGGGCACAATCTTCATGGCAAGCTGAACGGCGGCGGCACTCCGCTGACGATTCACACCAGCGACGGCAGCGTGAAGATCGAGCAGATCTAAACGAGCTTACTCGTCCTCACTGGAGTGGCAAAGGATTGCCACACTGTAGGGCGGCAACGAAATTCTATTGGCGACTGCCTCGACTCCGACTCGCGATGCGAGTGAGATGGACGGCTCTCCGGGATTGGGCAACTCGATGGGGCTCTCGCCACAATTGCAAAGCAAACGCACGGCGCACTGGCCCTGCCCGCGTTCCATTACCAGCCAGCGATCTTTTTCATCGAACGAGACCTTGACGTTGCGCAACTCTCCATCGTTGAGTGCGGGGGTTATGCGGCGCAGGTGGATGAGCCGGCAGTACCAGTCGAGCATTTCCGCGTGGCGGTTCTCGTGGATTTCGCTCCAGTTGAGTTTCGAGCGCTTGAAGGTTTCCGGCCTTTCGGGATCGGGAATGACGTTTCGGTCCCAGCCGAAGCCGGCAAATTCGCTGATACGGCCTTCCGAAACGGATCGCGCCATGCCGGGGTCGTCGTGATCGGCGAAATATTGGAACGGGGATGACGCGGCGAACTCTTCGCCCTGAAAGAGCATGGGCACAAAGGGCGCGGTGAAGACGATCGCGGCGGCGAGCTTAGCGCGGTCCATGCCGACGATTTGCGCGATGCGGTCGCCGATGGCGCGGTTGCCAACCTGGTCATGGTTCTGGATGTACCCGAGGAAACGGTGTGCGGAGAGGCCTTCGACTGGCCGGCCGTGATGGCGCTCGCGGTAAACGGAGTAGGCGCCGTCATAGACGAAGACACATTGCAGGGCCTTGGCCAGCTGTTCGATTGAGCCGAAATCGGCATAGTAGCCGTTGCCGGGCTCATTGTGAAGCACGGCAAACAGCGCGTGGTGGAAGTCGTCGCTCCACTGCGCATGGATGCCGTATCCGCGAGCTTCGCGCGAGGTGACGACGATGGGCGCGTTAAGATCGCTCTCGGCGATGAGCACGAGCGAGCGGCCGAGGTCGGCGGAAAGCGCGTCGATTTCTGTAGATAGCTGCTCGAGAAAATGCGTCGCCGTGCGGTCGATGAGCTCGTGAATCGCGTCGAGGCGCAGGCCGTCGATGTGGTAATCGCGCATCCACATAATGGCGTTGTCGCAGAAGAAGCGCCGCACATTATCGCTGCCGGGGCCTTCGAAGTTGACGGCATCTCCCCACGGCGTGAGGTGATTGCCGCTGAGGTAGGGGCCGAATTTTCCGGAGTAGTTGCCGACAGGTCCGAAGTGGTTGTAGACAACGTCGAGCAGCACGGCAAGACCGCGCTCGTGGCCGGCATTCACAAAGCGTTTGAGGGCGTAAGGGCCCCCGTAATTGCCGGTTACGGCGTAAAGGTGGACGCCATCGTATCCCCAGCCATGACGGCCGGCAAATTCAGCGACCGGCATCAACTCGACATGTGTGATTCCCAGGTCGACGAGATGATCGAGGCAGGATATAGCTGAGTCGAAGGTTCCTTCAGGAGTAAAAGTGCCGATATGCAGCTCGTAAATGATTGCCGAGGAGAGCGGCGGAGCCTGAAATCCGTGGTCACTCCATGGAAATCTCGCGTGGTCGACCAGACGGGACGGGCCATGTACGCCTTCGGGTTGCCACGGGCTGCGGGGATCGGGATACGGGGTTGGATCGTTGTCGATCAGGAAAGCGTAGTCGGTGCCGGGGCCGGCTTGGTCGACGGGCACGCGCCACCAGCCATGCGCATCAGGTCCGGACATAGGATGATGAGTTTCGTGGGTTCTAAGGGCGATGCTATTTGCTCGGGGGGCCCAGACGGTGAACTCATGCATTGGCAGTGGTCTCTCTGGTGAGAAGGGCGACCGGGAACTGTCGCAGGAGTACTTCGACTTCGATGGCGCCACCCGGGACGCATTCGCGCGTGAGACGGTTCCTCCAGCGGCCCGGAGGCAGATTCAGACGCGTGCGTCGCCATGAGCCGCCGAGGGTGAGCCAGAGGCGCGGCGTGACGGCGATGAGGGAGTCTCCGCGCATGCAGGCCAGCACGTGCTCGGCCTTTGGCCCTTCGGCAAAAAGCGGCGCATAGGCGGTGTTGCAGCCGAACCACTCCGGATGCTCGCGGCGCAGCAGGAGAGCCTGATGGATAGTCCAGAGCTTGGGCAGGGCCTCGTCTGCGCGGCGCATGATCTGCGCAGCGATATCGCTCCCGTTGAGCTGCTTCAATTCGTCGAGCAGTCTGCGGCGCAATTCGTAGTCCACGGGCCGCCGGTTGTCCGGATCGACGAGACTCAGGTCCCAGAGCTCGCTGCCCTGGTAGAGGTCGGGGACGCCAGGAACCACGTACTTGAGCAGCGTCTGAGCGAGCGAGTTGACGCGGCCCGCGTCGCGGATGCGCGCAACGAACTCCTGGAGTTTTTCGAGAAACGGCTGGTGCGCGAGGGTCTTCTCGATGAAGCTGCGGAGCGCGTCTTCGAAGTTCTTGCTATTCGCGACCCACGACGTCTGCTGCTTCGATTCGCGTACTGCCTTGAGCATGTAGGCCTGCGCGCGATCCAGCTGCAGTGGCCACGCGCCGATGAGCGTCTGGTAATAGAAGTACTCGGTATTGCGGTCGGGAAAGTCGATTCCCGATGAAGCCTTTACCCGGAATTCGCTGTTGATGCGCGACCAGCGCTGGATCGCAGCGCGGAAGCGTCCGGGAATCTCTGAGAGCACAGCCAGTCGTGCGCGGACGTCGTCGCTGCGCTTTGTGTCGTGCGTGGATAGAGTGGTCATCGTCAGAGGGCGGGTGGCGTGCATTTTGTAGCAGAAGCCGTGGAAATCGGCGAGGGAAAAGCCGTCACGTCCGGGATCGCTGCCGACTTCATTCAATCCGATGAGGCGATTGAAGCAATAAAATGCAGTGTCTTCAACACCCTTGGCCATCACCGGCCCGGTGAACTGCTGGAAGAGCAACAGGAATTCTGCTTCTTTCTTGCCATTGATTTCCAGGGTGAGCACGTGGCGGAGAAAGTCGAAGAGGCCGGGATCCAGGTCCTGGCGCTTCAGCTTGGCGCATTCGGCTGCATCGGAGATAGCGCGCCGGTCCTCATCGGTGATTTCATTGCGCACGGGGACGACATAGGTGCGGTAGATGCGGAAGCAGGCGGCGAGTTCGCGTATGGCACGGCGTATTTCGGCGCGGGTATAATCGCGCTGGTTGCGATTGCATTCGCAAATCTCGACAAAGAGCGAAGTGAGGCGGTTAACGTCGCTACCGAGAGCTTCCTGCGTGACATTGATCTTCTTGTCGTGGGCGATAGGCTCGAATTCACCGGGCTGGCCTGTGAACTCGGTGTAGATTCCGGTCAGCTCCGCGACTCCGCGCTGGCTGACCAGGATGCCGTTCACCTGGTTGAGGAAGTCATAGCCAGTGGTGCCTTCGATGGGCCAGCTCTCGCGCAGAAATTCGCCCGGTTCGAGAATTTTTTCGCCGATGATCCACGCTTCGGGCGCATGTTCGCGCAGGCGCCGGAAATATTCCAGCGGGTCGCGCAGGCCGTCGGGGTGGTCCACGCGCACGCCATCGAGCACTCCGCGGCGCAGCCAGTCTAGGATGAGCGCATGCGTCTCTTCGAAGACGTGCTCGCGCTCGACGCGCACGCCGATCAGCGTGTTGACGTCGAAGAAGCGGCGGTAGCCAAGTTGCTGGTCGGCGGTTTTCCAGTAAGCGAGCCGGTAATTCTGCTGGTTAAGAAAATCGTCAAGCGCGTCCAAATTCGCATTCAGTTCCTCAACCGACCGATCAATGATCTCGCTGACCTTCGGCTCTTCATCGCAAAGGCGGGCGAGCAAGCGAAAGAGGACCAGTTTGTCCCGATCGCGGGCGAGAATCGTTCTGCGGTCGATGTACTCCGGTGAGGGCAGGCGGCCGAAGGATGCGGCGAGGAAATTCAGGGTGTCGGACTTTGCATAATCGGCGGAGCGGGCGAGGATGGCGGGGAGCGAAACCGGCGCGACGGGAAGCGCGTGGCCAGGAGCCTCAACCTGGAAGCGCACGCCATTGCGGGTCACTTTGATATCACCAGCTTCGAGGGCGCGTCCGTACTGGTCACCGAGGATCGGAACCATGACCTTGTCGCGCAGCCGCTCTTCCTGGGGCTTCCAGTCGATGTCAAAGTAAGAGGCGTATCGGCTCAGGGGACCGTTTTCGAGCACGTCCCACCAGTAGCGGTTTTGCTGGCCGAGCGCCATATGATTGGGCACGATGTCGAGTACCTGTCCCAGGCCCATTTCGCCCAGCCGAAGACAGAAACGCTCATGCGTCGGTGCTCCGCCAAGTTCTTCGTTCACCCGCTGCGGATCGACAACGTCGTATCCGTGCATGCTGCCGGGAGCCGCCTGCAAGTACGGCGAACAATAGACGTGGGAGATGCCCAGATCGCGAAGGTAATCGGCGATGGCTGCGGCGTTATCGAAGCTGAATTTCTTGTGGAGCTGCAGCCGGTAAGTGGCAGTCGGGACGTGTCGGGTCATAAGCAAACGGGGCTCGTCCAGCAAACCAGAAAACAAAGAATTCTTCCGCAGAGCGCCGGAGTATCAGGAACAGTACCCAATTAGAGCGCGAGATGAGGGGCCGGGTTGCACTTCGGCGGGGAGCGATCACGCTGGCAGCACTTGACATTAAGCCCCATCCATTATGAGATAAAGGTGCTGCTGCGGTGAAGGAGTTCACCCTTAACTGCTGCCTGCCGTGCCGTACCAGAGGCAGGTAGATGATAACTCCTGACAGGGAAATCCTGTCGCGGAGTTATGTCGCGGCGCGATTTCCTGAGATAAATTGAGCACCGTAAGGAGAGAAAGCGTCCTTGCAGAAATTTTTCTATGTCGCGCTTGGTGGCGCATTGGGTTCGCTCGCCCGCTTCTGGATCGGCTCTGCGGTCGGCGGCCGGATGGGCACGCGATTCCCCTACGGCACTTTTGTGATCAACATTTCCGCCTGTATCATCATTGGTTTCGTTCTTACGGTGATGAGCAGCCGCACGGAACTGAACCCTGCATGGCGCTTTCTCATCGCCGTAGGATTCGTAGGCTCCTACAGCACCTTCTCGACATTTGAGTGGGAGATATTTTCCACGATGAAGGCCGGTGCCTTTCTGACCGGGGCATCTTACATGATTCTGAGCCTTATGCTTGGGCTGGCCGGCGTGTGGGGCGGGGTGCTTATCGCCAGAGCGATATCTGAGTAAGTGAGGAACAAATGCTGTCTCGCGGAAAAGCGATCAAAATCTCCATCTACCTGAGCGAAGGTGCGACCCACAAAGGGGTTTCGACGTACTTAAGCATCCTCGACTATCTCTTTTTTCGCGGATGCAGCGGCGCAACGGTGCTCAAAGGCGTCGCGGGTTTCGGCGCCGATCATCACATGCATTCGGCGAAAGTGGTCGAAATGTCGGACCGCTTGCCAATAAAAATTGAGTTCATCGAGACGCCGGAGAAGGTCGAAGAACTTTTGCCGAAGCTTCAGGAGATGGCCGGCTCCGGCCTGATCGAGGTGCAGGAAACCACGGTTGCCAAACCGGCCGAAGTCTCAAGACCGAGGCAGGAGCCGACGCGGGAGCACCTGAGGATCGAAGGCAGGGCGCAGATGATGCGCATCTTCTTCGGCGAGAGTGATCGCTGGCGCGACCAGCCGCTGCACGAAGCTCTGGTGCGAGCCATGCGCGCCCACGATCTAGCCGGTGCGACCGTTTATCGCGGAATCCTCGGTTATGGAGCGCATCGTCGCGTCCACCGGGAGTCGGCCTTGCGCGTCTCGCGCGATGCATCAATGATGATCTCGGTCATCGACACCGAGGAAAAGCTGCGGGAGTTTCTGCCCGTTGTCGATCAGATGCTGGAGGAAGGGCTTGTGGTGCTGTCGGAGGTTGCTGTGATCAAGTACTCGCATCGCGCGGTTATGGGTACAGAGGAATAGAACGCAGAGATGAAAGAGCAATTTGCCGGACTCATGCTTCGCATCCACTTCACCGAAGCAGACAAGTGGCAAGGAGAGCCGTTGTATAAGGCGATTGTGGCAAAGTGCATGGAGTTGGGCATCGAAGGCGCAACGGTTTTTCGCGGCATTGCCGGTTTTGGCGCGAGCGCACGCATCTATCACCAGCGCAGCCTTTCTGTCTCGAAGAATGCCCCGGTTATGATAGCGGTGATCGATGGGGAGGAGCAGATTCAAAAGCTGCTGCCTTATCTCGATCAGATGATTCAGGGTGGGCTGGTGGCAATCTCGAAGGTGGACGCGATACGTTACAAACCTTCCGGTGAGGAGGAGCCGCGGCGCTAAGCCAGGTCAGCCGAGGGTGTTCAAGTCGCTTCGCAGCCGCGCGGCACCGTCTTGCGACAGAAGGCCTTCAATCTCTCGGTGAGTCTTTTCCCAAATGGGCAAGGCGCGCCCGAGCAGGGCGTTGCCATTTGCCGTGAGTTTCAGAACACGTCCACGATTGTCCGCGGAGTCTTTGAGAACCTCCACCAGACCCCGCCGTTCGAGTGGCTTGAGGGCTGCAGTCAGGGTGGTGCGATCCATGGCAAGCAGTGCCGCGACTGGAGACATGGGCGGAGGCTCGGGCCGGTTCAGCGACATGAGGAGCGAGAACTGGCCGTTGGTCAGCCCGACCGGACGGAGCGCCTTGTCAAACCGCCTCGCCAGGGCCCGCGCCGCGCGCTGCACGTGCAGGCAAAGGCAGCAGTCGCGCACGCGGAGCGTAGTGTCGAGGGAGACAGTTTCAAACCTCGAAGCGGTTTGGGGGCTTGACGCAGGGGCCATTGAGTTGATATCAACCTAAATCATGTGCGACGATCTTGACAAATATGCAGCGTAAGATGAGACTAACGTTAGTAACTACTTACTGAAAACTGCGGTGTTTCTCATAAGACGAATCGCGGAATTGAACGAAAAAGTTGGCCTGTGCTGTCGATTTTCTTCTGAGCGCGACGACTATAGGATGAACGGAATTTTTGGCGGGTCTCGCGAGAATAAAAAAGGACCGCCAAATCCGAAATCGTTTGAATGCTGCCCGGCTGGAGAGTTGATATGTCGTTCCTTCGCGATCTGAAAATTGCCGCGCGGTCCCTCTCGCGCGTGCCCTCCCTTTGGATCACCATCGCACTCACCCTTGCCCTCGGAATCGGAGCCAACGCCGCAATATTCAGCGTGGTCCGCGCCGTGCTGCTGCGGCCGCTGGCGAACCGCGACGAGGACCGGCTGCTCTACATCCGCCAGAGCGCCCCCGGCCTGGGTGAGCCCAATGCCACCTTTTCGGTCCCGGAAATTCAGGACCTCGGCAAGAACCTCAAGACCATCACCGAACTGGGCACGTTCTCCGAGATCGATTTCGCGATGGTCGGCCTCGGGGCGCCGCGTTCTATTCCAGCCGGCGTAGTAGACGGCAATTATTTCGAGGTGATGGGTTTGCGCCCGATTCTGGGACGCCTGCTCGGCCCATCCGACGATGGCCCGAACGCCCCTGGCGCCATCGTCCTCACCTATAAATTCTGGACCACCTCGCTTCACTCCGACCCGACCGTGCTCGGAAAACAGGTCCGCCTTGAAAGCTTCCAAGGCCCACGGACCGCGACGATCGTCGGCGTACTCGAACCGTCAGTCCCCTATCCCGTGGCGACGGAGATCATCGCCAACGTTGTCACCAGCCCGCATCATCTCTCGGCAACGATGGTCACCGGCCGCGAGCATCGTATGACGGAGGTCTTCGCGCGGCTCGCTCCGGGCGCGACCCTCGATGCCGCCCGCGCCGAACTCCGCGAGCGATATGCCGCCATTCTTGCCGCCCATCCTGATATTTACAAGGCCGGCGACCGGTATCAGATCACCGTGACGCGCATGCACGACCAGATCAATGCGAGCGCGAACACCATTCTCTGGATCCTTTTTGCAGCAGCGGCCCTGCTCTTCATTATCGCCTGCTCGAACGTCGCCAATCTTGTGCTGGCGCGAACCGTTCGCCGCGAGTCCGAGCTGGCCGTGCGCGCCGCGCTCGGAGCAAACACCGCCGACCTCCGGCGTTCGCTGCTGGCTGAAAGCCTTCTGCTCTGCGGCAGCGGAGTGCTCGCCGCACTTGCCCTCGCCGCGCCCATGGTCTACGTGCTAGGACGGTATGCTGCGCGTTTTTCAGTTCGCGCCGATGGTCTGACGCTCGACTTTAATCTCGTCTGGTTCGGCATGGCGCTGGCGCTGGCTGCTGCTGTCTTTCTTGCATATATTCCGCGGCTACCCGCGCCCGACGCGGCTCGCGGCACAGCCGCCGTGAGCGGGGGGACACGCGCCGTCTCGGGGAGCAACCGCAAACTCCGAATCTTCGCCGTCACCCAGATCACAGCTTCGTTCCTCCTGCTTGCCGGCGCCGGGGTGCTGCTGCGCACCCTTTATGTGCTCGAACATACCCGGCCACCGTTCGATACGACGCGAGTGCTCGCAGTGAACTTGCCTGTCATCTCCTATGGACGCACGCCCGAGCAGGTGCAGCAGTTCTATCGTGACGTGAAACTACGCGTTTCGCAGATTCCGGGAGTGGAAAAGGTTTCGACGGGATTCAGCGTGCCGTGGAGGGACAGCCAAGGGCTAAACATCAAATTCGCGTTTGCCGTCGAAGGCGCGAAGCGCACCAATGGCCAGGAGGATCTGCGGTCGAAGTACCGGTCCATCTCCCCGGGATTCTTCGAGACCATGGGCGTGCCGCTGCTCGAAGGGCGCGACTTCCACGACACCGACCGGGAGAACACCGAGCACGTGGTCATTATCAGCAAGAGCGTAGCCGATACGCTCTTTCCCGGTCAGGAGGCGATCGGCCGCGAAATGAAATGGACCGACGGCGTTATGAAGTTCATCGGCATCGACTACGGTCCGCGCCGAATCGTCGGTGTAGTACCGGATTTTGATGATGAAAACATCATCCCTTCGCCGTCTATGACCATCTACCAGCCGGTGGAGCAGGAAGGCTGGCAGGGCCGGCTCTTCGTACGCACAAACCATGATCCTTATGCGCTGGTTCCGATCATCACACGCACCATCCATCAAATGGCCGTCGACCAGCCTGTCGAACGCGCCGCAACCCTCGATGACATCCGCTCCGAAATCATGACTCCCGATAAGTTGAATGCTGTGGTTTTCGGCGGATTCGCTGCAGTAGCGCTGCTGATCTCCGTCGTTGGGGTGGCCGGCGTGCTGGCGTTTTCGGTTAGCGGGCGCACGCGCGAGTTCGGCATCCGCATCGCCCTGGGCGCTCAGCCGCGCGATATTCTTACCGACGTTCTCAAAGACGGCCTGCTGATCGCCAGCATCGGTGTGACAACTGGTGTGGTGGTGGGTTTTGCGCTAACCCGTATTGCGGGCAGGTTCATTGCAGAAGTCCAGTCCCCCGGGGCCCTGCTGTTTGCAGGATCGGCCCTCGTGCTTCTTGCTGCAGCAGTCATCGCGTCGAGTGTACCGGCGGCTCGTGCAGCGAGGGTGAACGCCGTTGAAGCTCTCCGGGCAGAATAGCGAGTCTGCGAATCGGATGAGGCTGGTGTTGCATCTATAGTTAGCCCCTATGGAAAAGGGCTCAGTATATGAGCGATTTCTTCACCAGCCTCAGGGCTCCGGGATGGACCTCCAGCAGCCCCGCTTCTTTTGACTCTCATCCAGACACAGAACTGCTCGACGCCTACTCACGGGCGGTGACCGCGGCCGTTGATCGCGTGAGTCCGGCCGTGGTCAAGATTGATACGCGTGACGGGCGGTCGCGCGGCGGCTCGGGTTCGGGATTTGTCTTCACGCCGGACGGTCTCGTGCTGACCAACAGCCACGTCGTCCACGGCGCGAAGCACATCAGCCTGACCTTTCTCGATGGAATCACCGCCAGCGCGGTATTGATCGGCGACGATCCCGATACGGATATTGCTGTGCTTCGCACTGAGCACCTGCTGGTGCCGATTGCAGCTCTTGGCTCCTCGAAGGATTTGCGCGTGGGGCAGCTGGCGGTTGCGGTGGGCAATCCGTTTGGGTTCCAATTCAGCGTCACGGCAGGAGTGGTGAGCGCGCTTGGCCGCAGCATGCAGGGATCGTCGGGACGGATGATGGAGGAAATCATTCAGACGGATGCGGCGCTGAATCCTGGCAACTCCGGCGGGCCGCTGGTCGATTCCGGCGGCCGCGTGATCGGAGTGAATACAGCGACCATCATGGGCGCGCAGGGGCTGTGCTTCGCAATCGGCATTGATACGGCGAAGTACATCGCCGGCCAGATCCTGCAGCACGGGCACGTGCGCCGCAGCTGGATCGGGATCGCCGTCCAGAATGTGCCGTTGCCCCGCCGGGTGGTGTACGAATACAAACTCGCCGCAGATTCTGGAGTGATGGCGACGAGCGTCGACCCCGACGGACCTGCTGGGCGGGCGGGCATGCGCGATGGGGACATTATTCTGCGCTTTTCGGGCGAAACGATCTCGGCCATAAACGAATTGCACAAGGCTCTCACCGCCGATCGCGTTGGCAAGCCGCATCCGGTGCTGCTTCTGCGCGGCGTATCGCTGGTGGATCTCACAGTCATCCCGTCCCCTCGTCCGGAGTAGGCGTGCTGGCCCCAAGGGACGCCGCCGACGTACTCTGTCTCCGTGAAAAAGTTCATCAATCGTCCTGCAGATGTGGTGGAGGAGATGCTCGAGGGGCTGGCTATGCTGCAACCGGGCACGGTTCGCCTGCCCGGACACAAGGTCCTACTCAGGGCGGATGCTCAGCGCGATCCGGATTGGCAGGTGGCTGTCATCTCCGGCGGAGGCAGCGGCCATGAGCCAGCCCATGCGGGGTATATTGGAGCGGGAATGCTCAGTGCAGCGGTTGCCGGAGAGGTCTTTGCCTCCCCGAGCAGCGATTCGATCCTGGCGGCCATAAAGGCAGTCGCGGGCAAACCCGGCGCATTGCTTGTTGTGAAGAACTACACCGGCGACCGGCTGAACTTCGGCCTGGCGGCCGAGATGGGCCGCGCCGTAGGGATTCCCGTCGAAATGGTTCTCGTAAACGATGATGTTGCACTGAAGCGAGCAGGTTCTGCCACCGGGGCCCGGGGGCTCGCAGGAACGGTGTTCATTCACAAGCTGGTGGGGGCCGCAGCCGCCGAGGGCCGCAGTCTGAAAGAGGTGGCTGCGGCAGGCCGCGCTGCGGTTGAGGTGCTTGCAACAATGGGAGTGTCTTTTTCTGCGGGGACATCGCCGGCTGTGGGAAGGCCCAGTTTCGAGCTGGGCGAAGATGAGATGGAGCTTGGCCTCGGAATTCATGGCGAGCCCGGCGTCAGCCGCACGACGATTCAGAGTGCCGACCGCGTGACAGAAACCCTACTCAATAGAATTGTCGAGCTCGGGAATTTCGATGGCGAAAGACACTTGGCGGTGATGGTCAACAATCTCGGCGCCACCACTGAGATGGAGCTGGCCATGATCGCCCGCCATGCCATGCCATATCTCGAATCCAAAGGATTTGTCGTCGAGCGCCTCTACGCCGGCACGTTTCTCTCCTCGCTCGATATGGCCGGAATCTCCATTTCCGTTCTCGGCGTCGACGACCAGCGGCTGCACTGGCTCGATGCTCCGACTACCGCTCCAGCGTGGCCGAACGCATCGAAACAGCGCCCCGGCAGGCCGGAAACGGTAATTGTAACTGACTGTGGCCCACAAGTGGTCCGAGGAGCAGGGGCGGAGGCTAAAACCGAGACCGGCAGAAGGATGAAGCGTGCCATTGAAGCTGCATGCCAGGCGCTCATCACCGCTGAAACGGAGCTGACCGAGCTGGACCGCGTCACCGGGGACGGGGACCTCGGAATCAGTATGAGACGTGCGGCCGAGGCTGTACTAGGTGCGATCCATTCATACCCGCTGGATAACGTTTCGGCAACGTTGAAAGCGCTGGGACACACGCTGCGCGAGGTCATGGGCGGGTCGTCGGGGCCGCTCTATGGCGTGCTTTTCCTGCATTGTGGAAGTGTTCTGGAGAAATCGGAGAGGACTGGACTCGACGTGTGGGAGGAAGCGCTCGAACAGGGGTGCCGGGCAATCTCCGAGCTCGGCGGCGCAAATCCGGGGGACCGCACGATGCTGGATGTGCTCCATCCGTTCGTCGAGGCGCTGAAAACCTCCGGTAGACTTGCTTGCCGGGAGGCACTTTTCGCAGCGGCGGAGGCAGCCGAGCTCGGTGCTGAAGCCACGGCGCAAATGAAGCCGCGCTTCGGCCGGTCGAGTTATCTTGGGGAGCGCGTGCTTGGGCATCCCGATCCGGGCGCGAGAGCGGTTGCAATCTGGCTTCGCGCGGCCATCGCACCGCTCAGGTCTATATAGATCCCCAGAATAAACAGAAGAACCACATACAGACAATCAACGGTATCTCGCGAAGCAGAAGTCCGGCGCCGAAGCCGCCATCCCCCAACAGCCCTTCTGGGTTGCTTTCTGAATTCCTGATTGCAGATATCGTCCCCTCTATTGGAAGGTTGCATCGCCGTGATACGGTGGAAAGACTGAATTATGCGCGATATACCAGGCAGGAGACTCGATCCATCGAGTTGGGACTTCAGGCAACCCATCATCAGAACATTCAACCTGGCTCTTTCAGTCCCATTTGCCGCCGTTGTCGGAATTCTTCTGTCCTTTGCCACTCAAGCGCAGCAGTCGTCCTCTCCGCCTGTGATCGTCCAGCCCGGCGCGCCGGGAAGTCCCAGCAAAATACTGCCCCAATCGACCACCGGCGCGGCACCGAAGACCACGCAGTCCGATATCGAATTTATGCAGGGCATGATCATGCACCACGAGCAGGCGGTCGAGATGACGGCGCTTATCCCGTCGCATACGGAGAACAAGGAAGTACGCTCGCTCGGAGCGCGAATCAGCCTTTCCCAATCAGATGAAATTCGCTTTATGAAGCGATGGCTGGTCGCGCGCGGTCAGTCGACGTCGATGGGAATGCCGGGAATGCCCGAGATGGACAAGCAGGGCAAGCCGATGTTGATGCCCGGTATGCTTACACCGGCGCAGATGGAGGAGCTGCGGCGGGCCCGCGGCGCGCAGTTCGACCGGCTATTCCTGACGGGGATGATCCAGCACCACGGTGGTGCGTTGGTGATGGTGAAGGAGCTGTTCGACTCGCCTGCTGCCGGCCAGGACGGCGAGCTGTTCAATTTCGCAACCGACGTGGACAATGGGCAGCGCGCTGAGATCAGAATTATGGAAAACATGTTGCAGGAGAAACAATGAAGCTTTTGGGGGGCCTCGGACTTCGCATGGCGGGTGCTGTCTTTGTGCTGGTCGTGATGTGTTCAATGACCGGGAACCGATTCGTGCAGGCGCAGTCCTCAACCGACGGCAAGCAACCGGGTGACAGCAAATCCGCGGCCGATACCAAGAAGAATGAAGCGGAAGAGGATCCCTTCGCGCCGGGGCCGCCCCCGACGCTACCTCCGGGCATGACCGGCTCATCGACCAACGATCCACGCTACAGTTTGAAGTCCGGCCTTTATGACGCTGGAGAGACGGCGATGGGCCTGGAGCACGTCTCGTGGATCAAAAAGCCCGACGCCTTCCAGCTGAACACCATGAATCCCGATGATCCGGCAGTGCAGAAAACGCTCGACAAGCTTGGAATCGGCGCGATGCTCACCAAAATTCCGAAGCCGTTCCAACTCGTGATTGCGCAGCTTGCGTTTTCGAACTCCGATTTGGCCTTCCAAGGCAATTATCTTTTTCAGGGCAACTTCTATGGAGTGAACTTCTACGATATTTCTAATCCGGCAGAGGTTTCGCTGGTGACGTCGCTGGTGTGTCCCGGTGGACAGGGGGATGTTTCGGTCTACGGAAATCTGCTGTTCATGTCAGTCGAGATGCCGAATGGGCGACTCGATTGCGGAACGCAGGGATTTCCGCCGCCTCCACCGCCCGAGCCCGGACACGAGAAGGATCGTCGTCTGCCAGCAGCGAACCCTGAGCGCTTCCGTGGCGTGCGTATCTTTGATATCTCGGATATTCGCAACCCGAAGCAGGTGGCTGCCGTACAAACCTGCCGCGGATCGCACACGCATACGCTCGTCGTGGATCCCAACGACAAGTACGACGTCTACATCTATGTTTCCGGTACGTCGTTCGTGCGCCAAGCCGAAGAAATGGCAGGCTGCTCCGGTGAAAAGCCGGACAAAGACCCGAACACCTCGCTCTTTCGCATCGACGTGATCAAGGTCCCTCTGACCACGCCGCAGGAGGCGAAGGTCGTATCGAGCCCGCGGGTATTTATCGATCCCCGTACCGGCGCCATCAACGGACTCAATAATGGCGGCAGCCATGATAAAGGCGCGGAGAAGCCGGCCGACACCAATCAGTGCCATGACATCACCGTGTATTCGGCGATAGGGCTCGCGGCAGGAGCGTGCTCGGGGAATGGCATCCTGCTCGACATCAAGGATCCGGTGAATCCGAAGCGCGTTGACGCAGTGAATGACCCGAACTACTCGTACTGGCACTCGGCTTCGTTCTCGAACGACGGGACAAAGGTGGTCTTTACCGATGAGTGGGGCGGAGGGCTGCAGCCGCGCTGCCGTCCGAATGATCCCAACAAATGGGGAGCCGACGCCATCTTTAGCCTCAAGGATGACAAACTTTCCTTCGACAGCTATTACAAGATGCCGGCGGCACAGGGCGACACAGAAAACTGCGTCGCACATAACGGGTCGCTCATCCCAGTGCCCGGTCGCGATATCGAAGTGCAGGCCTGGTACCAGGGCGGTATCTCGGTCATGGATTTCACCGATCCATCGCATCCGTATGAGATCGCCTACTTCGATCGCGGAGCAATCGACCCTAAGGTGCTGATTCTGGGCGGATACTGGTCAGCTTACTGGTACAACGGATACATCTATGGGTCGGAGATCGCGCGGGGTCTGGACGTTTTCAAGCTGGGGCCAACGAAGAACCTCACGCAGAACGAAATTGATGCTGCCAATGTTGTGCAATTCAAGGAGCTGAACGTACAGAACCAGCCAAAGATCACCTGGCCGAATCAGCTCGTCGTGGCCAAGGCATACATTGATCAACTGCAGCGGTCGCAGGGACTTTCGGCAAAACAGATCTCCGGGCTCAGCAAAGCAATTGCGCACGCGGAGAAGTCGCACCTGGCGAAGAAAGACGTCACGAAGCTGAGTGCGATGGCTGCTTCGGTTGAGAGCGCTTCCTCGTCGGCGAAGACTCCGGCAGATGCCAATCGGCTCCATGCATTGGCGCAGATATTACAAGCGCCCGTGGTGTAGTTAACCGAAGAGGGGTCATCAAGGCACCGGTGCAAGCCGGTGCTGTTTGTTGCTTCTCAATCATCAAGACTCTGTAGGATTAATACTCCTGCGCGGCGAAACTCCTCCTCTATCATTTCCACTGATCGGTCCAGATCAATCGCCCGGCACGCCTCGCGGATTACCACGGCCGGAAACCCGAGCTTGCGCGCGTCAAGTGCCGAAAACCCGACGCAGAAGTCGTACGCGAGGCCGGCAAAAAAGACGCGCTTCAGGCTGCGCTCTCGCAAATACCCTGCGAAACCTGTGGGTGTGACGTGGTCGTTTTCGAAAAAGGCAGAATAGGAATCGATGTCGATGTGGTGCCCTTTGCGCAGAATCAACTCGCCCGGGTGGAGATGCAGCGACGGATGAAAGTCGGCGCCGGGGGTGCCCTGTATGCAATGGTCAGGCCAGAGGATCTGCGGCCCGTGTGGAGTCTGGATATTGTCGAACGGCCTTCGTCCGTGATGACGGGCGGCGAACGAGAGATGCCCGGGCGGATGCCAGTCCTGAGTGAGTACTATGTGATCGAATTTGCGTGCTGCCCTGTGGATTGGCACGATTACAGCATCTCCATGCGGAACAGCAAGCGCCCCACCCGGACAGAAGTCATTTTGCACATCGACAACGACGAATACATCCTCGGGTGTAATCTCCATGTTCTTCCATGATGCCAAAATGCCAGCCGCGACTCGGGTAAAGTGGTTTCATCGTGATCATCAATCTTGCGCGGCGCGCGCACAACCACAACTGGGAAGTCGACCCGATCACGCGGTCACTGCTCGACAGCGACTTTTACAAGCTGCTGATGTTGCAATTCATCTGGAAGAACTTTCCAGCGGTCGAAGCCACATTCTCACTGGTGAATCGCTCGACGAACGTGCGGGTAGCCGAGCTCATCCGCATTGAAGAGCTCCGAGAGCATCTTGAGCATACGCGCAAACTGCGGTATCACAAGTCGGAGCTGATCTGGCTGGCCGGGAATACGTTCTACGGGCGGCGAGGTATGTTCGAGCCTGAGTTTCTCGACTGGCTCGAACACGGCTTCCGGCTTTCCGATTACGATCTGCGAGTCGAGGGCGGCCAAATCTGCCTCGATTTTCGCGGCCTGTGGACGGAAACGACCATGTGGGAGATCCACGCGCTGTCTATTGTGAGCGAGTTGCGCACGCGCACCGAACTAAAGCGCCTCAGCGAATTCGAGCTGGACATTCTTTACGCGCGCGCGAAAACCCGTCTGTGGGAAAAAATGGAACGGCTGCGCGGCATTCCAATGCTGCGCGTGAGCGATTTCGGCACTCGCCGCCGGCACAGCTTTCTGTGGCAGGAGTATGTCGTCAAGGCCATGAGCGACGTGCTAGGGCCAGGGTTCACCGGGACGTCGAATACGTATCTTGCGTATAACCACGACCTGGAGGCCATCGGCACAAACGCGCATGAGCTGCCGATGGCATTAGCGGCGATGGCCAATAACGATGAAGAGTTGAAGCAATCGCAATACCATCTGCTCGATCTATGGCAGCAGACTTACCAGGGCGAGCTGCTGATTCTGCTGCCAGATACTTTCGGCACCACTCAATTTCTAAAAAATGCGCCTGGCTGGGTGGGTGACTGGACCGGCCAGCGCGCCGACAGCAAGGACCCGTTCGTCGCAGGCGACGAATACATTGCTTGGCTTGAAGAGCGCGGGCGCGATCCTCGGCAGAAGTTGTTCATCGCCTCCGACGCGCTGGACATCGATAAGATACTGCGCCTGCACGCATATTTCGCCGGCTCACTCAGGAACGGCGCGACCTTGGGAGACTTCCAATCCTCAGGCGACTTTCTCGACGAACGAAAGTGGGTCCCCGAGCGGCGCATCAGGTTCAGCGTGGGTTGGGGAACGCTGCTAACCAACGACTTTCGCAACTGTAATCCGCAGCATCCGGATTCTCAGAGCGGCGACGGCTTTGAACCCATCAGTCTCGTCTGCAAGCTAACGGATGTGAACGGGCGGCCTGCCGTGAAGCTTTCCGACAACTTCCAGAAGGCGCTCGGCACCGCAGACGAGGTGGAGCGCTATCGGCGCGTCTTCGGGTTGGAAGGCATTGCGAATATTCCGGTGATGGTCTGAGCTCAAAACGCTGCGAACGCTGAAATTCGAACCTATTCCTGCCGCAATGCGCGCATCGGATCGAGACTCGCTGCACGGCGTGCCGGCGCGAGGCTCGCGGCTAGCGCGACCCCGCATTGCTCAGAAGAACATCCATCGCCACGCGTGCAGACTCATTGGAAATCCCCGGCTTGATGCGGCCCATCACCAGCACCCAGCACTGGTCCGGGTTGGTCAGGAGTGATTTAGTTCCGTTTGGCGCAACGATCGCCTCCATGCTGAAAGGCAGAAAAATATCAGGCGAGATTTGCACGCTGGACGCACCGGTGAAAGCAGGGGGATTCACGCCCACTATCGTTACAGGCATTAGGTTCACCCTAAGCGTTTTGCCGATGGCATCGGGAGAGCGCCCGAAGTGCCGCGACCAGAATCCGTCGCTGATAACAGCAACGGCGCCGTTGCCTGGCGCGTCGTCATCCGAGCTCTGAATTCCACGTCCCAGAATCGCACTGACACCAAGCGCGGAATAGTAATTTCCGGACACAAGTTCGGCTGTTATTGCTTCCGGCTTTTCCTCCGCCGCTACCGTGACTTGTGGAATGTCTTTGAAGGCAAAGACATCCTCAAACACGCTGTTCTGTCGGCGAAGATGCTGATAGACGGGGTATGAAAAAGATGTGCAGGTATGCGTCAGCTCGCTCCAATGACCCCAGATGCGAAGCGGAACCCTGTTTTCGCCGCCTGTCCATGCGAACAGACGCAGATCCTCCGGCTGGTACACATTCAGCTTGTCGAGCAAAACATGTCTGGTGAAACAAAAGATCGTTGTGTTGCATCCGATTCCGAGCGCCAGCGATGTCACTGCAATCAGCGCAAATCCGGGACTCTTCGCCAGCATGCGAATCGCATAACGCAGGTCGGCGCGTAATTCATCAAACCAGCGCGTACCCCACGCCTGCCGGCAATTTTCCTTTCCTGCGGCGATACTGCCAAAATCCGCCTTCGCCCGCCGCAGCGCCTGCTCGCGAGGCAGACCATCGCGCATGAGGTCCTCGCGTAGCTCTCGATGTGGAAGCGCAGCTCTTCGTCTACGTCGTGCTCCAGCGCCGGACCGGAGGTAACCGCGCGCCACCAGGTTCGAAAACGGCTGCTCAAGCTCATGGCTGCTCGCACCTATAGCTGCTCGGGAACAGCGTTGAGAACGGTGCCGACCACGCCCGCGAACTGATTCCATTTCCTGGTCTCTGCCTCGAGCCGCTTGCGCCCGTCCTTCGTCAGGCGATAGAAGCGCGCGCGGCGCTTGTTCTCGCTCTCACCCCATTCGCCCGTAATCCAGCCTTCATGTTCCAGTCGGTAGAGGGCTGGATACAGAGAGCCCTGCTGGATTTCAAGACGATTCTCGGAAAGCTGTTGGATGCGCAGCAGCACGCCATAGCCATGCAATGGACCCAAGGAGACAGCTTTCAGGACCAGCATGTCCAGCGTGCCCTGCAGGAGATCGATCGAAGTGCCCTTCGCCATCTTTTGGCTACTCTCCAAGAGTGTCTAGGAGAGTAGCTAATGGTCTCCTAGGCTGTCAAGGAGAGAAACACTTTTAACAGTTATGGCGCGAAGTTCTGAGGGGTGCACGGATCGTACCCCAGAGTCGACGGGCTCGCAGGAGCGGGCGGGTTTGGGGCGGTCACCCAGGGCACGCGCGAGAAGTCGAAGAACTCCAGCAGATTCGGCTGTGCGGCATCCCGGGCTGTCAAATGTGCCGAGCCACCAATGAATCGATTCTCGACGAATCTGATCACGGCGGTGTGATCCATTGGCGTGTGCGAAACATAATGCCTGCGGGTAAATGGCGAAATGATAATGTTGGGCACGCGGAAGCCAAGCTGGGCAGCGAAGCCTTGCTGCTCAGGGGCATCGCTGGGATTCGCTCCGGGATCATTGGAGAACAGATCGCAGTGCAGGGTTGGCGTTCCACCGCTTGGCTCGCATGGCTTGTAACTGTCCGGATTCACCGCGATTTGCGAGATATCGGAAATCGCGCCGAGGGCGGCGCTGGTGTTTTGGTTGGAGTGGCCGGGGACGGGGGGAACGTGATCATAAGGACCTCCTCCCTCGTCGTAGCTGAGGAAGAAAATGGATTTCTTCCAGGAAGAGCTGTTCATCAGCGCGTTCACGATTTTCGCAACCTGCGCCTGCCCGGCGAGGATGGACTGACCGGAGCCGGGGTGCTCGTCATTGTTCCCGTAACCGGCTTCGATGAAAGCAAAACTCGGAAGGGTGCCGTTTGTGAGGTCGGTAAAATAGGTCGAAATCGGAGCAATGTGGTTTGGGTCGATGCAGAACGAATTCGTCTTGTCGCCGACGACACTTGAGGGCTTGGTCGTTCCAGTGCAGGCCGCATGAGTTGGGTTTTCGTAAAGATACTGATATGAGTAGGCGAGATTTGAGAAGTCAGTCGCAGGGTAAGCTGCGTTGGGCGAACCGCCGCAGTCGTCCTCCTGAAGGCACAGACCCTGTGTGACCGTGTAGTAAATCTTCCACGACACACTGGCCTGGTCGAGTTCCTGAAAGATATTGGCTATATTGAGCTGGGACAGATGGTCGTCGTTGCCGGGGTCGAAGACGAGGCCCTGAGTAGTGCCGCCCGTAAAAGTTGCTATGCGGTTATCGATGCTCTTGCTGGAGATCGGCGAGAACCAGCGGTCGGAAACGGCAAACTGCGATGCCATGTAGTAGTAGTAATTCAGGAATTCCTGATCGTAGTAACCCATGGCGCGCTTGCCTACCAGGTCGGTGAAGGTTCCGGAGCAGCGACCGCTTGCCTGACAGCTCTTGCCGTAGCCCTCGGCGATGTGAACGAAGCCATCCATGTTGATTCCGCGCGTAGTCGAGAAATCCCAGCGGTTCACGTCGCCGTAGCTCTCGAGCCAAGCCGAGCTCAGGTCGTCGATACAGCTGCTGCTGAACTTGTAAAGCGAAAAGGCTTCGCCCTCATCGTCCTCATTGGATATTTTGCCGAGCTTGTCGTCGATTCCGTCAACTTGATAGGTCTTTCCGTCGTCGCCAGTGTTCCAGTGATTGGCATTGCGATACGGATTCAGCATGCCGAAGTAGCTGTCAAACGAGCGGTTTTCCTGCAGCATAAAGATCACGTGACCAATGGCCGAAAGATCGCCGGGCGGGATCACTGTGACCGTAGTTGCGGCGGTGATCTTCCCTGCGGAGCTGGTTGCAGCGGCAGTATAGGTCGTCGTTGTGGATGGAGCTACTGTTACGCTCCCTCCCGTCGGTCCCAGCGTATACGAAGTTCCGTTGCTCCCCGTCAGGGTTACGGAGCTGGACGCCGTTGCGGTGACCCTTAGAATGTCCGAGCTTCCAGCGGTAATGGTGCTTGAGTTTGCCGTAACCGCAACCGTCGGAGCTACAACGGTCAGATTGATGGGTGTGTAGGTTGCTCCGCCGCAGTAATCCCATTCCTCGACGACGGTGTAGTAACTCCCCGGACTGAATGTAACGCTTGTATTCAGGGTCGTCCCGTTCACCACATAGATCAGCTTGTAGTCCACATAGATGCCCATCGACGCCACGCCTTTCGAGCACGTGTTGGTCGTAGCTGTCGCGACGTAATGGACCGGGGACGTTATAGTTACGCCGTTTGCAGGAGTTGTCACACTGACGTTCCCGAGTGCAGGCGCAGCAAATAACAGCGCCGCCGCGCTTGGTACAAGAAGCTTTTTCATCTGGCCTCGCCGAGCTACCGTG
>JAFAMZ010000427.1 GCA_019232935.1 Silvibacterium sp.
AAATCTCGATGCCAGATCTGGACCGACACCTGGCTCAAGCGAAACGGCAAATGGCAGATCATCGCAGCGCAGGACACGCAGTACGACTGCAAATAAACGGTGATCTCTGGCGAATTTTGACTGCCCACTCAGATCGAAGCCTTTGCGTTCCTTTGCGACTTGGCGGTGAATTTCTTTGTGTACTTAGTGGTCTCTGTGGTGAATTGCCTTTCGCTATCCCGCTGACTCGCTGACCTGCTGACTCGCTGCCTCAAGCTGCTGTAGCGTTTTCTCCAGGCTCGCCACATCCCCCACATTGAGACAACTCTGTCCCCGATCGATCTGCCGCATCAGCCCGCAAAGCACCTTGCCGGGACCGACCTCAATAAAATGTGTCGGCTTCTGTTCGATCAGAACCCGCATCGACTCCACCCATCGGACGGAACCCGTCACCTGCCGGATCAGCGCGTCACGCAGCCGCTCCCCATCGGAGACCTGAGCCGCATCCACATTGACCACTACCGGAACCGACGCATCCGAAAACGCAATCTCTCTCAGCAGCGGAGCCAGCCGGACCTGTGCCGGCTGCATCAGCGCGCAGTGGAACGGCGCGCTCACGGGAAGCATCACCGTCTTCTTGGCGCCGCGTTCTTTGCATAGCGCCGCCGCCCGCTCGACCGCCCCCGCCGCGCCCGAAATCACCGTCTGCTCCGGAGAGTTGAAGTTCGCTGGCGAGACCACCCCGCCCGTCTCCGCCGCGACATCGACACAGGCCTTCGCGGCGTCTTCCGAAGTCAGGCCAAGAATGGCCGCCATCGCGCCTTTGCCCGCCGGAACCGCCTCCTGCATGAACCGCCCGCGGCTGCGCACTGTGCGAACCGCATCTGCAAAAGATAAAACCCCTGCCGCAACATCCGCCGAATACTCGCCCAACGAGTGCCCCGCCACATAGCCCGGCGTGATGCCTTTCTCGGCCAACACCCGCTGCGCGGCAATGGAAACCGTGAAAATCGCCGGCTGCGTGAACTCGGTCAGCTTCAGTTGCTCCTCGGGCCCGTTGAAGCACAGGTCCGATAGCGCGAATCCAAGCGCATCGTCTGCCTCTTCGAACGTCTGCCGGGCGATGGCGAACTTGTCGTAGAGCTCCCGGCCCATGCCGACGGCCTGAGAACCTTGTCCCGGAAAGAGAAAAGCAAGCTTATGGGTTGTCATGCAGAGGGTATTTCAAACGATTTGAGAGAGAGGCGCAAGGCTCTTAACTCAGTGGCGCGAAGGGGCGAGAGGAATCGGATTGCAGATTCCGGCGGCAGGTCATATTGTTATGACTCCCCCCCGAGGAGCCACAATGAGTGTTTTGGAAAGCGGCATTCGGGTCTTTGAGTGTCCGCAATGCGGACAAACAATTAACACCTCTCTTTCGCAGTGCCCGTACTGCTCCGCGCCGATCGATAGACAGGCCGCCGAAGCTGCTGCCACGCTGACCACCAAAGTTAGTGAGGCATGCAACGACGCCAGCTACGTTCGAATACTCGCAGGATCGCTCATCGTATTCTTTTTCCTTGCGCTTGTGCCTTTCATGGGCCTCATCGGTACGGTTGGCTATTACGGGTTGCTGGCGTTGGTTCCGGTGCTGATTATTCGCTGGTGGGTGCGATTTTTCTCTCTTCGCTCGGATGATCCTGACTATCGTCGCGCGAAGCGGAATGTCGTAATCGCTCTGGGGATATGGGTCTTATTCATCCTGCTCACGTCGATACGAATCGCCGTCGCGGTGGCACACATGGGGCGCGGTTGAAGCCTTCCCGGCAGGTGGACTTTTCAAAGTCAGTTGACACGAAGCCTCGATCCATCGAGACTCTCGGCATGCGACTCCCTTTCCTTGTTCTTGTAGCGGCTGCACTCCTGTGCCTGCCGTCCCTGGCACAACAGGTGCCGGTTTTTCAGGTCACTCCAGTCCAGAGTTCCATCCGATTCAATGTCGGGTCTTCGAGGCCGATGACGGGCAATTTCGAAAAATGGACCGCCACGCTGACCTTCACTTCGCGCGATCCCACCTCGGCTGCTTTGGATGTCGAGATCCAGTCGGCGAGCGTTCAATCGGCCAACGGCAGGGCC
>JAFAMZ010000230.1 GCA_019232935.1 Silvibacterium sp.
CCGCCGAGACGAGGCTCTGCTGAAGCGGATTTACAGGCCTGAAGGTTGAGGTCTCTTGGACCTCCTGGGCCGGAACGGCGATGTTCGGGATGTCGGGTCTCGGTGTGGTGAGAGTGAGAACATGCTCCAGCGTGGGAGCCGCGGCAATGCGAGCGCTGGTGAGCATCTTTTCGGCGGGGATGCCGATCCAGTCGCGAAGGGTCGAGAGCAGGGAAGTGTGGTCGTAGGGTGTGCTCGTCGGCGAGCGGAAGACGGTGCCCGCCTGGATCCACGGTGAGACGAGCACACATGGAACGCGCACACCGAAGCGATCGAAGGCGAAGTTCATCTCCCCGGGGTTGCTCTTCGCGTCGGGAGGCGCCGCGCCATACGGCGGATGCACGTGGTCGTAGGTGCCTCCGTGCTCATCGTAGGTGATCATCAGGAGGGTCTCGGGCCAGGCGGGCGACTGGCTAACCGCCTGCCATATCTCATAGAGGAACTGCTCACCGGCGACCACATCGTGCGGCGGGTGCTGGTCCTTCGGACTGGCGAGGAAGCTCGGCTCGATGAAGGAATATTGCGGGAGATTGCCGCTGGCGCAGTCGTCTATGAACGCGTCGAAGGTGGCGAAGTGGGTCAGATGCGGCCACAGGTTAGGAAACATCAGCCACGTGAGCGAGGGAACGAAGATGGTGTCGTGATAAACCTTCCAATTCGCGTCAATGTCGTCGAGCACATTGAAGATATTGCGGACGTCCCAGAGGAAGGGATTGGGTATTGTGCCGTTGACGGTGTTGCCGTTGGATGTTCCGGAGTGGAAGAAGCAGCGGTTGGGCCAGGTGTTGCTGGGCACCGACGAAAACCATGCATCGCACACGGCATAGTTGGTGGCGAGCGCGGAAATTACCGGGACCTGGTCGGGACTGAATGGCTCCATGATCTGCACGGGGATATTTGTGCCTGTGACCTTTGCATAATTGATGACGAAGCCGAGGTTGGGCCATTTGGGATTCGGATTTGGAGGCTCGGTGCCGAAAAGCTGATAGTTCACGTCGTCGAAATCTTCCTTCGGATCGGGATTGGGCATATTTGTCGAGTTCGCTCGGTCGAAGATGGGATAGGTTTCAGCTGACTGGCCGTTGAAATAGGTCTCGTGAACAGGATTAAAGAGCGAGGAGTTGAGCCCATCGAATCGCTGCGGACTCCCTGCCGGGAGAAATTGCGTCGGCTGCGGCGTGCCGGGCTTGTAGAGCCATCCGCAGATGTTGTCGAAGGAGCGATTCTCAAGCATCACCACGATGATGTGCTTGATTTGGGCAAGTATGGCCATTTGACGGCCTCCAAGGGTCGGTGGAGTTGGCTATTGCACGGTGACAGCGAGTGAGACCGTATGGCTGACCGTGCTTGTGTTTGCCGTGCCTGTTGCGGTCACCACCAGCACGTAGGACTGCGGCGTAGATGGGTTTGAGCTGGTTACGGTGTTGGTTGAGGGCGGGTTCGAGCCTCCGCTGCATCCGGCGGCAACGCCCAGCAGCACCGCGAGCAGCAGCATATTTCCGAAGTGCGATCGCCTCCGTCTCGGCCAGCCCAGCAGGAACACGCATGCGAGGCCGAGACCTCCCAGGCGGGCGGCAAACAAGTGCGAGCCGTCGGCTGCGCCCGCGCTTGTAGACCCTGCGCCCATGCTGATGGTCAGGGTAGTAGTTTGCGGATTGAATCCGTCAAGGGTGAGGGTTGACGGCTGGAAGCTGCACGTTGTCCCTGACGGCTGACCGGAACATGCGAAGGATACGGACCCCTGAAATCCGAGGCCGGGGCCGGGGCTGACCAGAATCTTCGCCGTTCCGGGAGTGGATGAAGAGACGGTCACGTTACCCGGATTGACGGCTATCTGGAAATCAGGATTGGCGACGATAACGCTGTCGGCAGTAGACGTGGACGAGTTGAAATTGGAGTCTCCGGAGTACTGAGCGGTGATGCTGTTGGCGCCGTTCGATAGTTGTGTCGTTGTGAGCGTTGCAACCTCATTGACGACCGCGACGGGCTTACCCAGCGCGGTGGTTCCGTCAAAAAACTGTACGGTGCCTGTTGGAAATGCGAACCCCTGGGTGGGGAAAACGAAGGCCTGCACAACGACCGCGGTATTCGGGAGCGCCCCCGCAGGCGCAAGGAGCAGCGTATTCGTTGGTCCTTTTGTCACCGTGACGGTTACAGGCATCGCGGAGCTCGCCTTGAAGCTCGGGTCTCCGGAATAGGACACGCTGAGCCGGTGGGTTCCCAATGCAAGGGCCGTGTCTGTAACCGCGAGGTTGCCCTGGCTGTTGAGGGGAGCCGTCATCAGTGCTGTTGTCTGTCCGTTGAAGGTGTCCGCAATTGTAACTGTACCTGTGGCGATACCCTGCTTCGAAGCGCCCGTTACGCTCGCCTGCAGGTCCAGAAATTCGCTGTAGGTCACACTTGTGCCCGAGGTCGAGAAAGCAATCGTGCTGGGCTCCGGAGTTACCGTGACCGCAACCCCGCTGGATGTGCTGGGGGCGAAAGTCCCGTCGCCGCTATAGGTCGCAACAGCAGAGTAGCTGCCGCCGGGCAGCGACGAGATGGCAGACGAGAGCTGGCCGCTGCGGAGATTGCCCAGATTCAGGTCTCCGGTTCCGCCGGTGATGACAGCTACATCGCCGGTGGGCGTTCCTGAGCCGGTTGCAGGCACGACATTGACTGTAGCGGTCACGCTCTGACCGTGGGTGATGCTCATGGGCGATAGCGTCAGCGATGTCGTGGTGCTGCGCAGCGCCACAGATGCCCAGTTCGCTACGAGGTTCGCTGCGTTGACCGAACCGAGCCCGGTGGCCAGATCGTAACCCGGACCCGCAGCTGCTCCGGTCTGTCCTGGGACATTGTTGTTTCCCTGGGTTACGTCATTGAATACGCAGGAGGCCTGAGGCGGCCCGCTCGCGTTGCAGTTTGCGTCGTTCTGCGCGGCCGCAAGCGGGTACAGCACGAAGTTCGCCAGCCCCACTCGCCCTTTTGCGCTCTGCGCCACGAGCGCCATGATGCCGGCAAAGGTGGGCGCGGCAGCCGAGGTGCCGCCGATCACCTCCGCGTTGTAGAGACGGCCCTCCCCGTCGGTAGCGCAGGTGCCTTCCTGGCAGAGCAGATAGCCGTCGTGACGCGCGGCAGCCGCCAGCGAGACATCGGGCACATCGCGCTTTCCATCGTCCGGCACGCCCGGACCCGCCTGCCACGCGGGTTTGGCGTAGAGGGAGCTTTGTCCGCCTCCGCTGGCGTAGAGCGAGACGGCGCCGCATTGGTTCGCATCTGCGCAGCTCTCGTTCCAGACATCTTCGGGTATATAGCCCAGCGCAGAGGACTGATCCGTGCCGTTCGTGGAGGACCAATAGGCGCTAGCGTTTCCGTTTTCGTTGAATTCAGTGCCGCCGAGCGCCACATTAAAAGGCGTGGAAGCCAGCCCGCTGACCGCCGGGCCGTGTGTTGCCGCAGCCCCATAGGGATAGTCGCAACCCGCAGCGCCGGAGTCGCCGGTGGCCACAATGACGGTGATCCCCTCGGCCGCGGCCTGCTCCCACAGATTGTTGTAGAACGCATTTTCGGCTTGCCCGAGCATGGCTTCGCATTGGCCGAAACTGGTGCTCATCACGGGCGCCAGATCGTTGTCCACGATGTATTCCGCCGACAGGTCGACACCGTCGGTTGTATCCGTGCTGGCCGAGACCACGAATTTAATCGTCGCTTTCGGCGCGACCGCTCCGGACCACTCGACATCGAGGTCGGCCTCGGCCTCTTCGCCGCCAAAAAGGTCGCCGGGATCGGGCCCGTCGAGAATGATCAGCGGATCGTTCGCGGGCAGGCCAAAGGCGATCCGGAAAATCTGGACGTCGGAGAGGAAAATATTGCTGCGTCCGACGATGGCGATGCTCTGGCCGCTGCCGTCGGTGCCGCTTTTGTAAAGGGGGGCAGTGTTATAGATTTTGCTGAAGTCTCCAGGCGCAAGATAGTGCGCGGCGCCTGCCGGCCCGTTGTAGGTGAACTGGGGCTGCCATTCGCTCGTGTTTCCGATCCGCGTGGCCGTGCCCATCACGCGTATCCACGGCAGTTTCCGGAAGTCGTGCAGCGTGTCTACTCCGGCCACCACCTGGGCCAGAGCGGCAGGAATCTGCGGATCGGAGGCATTGGCGATGTGCTGCGCTCCGGCGACCTCATAGCGATGGATCGGGGTGTGAAAAGCCTGCTTTACCTCGCCGGCGGTTCCGCTGAACTCAATGGCCATGCCGCTGCGGGCGATTCGATTCACGCGGAATCCGTGGCCTTCGAGCCACGCCGCAAGCGTCTGCAGGTCGGATTTCGATGGGCCGAAGCGTGCGGCGAATTCCTCGGGAGAGAGCCATGCGTGAAAGGCCGCCGAGCGCCTGTCCTGCTGGTCTGCAATCAATTGCCGGAGGGCCGTTTCATCGGCGGGCCGCAGGACGAGGAGCATCCGGTCCATGGATAGATCGGGGCTTACCTCTCCGCGGTCGTTGGCTGCATTGGCCAGCGGATGCCGGTTGCCTTTGAGGGTCACGAGCGCTGATTCATCGATAAGGCCGATGCTGCCGGATTGTTTGTTCTGGCCGAACAGCAATCCGGGCTGGGAAATCAGGATTGCGACGACGAGAATGAGACCAGGCAAAAAAAAGCGGTGCCGCTGTTGCATAGCCGCTCCAGAACCCTCTTGAGGATGACAGCCTTATACCCCGAAATCGGCTTTGCCGGAAGATTAATTTCAGAGGGGGGAACAAACGAGCACTGATGCAACAAAGCCCTTTCGTCACAATCCTCTCCCACTCCCACCTCCTACCCGCTATCATTCTCCCGCTATGGCAAACCCAATCGCGCACTTCGAAATTCCAGCGGACGATGTCCAGCGGGCCATCAAGTTCTATGAGCAGGCTCTCGGATGGAAGATCTCCGATCCGTGGGGAATGAATTACTGGCTCGTCGAAACCAAAGATGGAGACACCGGCATCAATGGCGGACTCACAGCCCGCCAGAATCCCGGCCAGCCTTTCATGAACTACATCTCGGTCGAATCGATCGACGACGCTCTTGCCAAAGTGGTCGCTGCTGGAGGCACGGTCGCGCTCCCCAGGATGGAAATCGGACAGGGGATGGGCTGGATCGCAGCGTTCAAGGACACCGAAGGCAATATCCTCGGCTTCCACCAGTCTCCGAAGAAGGCCTGAGCGGCTTCGAGCGCCCGCCGCTTCGTTTCGCAAAAAACGAAATGGGTTACAGACCGAGTCTGTAACCCACGCGATTCCGATCTAGAGATCGGAGAAGAGAAGCTACTTGTGGCTGCTGCCTGAACCGCTGCCGGAGGGAGAGCCGCCGGGCGCTCCCATATGGCCCGCCGAATTGGGTGCGCTCATGGAATAGCCGTGCTGCGATCCGCCGGCCGAGCGCTCCATTGAGCTGCCCGCCCCATTTTGATATGAAGGCGGAGCTACTCCGGGATGGGGAGACTCCACCATTCCTGCCTGCGCCACATGCGAATGGCCGCCCTGCGAACCCGAGGCATAGATCGAGTACACCGGAATGCTGGAGGAGCCGTGATGGATGGCTTCTCGCGAATAGGAGTCAAGCTTTCCAAGGCTGCCGCGAGGAACCCCGAAGCCGGCCGAGTCCTTCCGGAAGACGAAGGAATCGCCGCTGCCGAAGGATGAAGCCAGGGGCTTCTGATTCACGACTACGTATCCTCTGCCGCCCGGCTCCTGCGGAGGTTTCACCGGCTTTACAGGCATCCCGCCGGTGCCCAGTGCAGTTGGTTGATTACCTAAACCGTCCCATGCGCCTCCGGGCTGCCATCCCCAGCCCATTCCGGGGCAGGAAACCCAGTTGCCGTAGTGGAACGGCATCCATCCCCAGGGATACGGTGAGACCCATGAATACCCAGCGCCGGGGTAATAGGCCCACATGCCGTTAGCGAAGGGGTCCCACCCAGCGCTCACGAAGTAGGGCTGCCACATCGTGCCGCAACCACCGGCGTTCACGAAGTTTCCGTAGTACATCAGGTCGCTCGCGCCGTAGCTATAGGGCGAGCCGGCGAGCGCACTGTTGCCCGTGTAGTGCTTGTGGTAATCGGAAGATTGGTGGTCCCAGTTGTCGAAGGGATCCGGTTCCACGTTCTTGGCGACCACCATCGCATTGGGATCGGCCAGATTGAAGACCAAAGTCTTCTTCTTCGCAGCTTCCAGGGTCCCTGCGGGTCCCTCGACCCTGGCCGAGCCCTCGAAAACCGCAAGCCTGGCCTCGGAGGGCTCGACCTGCAGGCGGATATGGCTGGAGGGCTGCAGATGCACCTTCTGCTGTCCGAATGCCAGCGTGAACTCATCCTTCGTGTTCAGCAGGCTAACGTAGACCAGACCCTGCTGCAGCGCGATGGTCGACAGCTTCACTCCGTCGGGCTGCATTTCGAGCTTCGGAAACGTCACGAGCGAATCGGGGCCGACCCGCAGGGTGCTGTTGTCCTCGAACTCTACTTCCGCCGCGCCGGTAACCGTCTTGAGCTGCGCATTCTCGATGATGGGGATGTTGGCAATCGCCTGTTCAAACCCCTGGCCGGTGCTGCGGTCGATGCTGACCTCGCCCTTCACCTCGCTCAGGCGCACGATCCTTACTTTGGAGTTGGCGTGTACGGGAGCGGCCTGAGCGGTGGTATCGTCGCTGGGAGCCGGCGAAGCGGGCTGCTGCGCTGAGAGGGCCGTAGTCAGCAGGGCGGCTGCAGCCAGGGTTGGGACCGTTCCAAAGGAAATACGCATATCGGCCTCCTTCAATGCACTGCGATTGACGAGCGGCTCAATAGAAGTTTGAGCAGAAGAGCAACCTGAATTGGAACGCGGCAAAACTTCGCGCTTTATTCACGCGCTTTTGACGTGAATGCTAGCACCGAAAGCCGGCCGCTGGCCAGAAGTCTCTATATGCGTTTTGTTGCCATGGAAGTATCAGGGTGTGCCGGAGGTAAGATTCGCCCCCCAGCTTACGGCATTGGCCTGATCGATGGTGATCTTCAGGTTGCCGTGCTGTCCCTGCGTCAGTGTTGGGCCGGTTGCGGTATGCGGCTTGCCGGTGCTGTCGATAAAGGTGACGGTGACGGGTCCGGTGCCCTGGACCTTGAAGTGATAGCGATAGCTCGCGTGAGAATCCAGCGTCTGCATGCCGAAGCTGGCGCTGGGGTAATCGACTTCGATGAGGTGCAGGGGAGCCGAACTCTGATTCTCGACCGTGGTTTCGACAAAGGCCGATCGGCACGCCGCCACACCCGGGCAGAGAGCGGCGGCAAGAATTGCCGCCCACGCGCTCATTCGAATCACAGTACCGTTTTTCGCTCGAGGATACGTGCCGACAAGACTACCCCGGTATCCCGGGTGTGCAGGGTGATGGGGAAGGCCAGCACGTTCCAGACCCAGCCTTCGCCCCTGGTCGGCAGATTAAGCAGCCCGCGGTAGGTGCGGTCGAGATAGGTCTCGCGTGTGGTTGCGACGGTGCGTAGGATGTTGCGCCAGTCGGGCTCGAGCTCCGGGAGCTCAGCGAACATGTTGCGGCCAGGAAACCAGTCGCGGGGGCGTTCGAGCAGGCGGGCGCAGGCCTCGTTGACGTACTGCCAGTTGCCCTCACCGTCGAGAATCTCGACGACCACGTCTTCGCCCATCGCCATGTTGATCCGCGAGTAGAAAAAGTCGCGTGCGTCGACGACCACGGGCTTGCCGCGCA
>JAFAMZ010000329.1 GCA_019232935.1 Silvibacterium sp.
ATTTGAAGTTCGCCGGGAGCAGGTCAGCGAGACCCGATGGAAGACCGACCTGGTCGATGTCCATATCCAGGGCAGAGTGTTCCTTCTCCACACCGTCGCGAAAGACCAGCGCGAGGAGCGCAGCAACTTCCGTCCTGTTCCTCACGATATCAGCCTCGCGGCAGCCAAACAGCGTCTCGATCAGGCGGCCAGTGCGCCCGCGATGGCTGAGCTGACATCCTCTAAACGGTAGCCCTAGTTCATTCCCGTAGCACGAGGGCCCTCAGGCCTTGTATCGCTCCTCTTGGGCTGCGGTGCCGGAGTGACCGGCCTCACCGTTCCTCGCACAAAGAACAGGATGCATAGAACCAGCGCGACAAAGACAAGCCCGATAATGGCTATCATGGACCACTCCTCCCTAAATGAGAGGCCCATAAACCATTCCGGGTCGCCTGCTATTTGCCTGCGCGTTAGAAGGGAATGTCTTCGTCAGTGATCTCGGTCGAGTTCACCAGGTCGTCCGAGCTGCTCGTGCTCCGCTGATCGTAGGACGAGCCTCGATTGTAGTTGCCCCCGTCGCCTCCCTCACCCTTGCCGGAGAGCAGAACCAACTCGTTAACAATTATTTCCGTGCGATATTTCTTCTCGCCTGAGTTTTTATCGTCCCATGAACGTGTCTGGATCTTGCCCTCGATGTAGAGCTTCGATCCCTTCTTTACGTAATCGCGAACGATCTCGGCAGTCCGCTGAAAGGCCACCAGATTATGCCATTCGGTTTTATCGGTCCAGTTGCCGGTCGCATCCTTGGCGCGATCCGTCGTCGCCAGAGAGAAGTTGGCGACCATCATGCCGCCGCCGGTAGCGCGAATCTCAGGGTCTTTGCCTACATTGCCGAGAAGGATGATCTTATTGACGCTTCTTGCCATGACTGGGTACTCCAGAGGAATGTTCCGAGAAGAATAACAGGGAGTTCGGGGAGGAAATCACGTTACGAATGTGCTAAACCCGGCGCTTGAGACGCCTGTTCCTTAGCCACTTCGCGGCTCCCAGCAGAAATAGCAGCGACCCGAAGGGCAGGCACATGAGCGCAACGATCAAAGCCAGCCAGCCTGAGCTTGTCTGTGGCCCCTGATGCGTCACTCCGCCGAAGACCGTCATCATGAGCAGCAGCGCCAATAACCCCGCGACAATCGTCCACCCGCCGCTCTGCAAAAGCTGGCGCGTGCCGTCGTCCTTCGAGCTCCCCGCCCCGTGCTTTCCGCTCCTCGATGCCACAAATAGCCCGACGCGGCCGGATTTCGCCGTTGTCTTCTTCGACTCAGGCTCGGGTTTCATGACAACCTGCATCGTCGCATCCTCAGTGGCAATACGCCTGCATCGCGTACACAACCACTCCAGTGACCGAAACATACAGCCAAATCGGGAATGTCCATCTCGCAATCCGGCGGTGCTGCGGAAACCTTCCCGTCAGCGAAAAGAAAAACGTGATCAGGACCAGCGGCAGCGCAATCGTCGAGAGCACGATATGCGAGGCCAGAATTGGCCAGTAAACATTCCACAGCGGATTGGTCCGCGGGAACCTGGTTTCGCCGTGCAATGTGAAGTTCACCAGGTATGAGACCAGAAATATCGAAGAAAAGAAGAACGTCGTGAGCATCGCCGCCCTGTGCTTCGCGATCTCCCGACGGCGAATATAGGCGAATCCGAACAGCAGCGCGATAGTGCTCAGCGCGTTCAGCGCCGCATTTGTCGCAGGCAGAAACAGCAGGTGTGTTCCCGCCACATCGGTCGGCGCGTGAAAATAGACCAGCCAGCAGATGAACGCGCTCGCCACAGCGCTGGTTGCGATGATCGCCGCGATAGTCGCTGGCGGGGTTTTTCCCGGAGTGCTCTTTCTTTCGACCGTTACCTGCAATTTCTCACTTTCCTTTCGCATTCAGCATCAGCGCCGTCAAGAGCAGAGGCAAATAGATGACGCTGACCTTCAGCAGATCACGAGCGTACATCTTCGACTCAATCGTCGATCGCGCGCGCGTGATGTGCGAGAACCGGATCGTATAACCCAGATAGACTGCTCCCAGCACCGCAGCTGCTATGCCGTAATACGGTCCCGCAAGATGCAGCCAGACCGGAAGCAGGCTGACGGGAATCATCAGCACCGCATACGTAATCGCCTCGATTACCGTCGACCAACCGTCGGGCTGCACTACCGGGAGCATCCGGATTCCGGCGCGCCCATAATCTTCGCGATAGAGCCAGGCGATTGCCATGAAGTGCGGAAACTGCCAGACGAAGAGAATGGCGAAAAGGGCCACTGCCGGCCACTCGATCCTCCCACGCGCAGCCGTCCATCCGAGCAGCGGAGGCATCGCTCCCGGAAACGCTCCGATGAAGGTCGCCAGGGTCGTAAATCGCTTCAGAGGCGTGTAGATAGCTACGTAGGTGAACGCCGTCATCAGCGTCAATATGCCTGTTACAAGGTTCGTCTCTCGCGCCAGCCAGATCGATCCTGCCGCTATCGCCGCCAGCCCGATAAGGATTCCGTGTGCCAGCCCGATCCGCCCCGTGACCATCGGCCGCCGCGAGGTGCGGATCATCTTTGCATCGTGTTTTCGCTCAACGCATTCATTCAGCGCCGCTGCGCCGGCTGAGACCATGGCGATCCCGAACAGGGCCTCGACCAGTCCCGGCTGCACGCTGCTGATTCCCGACTGCATCGATCCCAGGTAAAAGCCGGCCCAGGCCGTCATGACCACCATGAGCGTGACCCGCACCTTGAACAGTTCGCGATAGTCAGCGATTAGGGAAGCCGTCTCGCCTGCGTGGGAGGGCGGCTGTCTTCCTCTCTGAGATGTCCCTTGAGCCCGGCCTGGCGATAACTCCGCCGCGTCCGGTCCGAGCGTCTCCTCAACAAGCTGAGTCGAGGGGGCAAGCTGATGCGAGGGATTCACACTTTATGATAGCAATGCCGAGGCGGGTTCTAGGCGTGGTATCAGGCTTGAGTAGCCCGGGCACTGTCCGAAATTCCGATCGGGACTCATTCACTTGATCTCGGCCAGCGGTCTTGGTTCGGCGATAATCGGCTCGTCTTTGACCGCGTATTCGCTGAGCAGCACGGCAACCAGCACTGCAGAGGGTACCGAAACCATAGCTCCGACGATCCCGGCCAGAGATGCTCCCAGCAGCAGCGCGACAATGACCGCCAGCCCGATCAGGTCCACGCTGTTTTTCATGATTCGCGGCGTCAGATATGAAGTCTCAACTTGCGCGTAAATAAAGTAAAAGACCAGGACCCCCACAACCCGGCCCCAGGAATCGATCGCCGCAACCATCACGACCAGCGCCATCGAAATCACCGCGCCGGCAATGGGTATCAGGTTGAATAGCCCCATCAGTACACCCAGTGCATACGCATAGCGCACATGCAGAAACAGGAAGACAGTCATGCTTGTAAGGCCCAGGATTAGCATGAGTGAGGCCTGTCCAAGCAGCCATTTCCCCATCCGCACTTCGGCTCGCGCTAGCGTGGTGTCCAGCCGCTGCCGCTTGTCCACAGGCAAGAACGACAGCAGCCACTGGTAGGCAACCTCCCCCTCAAGCATGAAATAGACCGTCAGGATAACGCCCGTGATCACCTCAAACAGCTTTGTCGCCCACGACCTGATCGACAGCAGCAGATAGCTTGCCGCATTCGACGCATAATCCTGGATCTTATAATTCATCGCATTCAGATCGATGTGCCTCATCAGGGGCAGTTCGTGAACGCGGGCCAGAAGTTGCGGTCCCTTGGTAGGCAACTCGGCGCCAAACTGGCGCAAGTCGCGAATCGCCGGCGGCAGAGCAAACACAAAGAACAGCGTCAATCCACCGGAGATGGCCAGCAGCAGGATGAAAATCGCCATGCCCCGTCCGGGGTGCCACTTGCCGATCTGGAGCCTCATGATCCCGCGCATCACAGGCATCAGCACCACCGCGAAAAGCGCGCTTACATAGATGATTTCCAGTACATCGCGCACGTGCCAGGCGGTATAAAGGGCCAACGCCACCCCGAACGCGAACAGGATGTTCCCGCGGACGGCCCTCTGCCTGCGCAACCGGGCGCTGACCGGCCTCTGGTTCGGCCTCGATAGTTCCTGAGGCGACAGCACTTTGGCTTTGAGATCGCTCATCTAAACTCGGCTTTTTGAGATCGGATGCTTTTCCTGGACTTTGGGAATTTCCCTCTGGGGCAACGCGTTTGCCACAGCCTCAATGATTGCATCGGCGACGGCTTCCGGCGTCCGCCCCACCGTTGCCACCGTGAGATGCGCCTGCCGATAATGCGGAAGCCGCTTTGCCAAACGAGCTGCTAACCGGTCGCGATCGTGAAGCACTGGCCGTTCTGCAGCTTCCGGCTGGGCCATGCACCGCGCCAACATCACTTCGATTGGAGCATCCAGAAAGATCACGCAAGTCTCGTCCAGCCCGGAGAGGGCCTTTCTGGTGCCCTCCGATTCGAGCGCGCCGCCGCCCAGCGCCAGAATCAGCTTTTCAGACTGCGCGCAAGCGCAGACCGCTTCTGCTTCGAGGGCGCGGAAGGCGCTCTCCCCCTTCTCTGCGAAGATCCTGGCGATAGTCAGCCTGGTACGTGACTCAACCGCAGCATCGGTATCAACGAAATCCCACGCCAGCCTGCGTGCGAGCAGCGGCCCTATCGTCGATTTGCCGGCGCCCATGAAACCGGTAAGTACAATGCGTCGAATCGTTGCGGGAATTTTGCTTTGCGTCCTCATGCGTATCAAACGCGCTGTACGCATTATATGGACGTGCGTCCGTTATCTCCCTGCCGGACGCGGCACTGAAGGGTTCGATGATCCACCCTTCGTATCCGGGTCATTGCGGATGGCCGATTTAATGTTTTCCCACACAGCCGGGCTAGGGTCATGGATAGGCAGGAGCAGTTTCGCCTGTTGGGCTATGTATTCCAGGTCGCGGACTAACGCGGCGCAGTTTTCGCAGGTCTTCAGATGCTCGTCGGCGCTGAGATCCGCTTTTGTCTCAAACAGTTCGGGCAGTCGTTCTTGGAAATCTGCACAGGTCATAATCGCTTTGCCAACAGTCGTTCGGCCATTCGGTCTCGTGGTCATACGGCGTTCTCTTTCCGCTGACCGGTCCGAAGAAGGTCGCGCAGCTTCATCCGCGCCTTGTGGAGTTGAGATTTGCTGTTTCCTATGGAGCAGGACAGCATCTCGGCGATTTCGTTATGTTCGTAGCCTTCCACGTCGTGCAGCACGAAGACCAGCCGGTAGCCGGGCGGAAGGTCCTCAATAGCTCGTTCCAGTGTAACTCGGTCGATCGACCCGGAAAGCTGCAGGTCGCGGCCGCCGAAATCCTTGCGAGGGCCGTCGTCCTGCGAGGGCTCCAGCGCCTCCTCGAGCGAAATCTGAGGAAGTCCCTTCTTGCGCAAATGCATTAGCACAACGTTTACAGCCAGCCGGTGCAGCCAGGTCGAAAACGCCGAGTCGCCCCGGAACGTACCGATCTTGCGATACAGCTGAAGGAAAGCGTCCTGCGTCAGATCCTCGGCCGCCGCCACATTGCCGAGCATTCGCAGGCAGAGAGAGTAAACGCGCCTTTTGTGAAGTGCATAGAGCGTTTCGAAGGCCCTTTCATCCCCTGCTTGGGCAGCCGCGATAGCTTCGGCTTCTCCCAAAATCGGAGGATTTCGTCGCAAATGCTGGTGGTTGGCGGGCTTTGGTTCGGTCTGGCCAGCGCTCATCAAGTGATCCTTTGCTGCTTTGACAATTGCATGATTCCCGACTTCGAACAGGCACGGTGAAACGGATTGCGACCTCGATATCATGCCTTGGGAAATGGGGTACAGGAATCCAGCTGCAATATCTTCACCTTAGAGGGATATCGGACCCCGAAAGGTTGCCTGCGCAGGAACTTGAAGCTTCCCTATCCTCACGATCCGATATAACGCGCATAGAGGGTCCGGGCTGCGGCGACATCGGTTGTACCCTGAATGATGGCTCGGCCATCCGCATAAACAGTGATAGTGTGTTCACCCCGCTCAAACCTGAGCAGCATGCTGTTGGACCGAACGGTTCCGTGCGAGCGGAGACGCTCCGCAAGCTCCTCAAAGTCTACTGCCCGCCCATGCTCATGAATTTGAACCGAGTTCCGTCCGCACAATGTAATATGCGGGCGCCCCTCGCCGCGCAAATGACGGAAGTCCCGCCTCTCGCAGACCTCGCATCCAGGTCTCGGCTTCGCCCCGGAAACAGCCGACCACTCGTTAGCCCACAGATCGCACGAGAGAAGCGTTCGCCGCAGCCGTTCCGGCGAACCAACAATCAGCTTAAGGGCTTCCGTTACGGCGAGCGATGCGACCAGGTTTACTGCGGAATTGAGAATCCCCACCGTGTCGCACGTCTCGACCGTCCCGGCCGGCGGCTCTGGAAAGATGCAAGCGAGGCAGGCCGTCTCGCCCGGCAGAATATTCATAGTGGCCGCATAAGCTCCTACTGCGGCAGAGTAGATCCAGGGCTTCGCTTGTTCGACGGCATAATCGTTGAGCAGATAGCGCGTCTCGAAGTTGTCCGTCGCGTCGAGAACCAGGTCGGAGCCTGCCAGCAGTTCGCCGATATTCTCGGGCGTCAGGTCTGCGACGTGCGCCTCGACCGCAACCTCGGCGTTGAAGAGCGCGATCTTTCTTTTTGCCGCTTCGGACTTCGGAAGACATTGGCGGGCGTCGGCCTCATCGAAGAGCACCTGGCGCTGCAGATTACTCTCCTCTACGAAGTCGCGGTCGATCAGTGTAAGCTTCCCCGCTCCGGCTCGAGCCAGCAGGCTCGCGGCGGCGGCTCCGGTCGCACCACAACCAACGATGGCAACGTGCGCGGCACGAATCTTCTCCTGTCCTGACACGCCGATACCCGCAAAAAGCACCTGCCTTGAGTACCGCTCAGAAGAAAATTGAAGGGGCCGGATTTCAGTCGGCATCGCCATGAGTCTAATCAGTCTTTAGTATAGAAGTCGGTTGCGGGATGCCGCCTGCCCGCAGTGGTGCTCTGCTCCCCAAACACCCCGCATCTTAGAGTTTGCAGGTGCCAGGTTAGCGGCGCGCCGACGTTGTATCACAAAGGCGAATACGAGGGCTGATTGGCTTTTTCGGGAATATGTGGCGGTCCTCTCTGGGGCAGCCGTATATGGGATAGCCGCATGTGGGCCGCTGGCAGGGGTGTGCGGGTTGCTATCGCCGCCCTGCTGTCTTTGGGCTGGTGTGCGTCCCTGCCGGGGATAGCGCAGGCCGTTCCTCCGGTCTCCACACCGGGCAACCCAACAGCGCCTCCGTCCACAGCATCCAATGCGGCGCCCGACAGCCTGCGCTCCTGGGAGGGGCTTCTCGTAACAGCAGTTAGTTTTGAAGGGGTGGACCGCCTGCGTCTGGAGCCGCTTCCCGCCCAGCTTCCACTCCAGCCCGGCAAGCGTCTTGATCCGAGCGATGTGCGGCAGAGTCTGCGAAGACTTTTTGAGACGGGACTCTATAAGGGAATTGAGGTAGAGGGGATCCGAAACGGCGACCGGGTAACCATTATCTTCAAGGGCACTCCCACACTTTTTCTCGGACGTATCACCGTTGAAGGCGTCAAGAGCGACCGCCTTACGAGCCAGCTGGTGCATGCCACGCGCTTCAATCCGGGCTCGCCCTTTACTGATACGAAGATGGGACAGGCCGATAACAACCTGCTCGATCTGCTTCAGGACCACGGCTATTACCAAGGGTCTGTTGCCCAGTCCACAACCATCGATGCAACCGACGCACAGATCAATGTTCACTTTCACGTTATAACCGGCAAGCAGGCCCGGATCGGTAACGTAAAGGTGGACGGCAACCCGGGGATGTCCGTTGAGACATTCCGCAAGAAGGGAAAACTGAAGCACGGAGCGAAGGTCACGCACGATACCGTGAGCCGCGCACTCTCGGGAGTTCAGAAAGCCTACCGGAAACAACAACGCCTGGAAGGAAGCGTCGCCCTTGAATCGAAGAGCTTCGAGAAGGAAACCGGGTTCCTTGACTATGGATTCCAGGCAAACCAGGGTCCCGTCGTAACCATCCGGGTTAACGGCGTAAAGCTGAGCAAAGGCAAGGTGAAGAATCTTGTGCCGGTTTACCAGGAGGGCGCCGACGATGAGGATCTGCTCAATGAGGGCGACCGCCGCCTCCGCGATTACTATCAGCGGGACGGATACTTCGACGTAAAGGTCACGCATCAGAAGACCGAGAGTCCCAATCTCACGCTGATCGAGTACACCGTCAACCTGGGCCAGCGTCAGAAGGTCGATTCCGTGAAGGTGACCGGCAACAAGTATTTTGGAAGGGATATCATCGAGCCCCGGCTGGGCGTGGTGAAGGCCAATACTTTTCAGCGGCATGGAAGCTACAGCCAGGCGCTCTTGCAGGCCGACGTTGTCAACATTACTACGCTGTACAAGAGCAATGGCTTCGACGAAGTAAAGGTAACGCCCGTCGTTAAGGATCTTCCCCCCAGCAAACCGGGCGACAAGGACCCGGGACTCACAGTGACCTATCAAATCGACGAAGGGATACAACAGAAGATCGGCCGGTACGAGGTCAACGGCAATGAACGAATACCCACCAGCGAGTTGAAACCTCTCCTCAACCTGGAATCTGGCCAGCCTTACTCGGCCGCCGCAATTATCGGCGATCGGGACTCCATCCTCACCTACTACTTTAAACACGGATTCAGCAAGGCATCGATTGCGATAGAGCAGAACACTGAGAAGAACAACCCCGATCTCACCGATGTAATCTTCAACGTCTATGAAGGCAACCAGACGTTTGTCGACCGCGTGCTCATCTCGGGGCTGCACTACACCCGGGAGTCCACTATCGAGCCGCATATTCTCCTGCATCCCGGCGATCCGCTCGACCAGTCGGCCCTCTTCGACATGCAGCGTCAGATGTACGATTTAACACTATTTAATGAAGTCAACACGGCAGTCCAGAATCCCGCGGGCGACCAGGAGCGCAAGAACGTGCTGGTTCAATTCACTGAGGCGAAACGCTGGGACATCGGCTATGGCGCCGGGTTCCAGATCCAGACGGGAAATCCTCAAACGAACTGTCCCAACACCGTCACGCTCGTCCAGGAAGGTATTAACCCCGCCACGTATCAAGGCTGCGGAACCAACGCAAAGACCGGCGCAAGCGCGCTCGTTCAGTTCGATGTCTCGCGTACGAATCTGCGGGGCACAAACAAATCTATCACTCTGCGCACCCTGTACGGCTCTCTCGAGCAGTCGGAGACCCTTATCTACTCGAGTCCGCACATTTTCAATGATCCCAAATGGGATTTTTCACTTAGCGGCGGTTACACCAACGCGCAGGACATTACGACTTTTGCCTCATCGCGACTTGAAGGAAGTGTCCGGTTCACGAACAGGCCTTCGTTGCCGAATACGCTCATCTATCAGTTCATATACCGTCGGGTCAAAGTCGACCCGAACAGCGTGCAGGTGCCACCCGATCAGATCCCGCTCGTATCTGAGCCGGTCCGGGTGGCCGGCCCTAGCTTCACTTGGATTCGCGATACCCGTCGCCCTACTCCGCTCGATGCTCACTTCGGCACATACACGAGTACTCAGGAATTCTTCACAGATAATGTGTTTTCGGCCGAAGCAAACTTCAACCGCCTGGACATCACAAATGCCAGCTATTACAGCATCGGGAAAAAGGGATTCGTAATCGCCCGGCAGACGCGCTTCGGCTACGAGCGCTCCTTCGGTGAAGATCAATTTCGGTATATACCTCTGCCCGAGCGCCTGTACGCCGGTGGCGCACAGTCTCTGCGAGGTTTTTCCCTCAATTCCGCCGGTCCCCGCGATTCGCTCACCGGATTTCCTGTCGGCGGAGCCGGCGCCTTCGTCAACAACACCGAACTCCGTTTGCCGAATCCAACGCTGCCGTACTTCGGCACAGCCCTCGGCTTCGTGATTTTCCACGACACCGGAAATGTATTCAACAATTCTTCCGACATCTGGCCCAGTCTGATCCGTATCAAGCAGCCCCACAGCTGGACCTGCAAAATTCTCAACGAAGAACTCCAGTCCCAGATCACCCGCCATTCCAGCACAAATCCCTACGGGTTATGCGACTTCAACGACTTCTCCCACGCCGTCGGCCTGGGGCTGCGCTATCATACCCCCATCGGACCGGTGCGCTTCGATTTCAGCTATAACCTGAACCCGCCCATCTATCCGGTGATCATTACGTACGGGACGCAATCGAACGGCCAGCCGATTCCCGCCCACGTAGGCCAGGCCGGACACTTCAACTTCTTCTTCAGCATCGGGCAGGCATTCTGATGAGGAGCGCGTTCGGGCTTGCGGCCATCCTTGCGATTCTCCTCTTATTTGCGCCTGTCATGCGCGGACAGCAGCAGACCCCTGAAGAACCGCCGGCAGGAAAGCCTGTGGTACTCGATCGTGTGGTAGGGGTCATCAATGGAGATGTCATTCTCGAGAGCGACGTCAATGAAGAAATGCGTTTCGCGAGTATCGAGCCCTTCTCCCTTGCGCGGGATCTCGATACTCCCAAAGGTGCTGCGCGCCGGGTGGCCAACCGTATGCTCATCCTGCAGCAAATGAAGGAGCAGAATCAGCTCGGCATAAAAATCACGGATGAAGAAGTACAGAAGGCAATCACGGATGTTCGAACGCATACACCTGAGTGCCGCAAATACCACTGCACCACAGAGGAGGGATGGAAGGCTTTTCTCGATGCGCACGGTCTCACCGAACGCGCGGTATTCGACCATTGGCGGCAACGGCTGGAAATCCTCAGGTTCATCGACCTGCGCTTTCGAAGCGGAATCCGCATTTCGAGCCAGGAGATACAGGACTACTACCAGAAGTCGATTGTGCCCGTCTATCAGCGTCAGAATCAGAAGCCGCCACCTGTCGGTGAGATTTCCGAGCGCATCCAGGAAATCCTGCTGCAGCAGCATGTCAACGGACTCCTTCAGGACTGGCTGAAGAGCCTTCGCAGTGAAGGCAGCGTGCAGATTCTCGATCCCGCTTACAGCGAAAGCTCCGGCAACGCATCGGAGGAAGATTGAGCACCGCGCAAAATCCCGTCCCCTCCACGTCCGGCTCGCGCAGGTCCGTTCGTACTCATTGGTGGAAGGCTGTCCTCCTGTTCCTGGGTTCGGCCGCCCTTCTCCTGATAGGCCTCATCTGGTACACCGGCACGCAGCAGTTCGAGAATCGCGTGCGTAGTGAGGTCGTTTACGTCCTGGAAAGCGCCACCGGAGGACGTGTCGAACTGGGGTCGTTCTATTGGCGGCTGCTGCATCTTGAGCTCGAAGCTGACAACCTTACGATCCACGGGCTAGAGGGACCTGATGAAGCCCCTTACGTGCATGCTCAACGTGTTTACGTGCGCGCCAAATTCATTACCTTCTTCCGCCCGAAGATCGGGCTTAACTACCTTGAAATCGATCGGCCCGCGGTTCATCTCATCGTCTATCCCGACGGTTCGACGAACCAGCCTCACCCCAAAGTTCCTTCAAAGAGCAATGAGCCAATCACGAAGACGATCTTTGATCTTGAGGTGAATCGCGCCGTGCTGAACGATGGAGTCGCGCTCATCAACGCGCGCTCCATCCCATTCAATCTAGCCGTCAATAATGTTGCTACCACTATTACCTATCAGCCTGCTGCTCCAGACCACCCGGAGAGATACGATGGCTCAATCCACCTCGAAGACATCAGCGCACAGCGCGGTGGCGCCTCGCCGGTGCACTCCAGTCTCGATCTTCACGCACAGCTCCAGCGCGACGCGGTAAACATTTCATCATTCCGCCTGGTTACCGGGCCGGATACGCTGCAAGGCAGCGCATCGCTCCAGAATTTCACCAATCCGCAGTGGAAGGCGTCCCTCGATGGCAGTGTGGATGCCCGGATCGCAGTGGCGCTCGCACCTATACCCGGGCTCGAGAAGGGCATCGTGCAGCTTCGACTCACGGGGCAGGGAAACAAGAACACCTTTGCGGTTGACGGCGAGTCCACAGTAAAGGAAGCCGCTTACCGCACTGGAACCGTGTACCTCCAGGGCGTCACTGCCAGGACCTCGATCCATCTCACGCAGGACGAACTGACGCTGGCCAATGCCCAGGCCCGGTTAGCCACAGGAGGCACAGTAGAGGGGAGTCTCCGCATCCTCAACTGGGCAGCCGGCGCTCCTTCCGTTGCTGAAAAGCCTTCTGCCTCTACGAAAGCCGGCAACCCAGCGCAATCCGGCCCACAGAACACGCCAAATCAGCAACAGGGGATTATCCGCGCCCGCATCGATCGCATGACCATTCCATCCATCATGGAAGTGGTAGCTGCACGGAAATATCGCGAGCTGGGATTTTCTTCGGTTGTGAGTGGGCCGGTTACTCTCGACTGGACAGGCAGTACCGATAGTTTCGTTTTGGGCGCCCGACTGGCCCTGGTCGCTCCGCCGACTCCACCCCCAGGCGAGGTTCCGCTGAATGGCACCATTGATGCGCAATACGTCAATCCCATAGGTGCGGTGAAGATTCGCACCTTCACAGCTCAAACTCCTGCCACCCAAATTCAGGTTACGGGAGCACTCGGCGTTTATCCGCTGAGCCGCGCCTCGAAGATCGACGCGACCCTCTCCACCACAAATCTTGGCGAATTCGACCGTACCCTCACAGCCCTGGGGCTCTCATCAAATGGACAGACCGGCATCAAAGCCATCCCAGTAGCGCTGCACGGTCAGGCTGCATTTCAGGGAACCGTGACCCGCAGCCTGCTGTTGCCGGATGTAAAGGGCCATCTCAGCGCGACCAATTTCGACCTCACATATAGTTCCGCTGCGCAGCAGACTTCGCCGCAACCTGTGCTCACGAGTTTGCAGGCACAACCTGCAGCTCAGCCATCCACCCCTGTACCCCTGACGCATACCCTTCACTGGGATTCAATCAATGCGGATGCCGAATACGCTCCTGAACTCATTACCGTTCGGCAGGCCGCTCTCGTGCATGGCCCGACTACCATTCAGGCCTCGGGAGAACTTCACGCTCATCAGGTTGGCCGTCACCATCTCGCTTTCGATCAGGATTCGGCTCTCCGCCTGGATGCCGCAGTGCATGACGCTGCAATCGGCGATGTCCTCCAGGCCGCGGGCGAAGGCTTTCCCGTTTCCGGCACGTTAAACGCAGAAATGCACGTGCGCGGGCAGATCAACAACTTGAATGGCGGCGGTCATCTTGCTCTGCAGGGCGGAGAAGCCTGGGGCGAACCTTACCGCAGTCTTGTCTCCGATTTGCGCTTCGCAGGCCGTGAAATTTCCGCGTCCAACCTCGTCTTCCTGCTCGACGGCGGGAAAATACAAGGGAGCGGCTCCTACAATCCCGTATCCGAAGGCATCCGCTTTTCGGCCCAGGGCGCAAACATCGATCTTGCCCATCTCCAACACCTAAAAAGCACCACCTATCCCATCAAGGGAACGGTCGCCTTTGAAGCTCACGGCAGCGGGACAGTCAAGGACCCGGAACTGGAGGCCAATCTTCATGTAATACACCTCAGCCTGGCCGAAGCCAGTACCGGATACATCGACGTGGCGGCGCATACGGTATCCGGCAGGCTTATCCTCGGGATGAACGGCAAAATGACCAATGCCTCGTTCCAGGGCCAGGGTCAGATTCAGTTGAGTGGGGACTACCCGGCAGAAGGCCACGTCACCTTGTTGAATCTCGATGTCGATCCGATTCTGCAGGCCTTTAATATCCGCCGCATAAAGGCCCATTCGTCCATTGCAGGAAACCTACAAGTTGCCGGGCCGCTGACGCGTCCTCGAGAAATGCGGGGCGATGCTCTGATTGAGCAGCTTTCACTCTCTCTGGCTGGCCTTCCTATCCGCACAGAAGGTCAGCTTCATGCCACGCTGTCCAACGGACGCCTTCACCTCGACCCATTCCATGTGGTGGGCGAAGATACTGATCTTCGCGCCCAGGGCTCCGTCGGCGTTCTCGATGGCTCCCGCAGTCTCGACCTCCACGGCAACGGTTCCATCAACATGAAGGTCGCACAAACCTTCGACCCAGACATTGCGTCATCGGGGCATGTCGATTTCAACGTCGACGCTACGGGCACATTTTCTGCCCCCGGTCTCACCGGACAGGTTAGGGTCACGAATGTCAATGTCGCGCTCCAGGATTTCCCCAACGGCCTGAGCCAGATGAACGGAACTCTTCAGTTCGACCAGGATCGGCTGGATGTCAAAACCCTCACTGCTGTCAGCGGCGGAGGTAAGCTGCAACTGGGCGGTTTCATCACCTACCAGCAGGGCCTGTATGTCGATCTCACCGCGACGGGCAAAGATGTCCGCATCCGCTATCCGCAGGGAGTAAGCTCGATGGCCGACGCCAAGCTGCACCTGCAGGGAACACAGTCGTCGATGCAACTGAGCGGCTCCGTAACGATAACGCGCTTCGCAATCAGCAGCGACCTCGACCTGGCGTCACTCAGCTCCAGTACTTCTACGGTCACCCTGCCACCGAATCCCAATGCTCCATCCAACCGTCTGCGTCTGGACATTCACATCCTTTCCGCTCCACAGCTCGATTTCCAGAATTCTTACGCCAAGCTGGCCGGTGACGTCGATCTTCGCATTCGTGGAACCCTCGCGCAGCCGTCGCTTCTCGGCCATATCGCTATCACCGAAGGCAACGCCACCTTTGCGGGCACCAAGTACGAGCTCCAGCGTGGAGACATCTACTTCACCAACCCTGTCCGCATCGAGCCGCTCATCGACCTCACCGCCACCGCTCGCGTCGAAGACTACGACATCACCATCGGGCTGAACGGAACACCCTCGAAACTCAATCCCACATTTCGTTCCGAGCCGCCACTCTCTGAGCAGGACATCTTCTCCCTGCTGGCCATGGGACGCACCCAGGAAGAGCAGCAGATCTACTCCATGCAGCAGCAGCAGGCCGGGGTAAACACCACCGCCGACGCATTGCTCGGCGGCGCATTGAACGCCACGCTCAGTAGCCGCATGCAGAAACTCTTCGGCGGCGGCAGCGTGAAGATCGATCCGACCTTTGTGAGCGGCGTGGACAACTCGACTGCGCGCATCACCGTCGAGCAGCATATCGCAAAGGACGCAACCCTCACCTACGCGACTAACGTGAATTCCACGGCCCAGCAATTCATTCAGGGACAGTACAACCTTACACCGACAGTTTCCGTGCTGGCCGTCCGGGATGAGTCCGGTGTCTTCAGTCTCCTTGTGAAAATTCGCCGTCGCTACAAGTAGCGCAAAGCGGCGTTGGCCCTGCCTGGATTTTCAGATAAGATGGCATCCCACAATGGTTTCGTCCGCATCCGTGGGTATTGGACCAATCCAATCGGCATCCCTTCGTCGTTCTCTTGCGAGGTGGGAAACGCCGCCATCATGGAGGAACTTTGAAAGTGAGAAGGATCATTCGCAATCTCGTTCCCGTTGTCGCAGGATTTCTGCTTCTTGGCGCACCTGCTACGTTCTCGAAGCATTTGATAGCAGCAGCTCAGTCGCCCGAAGACAATAATCTTCGCGCCGAAATCATGAATAAAGCCCTGAATAAATCGCAATTTAAAAATGTTCAGGTTTCTGTTGCAAATGGTGTTGCAAACCTCACCGGCACCGTCGACACCTTCTATTGGAAGCAGGAGGCCGACAAGCGCGTCCATCGCACGAAAGGCGTCAAGGCCGTGGACAACGAAATCGAAGTTGCCGGTCCCGAGATCTCCGACCAACAGTTAGGACAGAAGCTCGCAACAGCCATCGCATATGACCGTGTCGGTTACGGAACAACGCCGTTTAATGCCATCACAGTGAGCGTCAATAACGGAGTCGTCACCCTCGGCGGTACGGCCTATGGCCCAGTCGACGCAGATTCCGCTGTGGCCGTTGCCGAGAACATGAAGGGCGTGAAAGATGTCATCAACAACATCTCGGTCGATCCCGTTTCGCCGATGGACGACCAGATTCGCCGCGCAGTCTATCGCGCCGTTTACGGCTTCCCGTCGCTGAACCGCTATGCCATTAATCCGGCACAGCCGATCCGTATTTCGGTTCAGAACGGCAATGTGACGTTATTCGGAGTAGTAGACAACCAGGGCGACAAGGATGCAGCCGGGATCCGTGCCAATACCGTCCCGGGTGTCTTCAAGGTAACCAATGACCTGCAGGTCGCTAGCCAGCCCCAGGAAAAGTAGCTGTTACATTCGCTTAAACCCGGCGCCTCTCTCAGGCCCGCTGCCGGTTTGACCGAGGCGCCGGACGGCCGAAAGCCGCTTCAAGCAGCTTCCAATAGGACACCGGCATGAGCCGTGCGATAGCTGAGACCAGGATGGCGTCGGACCCGATCAGTACACGGTTCGCTCTCCGCTCAATTCCTCGCACGATCGCCTCTCCTGCGGCCTGAGGTTGCAGGCGTAGTGCACGCCTGCTCCACGCTCTCATCTCCTCGATTTCTTCGGAACTTATGGTCGGTGCAATCCGCGCTTTGTCGGCGATGGAGGTCGCAACGCCTCCGGGATGAACGACCGTAACGCTGACGTTCGAGCCTTTCAGCTCATGGCGCAGCGCTTCGGAAAATCCCCGGACAGCAAATTTGCTTGCCGCGTATGCAGCTTGTCCGGGCGGCGCAATAATCCCGAACACACTGGACAGGTTCACAATGCGCCCGTCGGGGCTTTGGCGCAGCAGCGGCAGGAAGGCGCGTGTCATGCGAACCATGCCCCCGAAGTTGATATCGATGAGCCACTCAAATTGCTCCTCGGTTACCTGCTCGAAGGTTCCCGCAAGCGCTACTCCGGCATTGTTAATAAGCAGATCGGCGCCCCCGTGCCGGGACCAAATTGCAGGCGGCAGAGATGCGATAGCCTCCCGGTCTGCAACATCAACTGTGTGATTGCTTATGCGAATGCCGCTGGTCTGCACGAGACTGGCGGTCTCCTCGAGTCCGCCGGGGTCGATATCGACGAGCGCAAGGTTGCAGCCGCGTCGAACAAGAGACCCTGCGATGGCGCGTCCTATGCCTGAGCCAGCCCCGGTTATCACAGCAGTTCGGTCCTTTAGCTGCATCCGATGGGCCATCCCGAACCTCCTCGATCCGCATTCTCAGGCTTTCGCGAGCGTTGCGCATCGCCCGGTCTTTCGGCCGAAATGCATCGTCCCGTCCAGAATCCGTCCGTAGCGCAACGTGATCAGGTCGCGTATGTAGTTCTGGCGCAGCCGCCAGGGCCTGCGTGAACCTTGGCGCGGCAGGTGCGGCAAGGCCCGCTGCACATATCCCGAGCTGAAATCCACAATCGGCTCCTCGCCTGTATCGGAACCGTTTCGCAGGGGCAGGCAGTAGTCATAACCCCGCCGGTCCATATACTTCAGCAGACGGCACACATAGTCCGCAGTCAGATCGCACTTCAGTGTCCAGGACGCATTGGTGTATCCGATAGCTGCCGCCATATTCGGCACATCGCTCAGCATGATGCCCTTGTATAGCATCTTCTCGCGAAGATCGACCGGTTCGCCGTCGACCTTCAACTCGAGACCGCTGAAAATTCGCATGACCAGGCCTGTTGCCGTTACGACAATGTCCGCATCGAGTACCCGGCCGGAGCGCAACCGCAGTCCCGAATCGATGAAAGCCTCAATCTGATCGGTAACGACCGAAGCTTTGCCACTGCGCACGGCAAGGAAGAAGTCCGAGTCGGGCACGAAGCACATGCGCTGGTCCCACGGATTGTATTTCGGCGTGAAGTGCTCGGAGTAGCCATCGCCCAGGTGTTGCCGCACCCCCTTCGCGATGAGGCGCTTCATTATCTCTGGCCGTTTGCGGGACAGGTTGAAGAAGAACATCGTAACCAGCACGTTTTTCCAGCGCGCCAGCGAGTACGCAGATTTCATCGGCAGCCAGCGGCGCATCCGCGTCGCAATAAGGTCTTCCGAAGGCAGCGAAAGAAGATACGAGGGAGAGCGCTGCAGCATCGTGACGTGTTCTGCGCTGTGCGCCATTGCCGGAACCAGCGTGACCGCAGTCGCGCCGCTGCCGATGACCACGACCCGCTTTCCCGAGTAGTCCAGATCCTCTGGCCACTGCTGTGGATGGACCAGAGTTCCCGCGAACCGCTCTAAGCCGGGCCATTCCGGTTTGTACCCTTGTGTGTATTCGTAGTAGCCGGTGCACAAATACAGAAACTTCGCGCGAATCCGCGATATCTCTTTTTGCTCTCCAACTTCCGCCTCGATTGTCCACACCGATTCCTCCGAGGACCACGAGGCGCGCACGGCGCGATGCAGGTATCTAATCTTTTCGTAAACACCGTAGTCTTGCGCGGTTTCGGTGATGTATCGAAGAATAGATGGCCCATCCGCGATGGCCTTCGCTGCCCGCCACGGACGAAATCTGTATCCCAGCGTGTACATATCTGAATCGGAGCGAACCCCTGGGTAGCGGAAGAGGTCCCATGTGCCCCCAAGACGCTCGCGCCCCTCGAGAATGACGAACGTCTTTTCCGGTAGATTGATGCGGAGATGGCAACCGGTCCCGATGCCGGACAGACCCGCTCCCACAATCACCACATCGAATTGCTCCGTCTCAGGCGTCGCAGTCATCGGTCCGGTATCGGGATACTAACGACCATCAGAAGTCCTTGTCCATCGATCGCGTCGCCCAAAGCGGCGCCTGACTTTGCAGGCCCGCAACTGTTCCGAGCCGCAGCTTCACTTAAACGGTCCAATGCGCTAGCCTTTCAGCTTCGAATAAAACAACAACTCAAGGAACATTTATGAAAATCGTGACTGCTCTTGCCGGACTTTTCCTGAGTGCCGCGACGCTGTATGCGCAGACCGCAGTGCCTCCCGAAGACCCAGCCATTCGCTCACGCGTCGACGCGATCATCTCCAAAATGAGTCTCGAGGAGAAGATCGACTACATCGGCGGCACCGGCTTCGCTATCAGGGCGATGCCAGATCTGCACCTGCCCGCATTCGAGATGTCCGACGGTCCCTATGGAGTGCGCAGCAACCTGGGGTTCCCGTCCACTACGTATGCAGTCGGGATCGGCCTCGCCGCGTCGTGGGACCCCGAGCTCGGCCAGCGTGTTGGGGCGGGGATCGGCACCGATGCGCGCGCGCGGGGAATCCACTATATGCTTGGCCCCGGCGTGAACATCTACCGCTCCCCGCGCAATGGACGCAATTTCGAGTACTTCGGCGAAGATCCCTTTCTGTCCGGCGCCATCGACGTCGGCTATGTCCAAGGCATCCAGCAGCAGGGCGTCAGCGCCACCGTGAAGCACTTTCTTGGCAATAACTCCGAGTTCCTTCGTCACGATTCCGATTCCATCATCGACGAGCGCACCCTGCGCGAAATTTATGAGCCGGCGTTCGAAGCCGCTGTCAGGCGTGGACACGTGGGCGCCATTATGGATTCCTACAACCTCACCAACGGCCAGCACATGACTCAGAACGGCTACTTCAACACTGATGTGGCTCGCAAGCAGTGGGGCTTCAACGGTGTGATGATGTCCGACTGGGTTGCGACCTATGATGGAGTCGCCGCGGCCAACGGCGGTCTCGACCTCGAGATGCCCACCGGCGCTTTCATGAATCGCAAGAACCTGCTGCCTGCCGTCAAGGCCGGCACCGTCACCGAGGCTACCCTCGACGACAAGATCCGCCACATCCTCGAGACGGCCGCTCGCTTCGGATGGCTCGACCGCGATCAGGCGGACCTGTCGCTCTCAACCTATAACGGACGTAACCAGCAGGTTGCGCTCGACGCCGCCCGCGAAGGCGCAGTGCTGCTGAAAAACGACGGCAAGCTGCTGCCGCTCGACAAGGGCGCGATCAGGTCGATTCTCGTCGTCGGCCCCGACGCCTGGCCCGGTGTCGCAGTCGGCGGAGGCAGCGCGGGGGTTCGCCCATTCCACCTCGTCAGCGATCTCGAGGGCATCCAGAATTACCTCGGCCCGAATGTGACTGTGTTCTACGACCGCGGCCTTCCCAGCGTTGTCGAACTGGCCCGTTCCACTGAGTGGCAGACGGCTGCTGAGGGCGGCAAGCGTGGCGTAAAAGTCGAGTTGTTCAACAACCCCGATCTCTCTGGAACTCCCACATCCACGACCACACTCCACGTCGTCAACGACCAGGGTATGAGCTGGGAGACTCTGATCGACGACCCTGCAACCGCCATGGCTCTGTTCACCTCCGGCGCGAAAACCCAGAAGTCCCGCCGCTGGACCGGCTATTATCGCGCCTCGTCTGAAGGCCCATACGAAATCGTTCTCGAAGGCCCCGGAGAAGGCGGCGGCAACCGCCTCTATCTCGACGACAAGCTCATTTTCGATAACTGGAAGATCGTTCGTGCGTTCCAGCCTCACACCACCGTGCAGCTCTCAGCCGGGGCCCACAAAATCGTCGTAGAGGATTATCAGAATGGCCCAATCGGGGGCAAACTGCGCGTTGGCGTTGCCGATCAGCGCACCATCGTCTCCGCCAAGGCAAAGACTGTCGCCGCCAAAGCGGATGCCGTCGTTCTCGCGGTCGGATTCGACAACGCCAGCGAAGGAGAGGGTGGTGACCGTACCTTCGATCTTCCCGTCGGCCAGGATGAGTTGATCCGCGAGGTATCCGCAGCGAACCCAAAAACTATTCTCGTCGTCACCTCGGGCGGCAACGTTGACTCAACCGCCTGGAGCGACCGTGTGCCCGCATGGCTTGAGACGTGGTACTCCGGCGAGGCGGGCGGTACGGCGCTGGCCGAGATCCTCTTTGGCGACGTGAACCCCTCCGGCCACCTGCCCGCCACGTTCGAGCGCCGCGCCGAAGACAATCCGACCTTCTCGAACTACTATCCCGAAGGCGACTCGAACAAAGTCAGCTATAAGGAAGGCATCTTCGTCGGATATCGTGGTTACGAGCACAACGGCGCCAAGCCACTCTTTCCATTCGGATATGGCCTCTCCTACACTACCTTCGATTTCGCGAACCTCAAGGTCGCCCCATCAGGCGACTCCTCCGGGCTTAACTACACAGTTACCTTCGACGTGACCAATACCGGCTCCCGCCCCGGAGCAACAGTCGCTCAGATCTATGTTGCCGAAGCACACGCAAGCGTTCCTCGCCCGCCAAAAGAGTTGAAGGGATTCCAGCGAGTGATGCTCCAGCCCGGCGAGACGAAGCACGTTACGCTTCCGCTCAACGGCCGATCCTTTGCCTTCTACGACACGGGCGGAAAGCGCTGGCAAGTCGACTCCGGAGAATTCGGCATACTTGTCGGAGATTCCTCGGCAAACCTTCCGCTGAAATCATCCATAACCATCAGCGAAGCCCAATCCAGGAACGCTGTGGAATAGGAACTGAGTTCGCTTTTCCTTTAGGCGGATGTTCGCACAGAAGTCCGCCTGGGCAAAGCCCCACAGTAATTCTTGGCCGAGGATGATCCGCGCTGCCCTACACTGGAATGCAATGCTCCTCACGCTCACGACCACGCACGAACCGGCCACCGATCTCGGCTACCTTCTCCATAAAAATCCATCGCGCATACAAACCGAGGAGTTGTCCTTCGGCAGGGCGCACGTGTTCTACCCGGAAGCCGAACCCACCCAATGCACGGCAGCCGTATTGCTGGAGGTCGATCCGGTGGGCTTGGTGCGCGGAAGACGCGGAGCGGCGGGGGACGGCGGACAGCTTGAACACTACGTGAACGACCGGCCTTATGCGGTGAACTCCTTCATGAGCGTTGCGCTTGGCCGACTCTTTGCGACTGCCCTGGGAGGCAAAAGCAAGGAGCGGCAGGGTCTCGCGAATACTCCTATATCGCTGATGGCGAAGCTCCCCGTGATCGCCGCACGCGGGGGAGAAGACCTGGTGCGGCGTCTCTTCGAACCCCTTGGTTATACGACTGACGTCAATCGTCTGCCTCTGGACGAACGGTTTCCTTCCTGGGGCGAGTCGCCATACGTGTCACTCGAACTTTCGGCAACGGTGACACTCCAAACGCTGCTGACGCACCTGTATGTGCTGATCCCGGTGCTCGACAATGAGAAGCACTACTGGGTAGGTGAGGACGAGATCGAGAAACTCCTGAAGCGCGGCGAAGGGTGGCTCGGCCAGCATCCCGAGAAGGAATTGATCGTTTCCCGATATCTAGGCGTTGGAGCAGGCCCGCGACCGGATCGAAAATATCGGGGAGCTTTCCTCTCACACTGAGGCACGTCTCGATGCCCTGAGCCGGTACCGAGATGCTTATCGTCACTATTGCTGGCCCGTGTCCTCTATTGCCGACCTGAAACTCGCGCCATTTCACCTGTTGGCCAGCGAGGGCAAAGGGCATGCGGACAAACAACACACCTGGCACATGGAGATGCTGGGGCGTCTTTCGAGCGCTGATCCGCAACTGCTGCTCGCAACTCCGTTTCGTCAAGTCGATCTGAACGATTCGGCTAGTTGTGAGGAGGCCACGGCCTGGTGGACCGAAACGACGTCTTCAGGGAACGAAGGTATGGTCGTGAAGCCGCTGAACTTTATCAGCAAGGGACGGCGCGGCTTTGTGCAGCCTGCTATCAAATGTCGCGGACCGGAATACCTCCGCATCATCTACGGTCCCGAGTATCTGCTGCCTGAGAATCTCGAACGCCTGCGCTCCCGGGGAGTCGGCGCAAAGCGCTCGCTGGCCAGCCGTGAGTTCGCGCTCGGAATTGAAGCACTGGAGCGGTTCGTCCGCAAAGAGCCGCTGCGCCGTACCCACGAGTGCGTCTTTGGAGTGCTGGCTCTGGAAAGCGAACCCGTTGACCCGCGCTTGTGAAAGTCAGCTATTTGCATCCATTCGTTTGGCACAGATGCTCGCTGAAGAACGGCATCACGTGGTTCTGAAAGCGGTCCGCCACGGCGCTGGTGTGCGTGCCGTGGTAGATCTCAAAGCCGTGCTTTATGCCATAGCGATCGAGAATCTCATGCAGCTTCTGGGTGTCGGTGCGTAGTCCGTCCTGGTCGCCTACATCAATCGAGATCGCGCGGTATTGGCGCAGATTGTCAATGTACTGGTCGATGAAGGCAAGCGGCGCGTTTGCCGTCCATCTGGCCAGGACCTCCGCCTGTGCTGTGCCGTCCTTCATCGGCAGATCGAGATACAGCGGCGGATTGTTCGGGTCCGGCGACCAGGCTGCGGCCGTGGCTAGCTGCGCCTTGGCAAAGAACGGCAGGTTGGCCGCATCGGCGGGCGTTTTGACCGCCTCGAGGCTCTTTTCGAGTTCCGGATTCGCCTGTCCAGCAGCCCTCGGTCCCAGGCAGCAAGGGCTCATGATATAGACGGCCCCAAACACATCGGGATGCTTCATACTGATGCGTGTTGCACCGTAACCTCCCATCGAATGTCCGGCTAAACCCCGGCTCGCGCGATCGGGAATCGTCCGGTAATGCGCATCGATGTATGAGACAAGATCGCGCGCGATGAACTGCTCAAAATCCCCGACTGTGACGGAGCTTGAATACATCGAGCCGCCGAATGCTGTCTTCGAATCCGGCAACACGACGATCATCTCCTTTGCGCCCTGCGCGAACGCGCCCTCGATGGTCTGCGGAACGTGGATCTCGTGCGTCCACTGCTCCGCGCCGATCGAGTAGCCGTGCAGGGCATATATCACTGGATAGCGGCGATGCTTGTCCTTCTGGTAGCTGGGTGGAAGGAAAACGATCACGTCGCGATCGACTGCATCGCCTTCGAGATTGCCTTCTAGCGACTCGCCATGAACTTTAACACGCTCTACCGTGACCGGTTTCGCACCCGGCACCGCTGCCGGGACCTCAGTCTGGACCTGCGCAACGCTGATGCCAGCAGTCAACATTAATGGCGCCACCAATAGCCAACCAGCGTTCATCCTCATTCTTGTTCTCTCCAGAGATCGACTCTGCATCATCATCACTGCGCCGCCACCGGAAAACGGTAGATATTCACGCTGATCGGCGCCACCGTAATCGTCTTGGCAGCCTCGCCAATCGAGACCTCCTTCACCTCGACCTGAGGTGTCTGGCCGACCCGATTGGCTGCGTCCAGGTCTTTACCGGTCATCTGCCAAACCACAGAGTTATTTGCCATCCGCACTCCTGAGACGTTCAGGTCGAACTGCTTTACCGAATCCGTCGCATTAACCACAGCGAGCGTCAGGAATTTGCGGTCCGCTGTCAGCGTTGCGACCATGTCAAGCGGGTACGTTGGGCTTCCGGAGTTTGTCTTCGGCTGATCGCCACCGATGGGATACTGAGGCGCCGGCTGCGGCGAATTCCCCGAAAGCCGGACTGGGATCGACCCAACGAAGTGCTCGCCATACATCTTGAATAGAAGTCCGGTCGTGTTGATAGTCGCGGTTGTAGGGTTATAGTCGATGGTGGAAACGCCCATCGTATGCGCGGAGAAGAGCAGGAAATCGGTGTGCCGAAGCATCTCGTTGAAGATCATGGCGTAGGCTAGCGCGAGTTTTAGATTGGCGCCCATGCCCCTGCCTCCGCCGAAGTAGGCATACTCATCGATGGACAGAAAGATCTTCTTGTCGAGCATGGCAGGGAATCTCTGCTGGTATCTCTGCCATGCCTCGGCATTCAGGCTCACGATATTCGCCGGATAACGCGCGAACTCGAGCGCGGTTTGATCGACATTCACATAACCAGCGCTTGTCGGTGCATCCAGAGGCAGGCTTTTTGCCTTCTGAAGATCGAAGTGCCTGCCGGGCTGCGCGTACCAGTGCTGAGTGATGCCGGAGAAGTTGCCCCAGCTATGTTCGAGCAGTCCGCCGGTCCAGTCCTCGGGAGTGCCTTCGACAGCCTTCAGGTTATCGACATCCTTGGCGCGCATCTCGCCGGTCAGATCCATCGCCTGGGGCATATTGCCCGACGCCAGCAGAGTGATCGTTGGATCCGCTTTCAACATTGCCTTGGCGAATTCATTGTGCTTGAGGACGTAATACTTCAGATCGGTGCGGCCAAGTTGCCAAGCCCCGTAAGGCTCATTGCCGATGTCCCAGTACTTCACGTGATAAGGCTCGGGATGGCCGTTTCGGGCGCGAAGGGCGCCAAGACGCGTATTCGCTGATCCGTTGATGTACTCGACCTCCTCTGCCGCCGAGTGCGCATCTCCAAAACCTGCGTTCACGGTGATGTAAGGCTCAGTGCCGATCAGTTTGCAGAGGGTCATGAATTCGTCCATGCCAACATCGTTTGTCTGCATGGCATTCCAGGCGTAGTCAAACATCGGCGGGCGCTTGTCGATATCGCCGACAGAGTCGTACCAGGTCCAGTCGGAAAGGAAATTGCCACCAGGTAGCCGCCAGAAGCCGGAATGAATCTGGTGCAGAAGGGCGATTGTATCCGGCCGAAATCCCTGAACATTGTCAGCCGGCATCAACGAGACGGCGCCGATGTGAAAGTTTCCTGTGCCTGTACCGGTAATTTCGAGCGCCGCTGTGTTCGCGTCACTTTGAGCAGTAAAAGCCAGAGGGAACTTTTTGTACTGGTCGGTCAAAGCTGCAAATGAGATGGATTGCCGGTCGTTCGCGCCTTCACCCCGGATCAGCGCCACATTTACCCTGCTGCCTGGAGTGCCGCGAAGCCAGATGCGGCCGATATACCTCTTCCCCTTGACCACGGCCAGGCCGGATTGCTCAATGCCGTGGGGAGTCGTGGAGTTGAGTTGGATGCGTGGGCTCTGGTCGCCTGTGAACGGCTGCTCCTTGTCCATCACCACGGCTTCATCCGGACCGACTGGACGCCATTTCCGGAGCTGCATGCCGCGCATCGGCCCTCCCTGCTGTCCCCCTAGAGGCGCAGGCTCTTTCGAGGAGATCGGAAAATAAAATTTTCGGTCGTCGAGCATCTCCGACCAGAGGCTGCGATAGATCAGCGCTCCGATATGCTCGATGAACATGCCGTACTCGTATTTCGAGACAGGCTCGCTGGTCTGCCCCGCGTCAATATCCACGACAACGCGATCCGGAACCGCAGGCGTGGTCTGCTGAGCGGCAGAGCAGGCCGCAGATGCAAGCCATAACCCCGCCGCGCACCACGAGATGCGTCTGATCATTTCGTTCCTCCTGCGATCACCACTCGCACTTCGCTGCCGCTGTATGTGATCTCCCGTTCTGCTGGCGAAGTCACCGCCTCACCAACTCCATGCCTTGGTCCAACCAAAACAAGGCGGAACTGCCTCCTGGCCGCCAGTTCCGGAAACGAGCCCTGCCGCGCGCCAATCGTCAGCACCCCGGCGGAGTCGTTCCAGCGCAGAGGAATGATTGAGTGCATGCCCTTTTCGTAGTCGTAGCTGTCTCCCGAGTCCTCATACAGATCGAACGAGCCGTCCGCACCGCGATAGATCCTGATCTCGACTGTGCCGCCGGAGTCCTGGTTGGCATATTCAATCTCCGGGCCCATCGGAAGAATCGATCCAGCCCTCACGTACAGTGGCAGAACATCGAGGGGTGCGGCAGCTTCGATCTCGCCGCCACCCTTAATCGGATCTCCGGTCCAGAAGTCGTACCAGCCCTGCGCCTTGGGCAAATACAGCTTGCGGCCCACCGCGCCCTGTTCCAAAACTGGCGCGACCATCAGTGCAGGGCCGAACATGAACTCGTCGCCGATGTCCCAGGTCTTCGCATCCGCGCGCCAGTCCATTACCAGCGGCCGCTGGATGGTGTAGTCTTCGCTCGACACCTTCCATGCCAGCGAATAGATATAGGGCATGAGCCGATAACGCAGCTTGTCGTATTGAATGAGAATCGGCTCGACCCCCTTGAAGCTCCACAGTTCGTTCTCCGGCCTATGCCCATGCGTGCGGAAGACCGGACAGAACGTGCCGAACTCAAACCAGCGCGCATAGAGGTTCTGATAATCAGCGATCTGCGTCGTCCAATACCCCGGCCAGTATCCGCCGATGTCGGTCGTCCAGTAGGGATAGCCCGACAACGCGAAATTCAACCCGGCGCGCACCTGATGCGAAAGTCCCCACCACGTGCTGTATACGTCGCCGGACCACACTGCTGCACCCACGCGCTGCTGTCCTAGAAACGCCGACCGCGTCAACAGAAATACCCGCTTCTGCTGGCTCGCGTTTTTCCAGTGCTCCTGCACTCCAGTCGTGTGCATGAGCGGAAATACGTTTGTGTACTCCGCCCCATTGCCGATGGAGAGCGTTTTCGTCCGCAGGATCGCGTCGCCGAAGTGCGGCCAGTATTCTTCCGGCTCCGCGCTGTCCAGCCAGAAAGCATCCCAGCCTAGATTGAAGATTTTCCCAGCCAGATTGTTCCAGTAGAAGTCGCGCGCCGCCCCATTCGTTGCGTCATACACATGCGCGTCTGGCACATCCCAATGATCTCCGGTCATGATGCCGTAGTTCACCGACTTCGGATCGAACAATCCCCACACCGAGATCATCGCGTGTACGTGCTCGTCGTGCAGTGCCTTGAGGTCCGCACTCACATCGTGATAATTCGAGTTGAACTCAGGATCGCCCTCGGTCTTCCACCAGAACCAGTCCTGCACCATTGCGTCGAGCGGGATGTGCTCGGCGCGATACCTGCCTGCGATCTGTTTGATCTGATCGAGTGAAACATAGCGGTCCTTGGACTGGAAGTACCCATACGCCCACTTCGGCAGCATCGGCGTGTGCCCCGTCATCGATCGGTAGAGGTGGATAATACGATCCAGCTCCGGCCCGTAGATGAAGTAGTAATCAATGGACTGGCCGGCAATTGCTTCGAACTTCAGCTCCAGCGGGAAGCGGTTGTCGACATAACTGAGAGCGGCCGTGTTCCACAGCAGGCCATAGCCTTGAGTCGAGAGGAGCAGCGGAATCGCCACGTCCGTGTTGTTCTGCGCCAGCTCGACTGTCGCCCCGCGGTAATTGAACAGTCCGTTCTGGTGCTGGCCGAGGCCGTAGATCGCCTCCATTGGTTGGAGCCCGAACCGGTCCGTGATCCGGTACGTCTTCTCGCCCTTGGCTTCAGTGGGCTCATAGGTGCGCGGGACGGCATTGCCTCCATATAGCAGTGGATCGCCAGCCGCGGTCTTGAAGGTCAGACTGCCGCGCGTAAGCGAGAACTCGATTCGCAGCTCATCCGTCGTCAGCGTCGCCGCATCTTTTTCCTGCGCAAACCGGAACGCCGCGCCCGGACAAGCCTCTTTCTGTGCGAGCATCCATGGCTTCGGATGCTCTGTCGTCAGCGGCCCATCCGGAGACGCGATCACGTGAATCACAGACCCGCGGCAAACCGTGACTTCGACGACTTCCTTCCCGACCGAAGCGCGAAAGCCGTGCTCGGACTGTTCCACCTTGACCGGCGCCAGCTCGGGCAGCGGCTGGCCGGGCATCTGCGCACAGGCTGCTGCGTTGACAACAGCGAGCGCCAGCGCCGCCGCAGCGCACCGCAATCCCCCGGCGCTCACGAGCCGCGCACCACCGGCACCGATGGCCGCAGTTCCACCTGCTTTGTTGTGATCGCGATGCTGGCGGGCTTCAGCTCCGGTCCGTCCCAGCCATCCTTCGACGCCTCAATCTGAATCGTGCCCGGCTGTCTGGTCGATTGCACGATCACCTGCGCCAGCCCATTGAAGAGCGAACGCTTCGGCTCTTTGTCGCTCTCCTGACAATTGGGGTCGCCGTTGCCTACTCCGATCAGCGCGCCCGGCCCGGCCACCTTGAACGCGATCTTGTTGCCGGCAATCGGCACCAGCCGGCCCTCGCTGTCGAGACCCTCCACTTTCAGAACGGCTATATCTTCGCCGTCGGCGTTAATCTCTGTACGGTCGGCTGTCAAACGGATCGCAGCCGTCTCTCCCGTTGTCTCTCTCTTTTCCGTAAGAACGACCTTGCCGTCTTTCGATCCGCGCGCCTCGATCGCGCCCGGCTCGTATCGCACCTTCCACTCCACGTGCCCCAGGTGCGGAACCTTCCGGCTGCCCAGGCTCTTGCCGTTTACGAACAGCTCCACTTCATCCAGATTGGAGTAGACCCACACCGGAATCTCGTCGCCTTCACGCCCATGCCAGTTCCAGTGCGGAAAAAGATGCAGCGAAGGGTCTTTGCGCCACCATGCTGTGTAGTAGTAGAAGTAGTCCTTCGGAAATCCGCACATATCGACGATGCCGAACTGCGAGTTGATCGAGGGCCAGCCGTACGGAGTCGGCTCGCCCCGATAATCGAACCCTGTCCAGGCGAATCCGCCAGCCTCCCATTCTCGCGTGCCGTAGAAGCTCCACCACTTCTCCGGAGTCTCCCCCCACGGAACCACCCCGTCATAGCTGTTCACCGTGTTGCGCAGTGGATCGGTCGCGTATTCGCCTCGGGTGCAGATGGCGCTTGAAGTCTCCGACCCGAAGATCGGCCGCTTCGGATACTTCTTGTGGAACGGCTCGGGAAACTTTGGCGTGTTGTAGTTGAAGCCGACAATGTCCAGCGCCGTCGATAGGCCCTTCTCGTTGTCTCCGTTGACCGCAGCCGAGACAACGCGGGTCGGGTCGAGTTCATGGCAGCGCTGCACCATGCTGGCGCCGATCTTCGCGCCCTGCTCCGCCATCTTGTCCTGCAGCAGCCACTCTTCATTACCAATCGACCAGATGATGATCGAGGGCGAGTTGCGATACCTCTTCACCATCAGTTCGAGTTGCTGCAAGCCCTCGGCGTTCGAGCTCATCTGGCGCGTCTCGCACATCATCATCATGCCCATTCGGTCGCAGGCATCCACCCACTCCGGCGTCGGCATGTTGTGTGACGTGCGCACGGCATTGCATCCCATCTCGCGTAGCAGCGCCAGCCGGAACCACTGCAAGCGGTCGGGCAACGCCGCGCCCACGCCCGCGTGGTCCTGGTGATTGCACGTGCCCTGAATCTTGAGCGGCTTGCCATTCAGCGAGAACCCCTTGACCGGATCGAAGACCGCCGCGCGCACGCCGAACGTTACGCGCTCGGCATCGCGCACCTTGCCGTCGGCCTCAACGGCCACGATCGCCGCGTAGAGATTTGGTTCCTCGACCGACCAGAGCGCCAGATTCAAAAGCTTCGCGGTGGCCGAGTACGCAGCCGAGCCGTCGACCGGAATCGGATGCCCAGGCGCTTCGGCGGTCGCAACGGTTGCCCCATGAGCGTCGAGAATCTTCCAGATCACCTTCGCATTTGCGGGCTCTTTGCCTTCGTTCTGGACGACAGTCGCAAGGGCGAGCGTTGCCGAGCTGCCGTTCACCGTCGCGCGCACAACGCTTTCCCACTTGCCCAGATGCACAGGGTCCGTCTTGGTCAGCCAGACGTGCCGATAGATTCCTGCGCCTTCATAGAACCAACCGTCGCCGAAGCTTGCATCTACGCGGACGACAATGTGGTTCTTCGCGCCATAGTTTAGAAAGTCGCTCAGGTCGAAGCGGAACGGAGCATAGCCGTTATTGTTGCGGCCGATGAAGCACCCGTTGACGAAGACCAGCACATCGCGGAAGCCGCCGTCGAACTCCACCCAGACGCGGCGCCCCAGATCGCTTTGCGGAACCTCGAACTCGCGGCGGTACCACCCCACGCTGGTCTCCGGATAGCGCCGTCCGAGCGGCTTGTATCCATGCGGCTTGAGCGAGCTGTCTCCTTCGCCTGCATCGTCATGAACGAAAGGCAGCTCCACCGCCCAGTCGTGCGGCAAATTCAGCGGGCGCCATTTCGAATCGTCGAAATCGGCCTTGGCAAATTTGAAGTCTCCGGTTTTCGAGAAGTCAGCTTGACCGAAGCCGAACCCCAGGTCCTTCGTCGGATCGATGCCGTTGCCGAACGTGAACTTCCAGCCGAAGTCGAAGAGAAGCTGCTCCCGGGGCGCAACCGCCGGAACCGCAGCCGCGGAGTCCTGCGGTACATCATCCGGAAGCAGCGCAGCCGTGCGGGCAAAAGCAGAACGCCCGAGCAGGGAAGCAGCAGATACAGCGAGGCCAGAAGTCAGCAGGTTGCGGCGGGTCATTTCAGGCATTGGCATACTCCCACAGGTTGCGCCTCACGCCAGATCCACCTTCAGCGTGAAACCGATGTTGGAAGGAATCTCCGGCGGGGCCTTGACGCGCAAACTGGAGTTGTCCTGAATCCATTGCAGGTCGCCCTGATGTCCCAGGATCTGCACACGCTGAATCTTCCCGGGGTTATGCGCGCTCCACAGCCCCAGCGCATTCACCTCGGCAACGTCGGGCTTGCCCATTACGAACGCGAACACGGTATTGCCCTTCGCCGTGAAGCGAATATCCTGCCCGGTCAGGTCGGGCTTCTTGTCCTCGTTGAAATTCCCGGTCTCGACCTTTTGCGTCGTCGACGGGCCTTCGCCATATATCTTCCACGGCCGCGTTTCGTAAATGCCCTCGCTATTCGCCTGCATCCAGGTTGTGACGCCCTCGAGCACGTACAACTCCTGAGGATCGAGCTCGCCCGAATTCGGCAGGGGAAAATTCAGCAGCAGGTTGCCGTTCTTGCTCACGATATCGACCAGCAGATCGACAACCTTCTTCGCCGTCTTGTATTTCTGACCTTTTTTGTAGTGCCACTGCCCGATGCACGTATCGGTCTGCCAAGGATTCGCCGCGATACCCTCGGCCACACCGCGCTCGTGATCCAGCAGGCACGTGCCGATGCCGCAGTCGGTGCTCTCTTTGCTGGTGTAGATTGCCTCCGTCTTGCCGCCATGCAATTGGGCGCTGACGTTGTAGAGATGAGAAACCATCCGCAGCCCATACTCTTCAAAAGGCAAGTGCCCGTCGGTATAGAGAAGGTCTGGCTGATACTTATCGATCAGATCGGTCATTCGATCCAGATAATGCTTCTTCCATGACTCAGGAATCCCATTGTCGTTCCATTCCAAC
>JAFAMZ010000433.1 GCA_019232935.1 Silvibacterium sp.
GGAGCGGCTATTTTCGCACCAGGAATGTGCAGCGTTTATGTACATGGGGCGCGTTGGGACGATCGAGCAATACAAGCACCGCGACACACGCCGGTATTTGAACATCGATGCCTACACCGGTGAGTTTTATCTGCACAGTGGCAAGAACGACTACATGAAGGTAAGCAAAGCCGCGGCTCTGGCCTATGTATTTGGCTAACCTGGCTCTTTCCAATGCCGCAGATTGCACTGGGCAAATGGGCATATCACAGCGAAGGGAGGCTCCCCTTGAATCCGCACACCGCTACCGCCAACGCAGTCATACCTCAGGGAGACCTCTCCGGTCCGCCAGCGGCGAACCGGCACCGGCTGCAGGATGAGCGTCCCGCCATCACCCACCACTTCTCGGTAGGTGGATATGAGGGCTATCTCACGGTCGGGCTGTACCCGCATGGCCAGCCAGGCGAGATCTTCATCCGTATGGCCAAAGCAGGATCGACCATCGCAGGACTGATGGAATGCTTCGGCACGGTCGTCTCAGTCGCCCTCCAGCATGGTGTTCCGCTCCGAGTGCTCTGCGACAAACTCTCTCACACCCGCTTTGAGCCATCGGGCTGGACGGGCAGTGAAGAGCTGGGTTACGCGAAGAGCATCATGGATTACCTCTTCCGCTGGCTCGAACTGCGTTTCTTATCGGGTAAACAGCTCACGCTATTTGCCAAGACCGCGTCGACGAGCAACGTCGCTGCAGTTACTGCTATGGAGCCGAACCTGGCTTCCTCCGCGGTCTTCGGGAAGCTGCTCGGCGCCACTGAGACGGGAGACGCGCCGCTGTGCTCATCTTGTGGCGCGCTCATGGCGCCGAACGGGAGTTGTTATAAATGCTTCAACTGTGGCGGAACCAGCGGCTGCAGCTGAAGGCCACGCTGCCAGCGGGAACTCGGCGTCGTTTGCGGCGCGGTGGAGAGTGCTTGGGCGATTCTGTCGCCTGAACGGATCATTGAATGAATGCCGTTTCTCGATACGAATCTGCTCATGTCATTGAGCGCTTTAGGAGACTGCTCTCGAGGATGAGTCATTCATCCTCGTTAAGGTGCTGTGTTTGCAGCAGGATGCTTTCTGCTCAGACAGTCTTGCCTGATCTTCAACCTCATCTCTTGTGGAATCGATTGTCTGGGAGCAGGAGGAGACATGGGGTCTGCCGCACTCGCGACGATCTGAGCGTCGATCTCTTCCAGTGTCGAAGGGCCAGGCAAGCCAACAAGTCTCATCCGGCGCAGCCATTCGGATCTGTAGGCCCGATCGAGAGCGATATCCGCAGGAAGGGGTTCGGCCAGCGCTGATTTTTGAGGGCCTAAATAGAGAAAAGCATCTATCTGATCCGCGACCGTCTCAGAAGGGTTGGCCCCGAATGCCTCGCTGACGTTGCAGTCCTGGTCTGTTGTAATCGGCGATGGAAGGAATGAGTCAAGGCCTAACGAACCTAGTCTGCTGTTCTTTGTTCTCAAGAGCGAAGGCCAAACCCCACCCGGAGCGTTCACATCTCCAAGCGGTTCGTTGCCGGTGCCGTAGCATCCAAACTCACTGATCACGAAGGTTCTGCCGGGATAGTGGCGCTCATACCTCGTGACGGCATCCCCTTGCCCCGGGCCGCCTCCGTGCAGCAGATGAAAGATTCCGAAAAGGATCAGCGCTTTGCGGCGCTTGGAAAGCACCTCTTTTTCCATCACAGAAGCGATGCTTCCATCTCGGTCGAAAAACGGTGTGAGGTCCTCATATGTTTGAATCTTGCTCCAGTCAATCGGGGGATCTGCAGCAACGACTCTCAGGCGGCTTGAGGCAGGTAGGCGTTGATTGAGCGAGCGGACGAGCGGATACAGCTGCTCGTAAAAGCCGGATGCTCCGCACATTTGTTGGACCGTTGTGTCTCGCCAGACATGCTGGACCTCGGTGAATGGAACGTTCTCGCCGGCGATGTACCGATCAAGAATCGGCTGGTACCGCACATTCCCACATTCAACGACAATGTCGTTCACCAATACCGGAAAGCGTGGGTCACGAATGAGGGACAGAATGAAGTCGTCGATATCTTTTTGTCCATGGGCCGCTGGCATCGCTACGACTTCGAAGGTCTCAAAAGCTTTCAGGATTGCCGGGATCGCAGGTTCAGGGGTCGCGTCCTGAGTGCCGTTGAGAGGATGGCTCGCCGAGACCTGAGCCCTGCAAGGCTGTGCAAACAGCAAAACCGATGCAAGCGAAAGAAGAAGGGTTCCGCAGCGCGCACTTCTCAGCATGCGCGGAAAGAACTGCTCATCCATGGTGACTACCTCCGCTATTCAACCGTCACAATCAGACCCTCAAGCATTTATAAGGTTGGAGTGGAATCGAAACAAAAAATAAATCGTCTGGCCTGTCGATTTTCCGTCTCTCCAACGACTACAGGATGACTGAAGTCGTCAGCTGGATTATCAGAGCGCTGCTAAGCCAAGGAGATCTCCATGAACATGGAGGAACAAATTAAGTCGTACATTGCCACTCAACCGGAACCAAAACGTAGCGAACTGCAACAGTTGCATCACATGATTCTGGCGTTGATGCCCACATCTAAATTGTGGTTCTTAGACGGAAGAGACGAGAGCGGAAAAATCGTTTCCAACCCAAACATTGGGTATGGATGCCGAATTATTGAATATGCCGATGGAACAAGCAAAGAGTTCTATCAAATCGGCATGTGTGCGAATACAGCAGGCATTTCCGTCTACATTATGGGAATAAAGGACAAGAAGTATCTAACCCAGGCATTTGGGAAGGAACTCGGCAAGGCAAGCGTCACGGGGTATTGCATCAAATTCAAAACGCTGACAGACATAAACATCGAAGTACTTAAAGCAGCAATACAGTGTGGAATCGAACAGACAAGGATTCAACATTGATATCAACTTGAGTAAAGGACCTGCTGTTCATAACAGTAGATGTAGATCAGCCGCTTAAACCGCAGCGGTAAACCGCTGCGCCACCCCAAGGCACTATCCTCGATTGAACCCTGCGGTAAACCACTGCGCCACCCCAAGGCACTATCCTCAAGCTTTCCGGAGTGCCGTTTTTCGTGAGAAGAAGACAAAAAATAATTAGCCTTCCCTGTCGATTTTCTCTCTCTCCAGCGACTATAGGACAGAGAACGATGAAGCACGGTTCCTGAATCACAGAAAAAGAGTGAACAGGAGACGAGTCATCGGGAACAAATCACATAAATCAAGGAGAAAAAAATCATGCCACAATATCTCGTCTGCAACTACCTGCCCGACGACTTCGACCCGTCCACCGTAACCGAAGGGATGATGGAAGAGATCCACGCGCTGAACCGCGAAATGATTGCTGCCGGGGTGAGGAAGTTCGCCTGCGGGATTGCTCCGCCCGCCCAGGCCAAGACGGTGCGGAAGCAGTCCGACGGCAAGGTGCTCGTCACCGATGGGCCGTACACCGAAACCAAGGAACACATGGGTGGTTTCTGGATACTGGAAGCCGCGAATATGGACGAGGCACTCGCATGGGCTAAGAAGGGATCCATCACCTGCGATGCGGTGGGCGAGGTGCGCGAGCTTCTGTTCTTCCCGGCCCCTGAACCGGAACCGGCGGTTAGCAAGTAAACAGCCGGGATGCAGCGCCTCAAGGGCCTCAAACTCTCATAAGCGCTGGTACATAAAGAGGAGGTCAGCACAATCCAATGAGAAAGCTAATTTACGCCATAAACGTTACCCTGGATGGGTGCGTCGATCACACCAAGCAGCGTGCTGATGAAGAGACATTTGATTACTTTATTCAGCTCCTGCGGGAGGTTGACCTGCAGGTCTTTGGGCGCAAAACCTACCAATTGATGGTTCCCTATTGGCCTGACGTCGCGAAAGACCCGTCCGCGACGAAATCAGACAAGGAATTTGCTGACGCCTTTGACTCCCTCGACAGAGTTGTCTTCTCACGATCGTTAGAGAGCGCTGAAGGAAAAACAAGAATTGTCCGGTCGAACCTTCGCGACGCAATACTTAAATTGAAGCAGGAAGAAGGCAAAGACATTCTGGTCGGCGGCGTAGATATTCCTTCCCAACTTGTCGATCTTGGCCTGGTTGATGAATATCGTTTTGTCGTTGTGCCAATCGTTGCGGGAGAGGGCAGACGGTTGTTTGAAGGTGTCACCCAGCCCGAGAAGTTGCAATTAAAACTTGTTGAAACAAAGATTTTCAAATCAGGATCTGTCGCGCTCCGCTACTTGAAACAGTGACCGATCAGGAGGAGAAGAACGATGAAATACATCTGTCTGGGGTATTACGACAAAGCCAAATTCGATAGCCTGCCTGAGAGCGAGCGAAACGCCATGTTCGACGCATGCTTTGAATATGACGAGCACCTTCGCGCCAGCGGACATTCCTGGGGCGATGGCATAGCGCTTCAGGGTTCGGAAACCGCGCTGACCCTGTCCTGGAAGAACGGCAAGGTGGCAACCACCGACGGTCCCTATGCGGAAACCAAGGAGCAACTCGGCGGCCTTGGCGTGCTTGAGGCGCGGGACATGAATCATGCCGTTCAGCTCATGTCGCAGCATCCGGCCGTGAAATATGGGACGTTGTGGGAGATTCGGCCAATTGGCGACATGAGCGAAATCAAGAAGGCAAGCGAGCAGCGGCGCCAGAAGGCCGCCGCATACTGATTACGGGTCTTGCTCTGTCACTGGTGGAATTTCAGGGTTTGTGCTCGATCAGCCTGGACTGAACTCTAACCGTCGAGTTTACGGACGACGAGTTCGTTGAGCAGGGCCGGGTTGGCTTGTCCCTTTGAGAGCTTCATGACCTGGCCGACGAAGAAGGCGGAGACGGTTTTTTTGCCTCCGCGGTATTGCTCGACCTGCTTCGGGTTGGCAGCAATGACCTGGTCGATCATGGCTTCGATGGCGGAGGCGTCGCTGATCTGCTGCGGCTTCTCGCGCTCGTAGACGGCGGGGAAGTCTTCGCCTGTCTCAAACGCCGTGTCGAAGAGCTGCTTGAGCTGCTTGCTTGAGAGCTTGCCCTCTTCGGCGAGATCGGCGGCGAGAGCGATGCCGGACATGGAGATAGGTGACTGGGCTACATCCAAGCTTCGCAACTTTAACCGGCTGGTGAGCTCGCTCTGAACGAGGTTGGCGACACGGCGCGGGTTCCTGGCGGCGCGGGCGGCGGACTCGAACTGATCGGCGAAGGCGCGGGTTGCGGTGAGGGTGGCGGCGTCCTGATCGGTGATGCCGTATTCGGAGATCAGGCGCGCGCGGCGGGCTTCGGGGAGTTCAGGAAGCTGTGCGGCGACCATGTCTCGGAAAGCCTGGTTCACGATGAGCGGCGGAAGGTCGGGCTCAGGGAAGTAGCGGTAGTCGTGGGCCTGCTCCTTCGAGCGCATGGAGTAGGTGCGGCCCTCGTTGGCATTCCAGAGGCGAGTCTCCTGGACGACGCGGCCTCCGCTCTCGAGGACCTCGACCTGGCGCTCGATTTCATATTCGAGTGCTGCGCGGATAAAGCGGAAAGAGTTGACGTTTTTAACTTCGGCCTTTGTGCCGAATTTCTCCTGTCCGCGGGGGCGGACGGAGACATTCGCGTCGCAGCGTAATGACCCTTCTTCCATGTTGCAGTCCGAGACGGCGGTGTAGAGTAGGATCTCCTTGAGGCGGGTGAGGTATTCGTAGGCCTCGTCGGGCGTGCGGATGTCCGGCTCGGAGACGATTTCGATCAGGGGTGTTCCGCAGCGATTCAGGTCGACGTAGGTGCGGGTGGCCGAGTCGGGGAAGCCGTCGTGGAGGCTCTTGCCGGCGTCCTCTTCCATGTGCAGGCGGGTGATGCCGATGCGTTTGGTTCCGTCGTCCGAGGGGACCTCAATCCACCCATGCTCGGCGAGGGGCTTGTCGAACTGGGAGATCTGATAGCCCTTGGGCAGGTCGGGATAGAAGTAGTTCTTGCGGGCGAAGATGGAGCGCTCGTTGACGCGGCAGTTGAGGGCCAGAGCGGCGAGAGTGGCAAACTCGACCGCGCGTTCGTTGAGGACGGGCAGGGCTCCGGGGAGGCCGAGGCAGACCGGGCAGACGTTGGTGTTGGGGGCTGCGCCGAAGCGGTTCGGGCATCCGCAGAAGGCCTTGGTCGCGGTGAGAAGCTGGACGTGAACCTCGAGTCCGATGACGGGTTCGTATCTGGCCAGAATGTCGGCGGAAACGCCGGTGGTTGCGGTACTCATCAGCCTTCAGTTTAGCAAGGGCGGCGGAAATTTCTATTCGCGGCCAATCTCCGGAACAGACAAGCCACGGCAGATTTTGCGCGCGAGCAGGTCGGCGATCTCTGCGTGGCGCGGAACTGCTTCGATCTGGCCGGTCTGCGGGTTGGTCAAGAGCGAATGGGCGCTGCCTTCTCGCTTGAGATAGCAGCCGTGTCGCCGTAGATGGCGAAGCAGAGACTCCCGTTTCAATGGAGGGTGACAACCTCGCGGATGGCGTCGGCAGAGACACCCCGCAGGCCATCTTCGCGGCGGTCTTCAAGAATCAGCTCGATCGCCGCAACCAGGCTTGCGCGGCACTCCTCAACGGTGCGGCCCTGACCGTTAGCTCCCGGAATTTCGAGCGACCACCCAATGTACCATTCGCCGTCTTTCTCAATCACCGCCGTGAATTCGTTGTGCATAGGGCAATCATAGTTCACTCTACAATCAGCACTCTGGCTCAGTTCGGGTAAGCCCAAAACAGGGTACCCCCCCAAAGTGCTATCGTCCGGTTACCGTTGGGGCCATACACTGACCGAGCGCACATGGCTACGGTAACCGCTCCCCTTCCGGTTGAAACTTCTGCGCCTGCGATTGCGAATCGGGGACGCGGCTTACCTTTGGCAATCGCCTTAGCGCTTTATTGCGGCATCACAGCTGTGCTTCTTTTCGCCTCGTATCAAGCCGCTGATCGCCACTTTGTCTATGCCCTGGACGATTCTTATATCGCGATGGCCATCGCCAGGTCGCTGGCGCTTCACGGGGTCTGGGGAGTCACGCAGTTTGCGTTCAGCTCGGCCAGTTCGAGCCCGCTGTTTACCTTGATTCTGGCGTCTTTGTATCGCCTGACCGGGGTCCACCAAGTCACTTCGCTGGTTGTTTCCTGGATGGCGGGAGCATTCACGATTTATCAGGCAGATCGCTTCCTTCGAGAGCACCTGAGCGGGCCCGCCCGGACGGTCTCACTGGCAATCGTCGTGATGGCAGGGCCGCTGTTCATCGTCGGAGTGCTTGGTATGGAGCACACGCTGCATCTTGCTCTGGCGCTCGCTTTCGTGAGCGGATTCGACAGAGCCGATGATCGTCCCCGGCGGCTCTTTGTGATTACTGCGCTGACGGTGGCGGCCCGATACGAGGGCCTGTTTCTGGCCGGCGCTGCGGCCGCAGTGTTTGCCATAGAGCGGCGGTGGCGTCCGATGTTCTGGATCGTCGCTGGCGCGGCATTTCCGGTGGCAGCGTATGGGGCTTTTGCTGTGGCACACGGCTCATATTTCCTGCCCAACTCGGTCGCGCTGAAGGGAACCAGCATGCAGGGCTGGCTGGCTCCGGTGGTTGTGCTGGTCAAATTCTGGGTGGCTCCGCAACTCACCGCTCTTGCGATGGGGCTGATGATTTCAGCCATCGCGCTGCGAAAGGGCCGGCCCCGAGTGGCGCAACTGGCGGTGGTTGTCGCCGTTGCCGGAATGGGCCATATCATCTTTGCCCGGGGCGGATCTGCCTTCCGATATGAGGCGTATCTGATCGTGCTGGCCTGCCTGGTTCTCGCGGTTGCAGCGGCTTGCTGGCGCGATTCTGCGGCCAGCATGCGATATCCGTTTGTGATCACGCTGGCGCTTGCGGTGGGGCTTCTGGCAGTGCGGTCGGTCAAGGCGGCGGTGGCACTTCCGGAGTACAGTCGAGCGATTTATCTCCAGCAATGGCAGAGCGCACGGTTCCTGAGGGCGTTTTTTCCGAGCAGCAGTGTGGCTGCGAACGATATCGGAGCGATCAGCTTCTTTACCGATATCCATTGCACAGACTTGGCAGGGCTGGCGGACAGCCGGATCTTCTTCGCGAAAAAAACGGGCGGCTATACGACGGATCTGGTCAGGTCAGAAGCAGCTGTCAATCGCGTGCAGGTCGCGGTCGTTTATGACGGCTGGTTCACGGGGCCGAGTCCCTTGTATTGGAAGGGGCCCCCGCTTCCCCCTGAATGGGTGCGGGTCGCTGAGCTGCGGACCCCGCATTCGGAGATTCTGGGCGGCGACGTGGTCAGCTTCTATGCTATCGATCCTGCGATGGCCGGGCCATTGCGGTCTGCGCTATCCCGATTCGAGCAGGCGCTGCCCAGGGGGGACCGTCTGACATTCGAGCGGTAAAACGTCTCCCATACTTTTGAAGCGCAGAATGAGGCAGCGCAATCCATTGATCACGAGGGAATTTTCCCGAGGAGCGAAGTTTTGCCTCACACAATCGAAGACATTGAGAAGTTGAAGCATGCGCCGGCAGTGCCGGGCGTGATCGAAGTGATTCTGGAACGCTGGAGCCCGAGAGCATTTGCGAACAAGCCGGTCTCAAAACACGATCTGCGCATGATCTTCGAGGCGGCGCGCTGGGCGGCGTCGTCTTATAACGAGCAGCCGTGGCGGTTTCTGGTCGGACACAAGGGCGATGCAACCTATCAGAAGATTTTCGACAGCCTGGTGGAGTTCAATCAGTCGTGGGCGTCCAGTGCGCCGGTGCTGATCCTGTCGGCTGCCAGCAAGACGTTCGCACACAACGGCGCACCGAACAAATACGCGGTCCACGATACGGGTGCGGCGACGGCATATCTTTCGCTGCAGGCGACCGCGCTTGGGCTGCACACCCATTCGATGGCAGGTTTCGACCAGGACAAGGCACGCGCGGCGTTTGGGATTCCCGATACCTTTCACATCGGTGCGGTGACGGCGCTGGGATACCTGGGCGATGTGGACAACCTGCCCGAGGGCCTGATCGACCGCGAGTTGGCGAAACGTGAACGCAAGCCGCTCAGTGAGATTGTGCTGTCGGGGTGGGAGAAAGCCGCGGAGTTGTAGAGATTTCCCACGTCGGAAAATCCGGACCCTACGGCTACGCTCAGGGCAGGCAGTGGGGCACCGGTGCAGCTTCTGGTTCGACCATATTCACTTCCGGGGTTCTCCCGGGAGGCTTCTTTTCTCTAAATTTATCGAGCAATCATGATTGCGGCGCATAACCTCTAAGTTTGGACATGCGCCGTGTTTTGTTCTTCATCAATCCGCTGCTGATGGATCGTCGCGGACGGCGGGCGGCGGTTGCGCGCGCGGCGGGGTTTCTCAGAGCCCAGGGCTGCGAGGTCGAGACGCAGGACACGTTGTCGGCGCGCTCGGCGGGCGAGCAGGCACAACAAGCCGTTGCGGACGGCTTCGACACGATTTTTGTCTGCGGCGGCGATGGAACCATTTTCCAGGTGATTCAGGGTGTGGCCGGGTCTGAGGCCGCGCTCGGCGTGATTCCTTTTGGCACGGGCAATGTGCTCGCGCAGAATCTGCGGTTGCCTCGTGACCCGATGGCGGCGCTGCTGGCGCAAAAGGATGCCCCGGCCGTTTCGATTCCTTTGGGCAAGGTGGTCTGCAAGACGCCGGGCCATTTGAAGGACAAGAACTGGTATTTCACCATCGCGGCGGGCATGGGTGTCCACGCCGCGCTGATGAACCTTGCTCCTACAGGCACGGGCAAGCGGGTGGGCGGAGCCCTGGCGTATTACACGGGAGGCATTCAGCTGCTGGTGCAGCATCCGGTCGAGCCATTTGATCTTGAGGTGACGACGACTGCGGGCGAGGTGCGGCGCTGGCGTGCGAATGAGGCAATCGCGGTGCGGGTGCCGGCGATCAATCTATGGCGGCCCGGCGGGGATCTGGTCAAGCCGGAGCTGCGGCTGGCGAGCGTGCGCGAAACGACACGCCTCGGACTGGCGCACGCGACCTGGCATGCAATTGTCACGGGCAGGAACCTGAATCATTCGGCGGGGGGAGATTCGAGGCTTCCGTACGCACGCTTTGACGATGCCGGTGTGGTCGTCTGCCGCCCTACCCCGGACTTTGCCTATCGCTCGCCGCTGCTGGTGGAGGCCGATGGGGAGGTGATCGGGACCGAGCGGGCGACCATCACCATTGCGCAGCGACGGTTACGCCTGCTCTGGCCCGGGTTTCGAGACTCGTAACTACAGCAGGAAACTTTCCGGCGGAGCCCTAAGGCGGGCCGGTTAGCCCCCCTCAGTTACCATTCAGGGCCAGCAGAACCGTGTCCGGTCCGAGCCAGGCCACATGATCATGAATCTGCTTCTCCTGCTTTGACTCCGGGAAGTTGGCGTTCACTGAGATGTTCGTGCAGTGAATCTCGCGCAGGAAATAGCTGTCTCCGTACTTGTAGAAGACCAGGACGCTTGACTGGCCGGGAACGATTTCGCCTGGGCGCGTCATGGAATAGATGGCGTCACCCTGATCGGTGTTGCGAATGAGGATGGTGCCGGCGGGTTGCGCGTATAACCGGTAGTCTCCTGCGGGAAGCGTTTTGCCTGCGACGACGAAATCGAACGGAACTTTTGCGCGAACTTCACGGGTCTGGGCCTGCGCAATGCCAGCCGTGCAGAAACCTGCCAGAACCAAGAGAGAGATGATTCCGAATCGCTTCATGTGGGTGTCTCCTTTGAAAACCAAGCGTAGACCGCCCAAGCGAGTGGAGTCGTTAAACTGCCGTCGAATAATCGCCTAATTTTGGCTACTCACGTTTGACAAATTCCATGCGACAGCGTCGGAGGGGTTCATTCGGATGAGGGTGGTGCGGCGGGATTCGCAGGTTGAGCGGCGGTAACCTCCCATCCATTGTTGCTCTTGACCAGTGTCGCGGTCCCTGTCTGCTGGCCGGAGGTGGCGGCAGCCAGGCTCGGGAAGGCGGTCTTCATCTCGGCGGAACTGGCCCAATCGGGGACGCCGGAAACCGTGGAGTGATAATTGACCGTGTACTGGGTGGCATTGGTCTCTGGCGGGGTAAATCCGTCAACCGTTGTGACTTCGCGATGGCCGAAGCAAAAGTTGCCATAACCGGGCTCGGAGGAGTCAGGAGTCCATGCGGAGCGGCCTTTTTCGGAGAGGTCGTAGTCATTGACCTGCTTGGAGCCGATGAGGAAGCGCTTCTTTTCCTCTGAGGTGCGGGTCAGCATGCCGGCGTCGGTGAGGGCGTCGAAACCCTTTGTTTGCTGATCGTTGGAGGTATCGGCCTGAGCCGGCAATTTGATCGGTGCGGACCAGAGGCATACCTGTCGTCCCCGGTAGTAGTCGTTGATGGCAGACTTGAATGCACCCTGGTCGACGTTGTTGGATCTGCATCCGGCAATTATGAGCAAGGCGGCACCGATGGCGAGGCGGAATAGTTTCGGTTCAGGCATGAAGGTGGGACTCCTCAGCAGGCTGAGATGCGCAGCTGCAGGCGAAGCAACGTCTCTTCGTGGATTCGCAAGAACAGGTGCGTCTGGAGTCAGGGTCCCGGATTCAGATTAAAGGAATCGCTGCAGGTTTAGTGCCAATTTGGGACGTACACTTTCGTGTCACCAAAACTCTCTTTCAACACAGTCATGAAAGTGAGATGATGTACCCATCTGGGGAACCCCAATGCGGAAAACCCCTGACAGGGTTTCGCATTCTAAGGATCTGGAGTGGGTCTATGTGGTTCACGAAGATGCACGACGTGCTATACCACTTGTCCCAGTTGAGCGACTACCTGCCCGCCCTGCTGGTGACGATTGGTGTCGGGGTGCTCATCGGATGTGCAGTAAGCTGCGTATGCTCCCCGCGTGAAGAAAAGGACGACCTCTTTCACAGGGAAGTGTACTGAGAAGGAAGTGTATTTAGCGCAACCGTGAGAATTCACTGAGCGCGGATGAAGTTTTTGAAATCTTCAGCAGGATGAAAGAACTTTTCGTTCTTCCCGGCAGCCCTCCTAAATCCTGGAAACTTTCCTTTTCCAACTTGAGATCCACATTCGTGCTCCCGAGAGTTACCGCAAGCCGAGTGGCGGCTCTTTCTGCTCCCATATAATCCGACAGGATGGAAAATCGCGGACTGGATGAGCTGGCGCGGCGGGACCGACTGGCCGAAGAAGGCGGCGGCCTGGAGCGGCGCAAACGCCAGCACGAGCAGGGCAAGCTCTCGGCGCGCGAGCGCATCGACCTGCTGCTCGACGAGGGCACCTTCGAAGAAACCGACAAATTTGTAACCCACCGCTGTACAGATTTTGGCATGGCGGAGAAGCGTATTCCGGGCGATGGCTTTGTTACGGGATTCGGGAAAGTCGAGGGGCGGACGGTTTTCGTCTTCGCGCAGGACTTTACCGTCTTTGGAGGGTCTCTGTCGGAGTCGAACGCGGCGAAGATCGTCAAGCTGATGGACATGGCGATGCGCGTGGGTGCTCCAATGGTGGGGCTGAATGACTCGGGCGGGGCGCGGATTCAGGAGGGGGTGGTTTCGCTGGCAGGCTACGCCGATATTTTTCTGCGCAACACGCTTTGCAGCGGCGTGATTCCGCAGATCTCGGCGATTCTGGGGCCGTGCGCCGGAGGAGCGGTGTACTCGCCGGCGATCACGGATTTCACGCTGATGGTGGACAAGACCTCCTACATGTTCGTCACCGGGCCGGACGTGATCAAGACGGTGACGCACGAGGAGGTCACGAAGGAGGAACTGGGGGGGGCCACGACGCACAACGAAGTCTCCGGTGTAGCGCACTTCATGGCGCACGACGACCGCGAGTGCATCGCCATGATCCGCGAACTGCTCGGCTTCGTGCCGTCGAACAATCTCGACGATCCTCCGCGGCGGCCTTGCACCGATCCGGTTGACCGCGCTGACCGGGAACTGGATACGATTGTGCCGGCGGAGTCCAACCAGCCCTACGACATCAAGTTAGTCATCGAGCGGCTGGTCGATGACGGCTACTTCTTCGAGGTGCACGAGCACTTCGCTCGGAACATCGTGATCGGCTTCGCGCGGATGAACGGGCGTCCGGTGGGGATTGTGGCCAATCAGCCGGCGCACCTGGCGGGAGTGCTGGACATCAATGCCAGCGTGAAGGCGGCGCGGTTCGTGCGCTTCTGCGATGCGTTCAACATTCCGCTGATCACGCTGGAAGATGTCCCGGGGTTTCTGCCGGGAGTGCAGCAGGAGTATGGCGGGATTATCCGGCATGGGGCGAAGCTGCTCTATGCGTTTGCCGAAGCGACGGTCCCAAAGCTGACGGTGATCACGCGCAAGGCGTATGGCGGAGCGTATTGCGTCATGAGCTCAAAGCACATCCGCACCGATCTGAACCTGGCCTGGCCGACGGCGGAGATCGCGGTGATGGGTCCGGAGGGTGCGGTGAACATCGTCTACGGGCGGGATCTTGAGCAGGCGGTCCGCGAGGCGGAGGCGAGCGAGAGCCCTCTCAGCGAAGGGCGGCGCGCCGAATTGCTGGCCGCCGCACGGTCGGAGAAGGTGCACGAATTCCGGGAGCAGTTTGCGAATCCCTTTGTGGCCGCGGAGCGGGGATATGTGGATGCGGTGATCCTTCCGCACCAGACGCGGCGGCGTCTGATCACAGCACTGGAGATGCTGGACGGCAAGCGGGACAAGAATCCGCCGAAGAAGCACGGAAATATTCCACTGAAGAACTCTTTCCTGGATCAACGAGTGAACCGGTAACGTCGCCTGTTCGCGGTATCCGGCATAGAATGACCAAGGCAATTTTCATCTGAGAGGTGAATGCGATGTCGAGTCCGTCCGTTAAGCACGTTCCGCTCCCTGGGACTGAGCGGGGCGCTCCCCCTGATGCCACTGAACTCGGGCGAACATCGCCAACTCAGGTGGTGATGATCTCGGTGATCGTCAGGCGTAAGAATCACCTCGACCTGCAGGCCCTCGGCGGAAGGCACATCTCGCGCCAGGAATTCAACGAGAAGTATGCGGGCGACGCGGCGGACTTCGACGCGCTACGCGACTTTGCGCACAATCACGGGCTCTCTGTCGATGAAAACGCTTCGAGTCTTCCCCGGCGGACCATGATGATGCGAGGAACGGCGAAGGCCATGGAGGCGGCCTTTGGAGTCGAGCTGCACGATTACGAGCTGAACGGGCGCAAATTTCACTCCTTCAAAGGCGCGATCTCGATTCCGCAAACGCATGCCGGGGTAATAGAGACGGTGATGGGCCTCGATTGCCGGCCGATTGCGAAGCCGCATTACCGGACAAGGGACAAGAAAAAGCCGGCAGCCGATCCCAGCTTTACCCCGGTTCAGATTGCGCAGCTTTATAACTTTCCCACGGGTGTGGACGGGAGCGGGCAGACGATCGGGATCATCGAGCTTGGGGGCGGCTATAACGCGAGCGATCTGCAGACATATTTTCAGGGACTGAGCCTTCAGACTCCGACCGTGGTGTCGGTTTCGGTGGATGGGGCGGCGAATTCGCCTTCGACGCCGGACAGCCCAGATGGCGAGGTCGCGCTCGATATCGAGGTTGCGGGGGCAGTGGCTCCGGGCGCGAAGATTGCCGTTTATTTTGCGCCGAACACGGCACAGGGATTTCTCGACGCCATTACGACGGCCTCGCACGACACGAACAATTCCCCAACCACGATTTCCATCAGCTGGGGCGGGCCGGAATCGGGGTGGACGAGTTCGCAGATGACGGCGCTTGATAATGCCTGCAAGTCGGCGGCCGCGATGGGAATCAGCATCACGGTTGCCGCCGGCGATAACGGATCAAGTGATGGGGTGACGACCGGCGGAAACAACGTCGACTTTCCGGGATCCAGTCCTCATGTGCTCTGCTGCGGCGGAACCAGGATCACTGTGAGCGGGAACAAGATCACGAGCGAAGTAGTGTGGAACGACGGCGACCAGGGGGGAGCAACCGGGGGCGGCGTGAGCAACGTGTTTCCGCTCCCTGCCTGGCAGCAGGGTATCGGAGTTCCAGCGCCTTCCGGCGGTAGCGGCGGCCGCGGAGTACCGGATGTCTCCGGTGACGCCTCTCCGGCCTCTGGCTACCAGGTCCTGGTGGATGGATCGAAGGAAGTCGTCGGCGGGACGAGTGCTGTTGCGCCGCTGTGGGCGGGGCTGATCGCGCTGATCAATCAACAGACCGGCAAGACAGCGGGGCTGATCAATCCTGTTCTCTACGGCGCCCCGAGCGCGTTTAACGACATCACGCAGGGAGATAACGGTGCCTTCTCCGCCGGACCGGGGTGGGATGCCTGCACGGGGCTGGGCTCACCCAACGGGACTGCAGTGGCGCAGGCGGTTGCCGCAGCGGAGAAGAGTGGCGGATCAGGAGGCACGGGGGGAGGGTCAGGCGGCGGTTCTGGAAGCGGGTCTGGTAAGGGCGGAGGAAAAAAGCATCACCCGAAGCATCCGAAGAAACCCAAGAAGCCAACGAAGAAGAAGCCGACGAAATCCAAAAAGCCGACGAAGAAGAAGCCCACGGGCTATTAACCAGCCTTCAGCACTGGCTTGCCCTTTTCGTTCAGCGTGACATGGCCCATTGGAGTGTGGTGGTCGTGGGTGAAGAGCACGAGCCACTCTTCGGGAATGGCGCGGGAGTAGAAGCGCTTGCGCTGCTCGATGCAGGTGACCGGGTCAAGATCGTAGCCCAATACCCAGGTGATATCGAGATGGGCGCTGGTTGGGATCAGGTCGGAGACGTAGCTGGCGCGTTGGCCGCCTGAGTCGATGTGCACGGCGAGCAACTGTGCGGTGTGGCCGGGAAAGCACTCGACGGAAATGCCGGGAACGATTTCTTCGGCTTGCCCGGGGCGTGTGTGTAGCAGCGTCATCTGGCCGCTTTCGACAAGAGGGTCGTAATTCTCGCTGATGTAGCTGATGGCATCGCGCTCAAGCTGCAGGTGGCCGTGTTCGACTTCGCCGCGATGGGCGAAATAGCGCGCGTTAGGAAAAGTGGGAACGATGCGGCCGTCCGGCGTGCGCGTGGTGTTCCAGCCGCAGTGGTCGAAGTGCAGATGGGAGTTGATGACGATGTCGATTTCTTCAGGCCGTATGCCGGCTGCTTCAAACGCGCGCGGAAGCTGTTGCTTTGCACCGTAGATATCGCGTAATTTGTCGCTGAGTTTGTTACCGATTCCGGTTTCGATGACGACATTGTGGCTGCCGGTCCGGACGACGATGGTATTCAGTCCCAGAAGGATGCGGTTCTGCGCATCGGCAGGAGCCCGCTTCTCCCATAAGGGCTTGGGGACTACCCCGAACATGGCTCCGCCGTCGAGGTAGTAAGTTCCGTCGCTGAGGATGGTCAGCTCGAAGTCGCCGAGCAGAGTGCGGCCGCGCACTAAATCGGCGGAATCCGGGCGTTCTGCAGGGTGCATCGCGTTCCTCCCATTCGATTAAGTAACGCCAATGGATGCAAATTTCGTCAATCAGGGCTGGTTTGTGATTGCAACCTGCCGCAGCCCACGTTAGGATACTCGCGTTCCCCTCGCATATCTTTCGAATCGCGAAGATTATGCGAAAGTTTCAGGGCCTCATACACGACAGAAAGTAAAAGGAGAATCCTGTGGCTGAAAATCCGCAACATGGCCCGACCTCGTCGGAGCCCCAGAACGAAGTGATGGAACCGGCAGCAGAAGTGCCCGCAGGTGAGTTGAACGCATCCGCCGAAGAGCAGCCGCATGAGGCCGGTTCGGCCAGGGCGGCAGCCCGGGTCATAACCTCTAACTCGGGAGCCAGCACCCACCCGACGGGTTGATAGGCCGGACCTATTCCGGCTTGTTTTTCAGGTAAGTTTCAAAATGCCAGACCAGCTTTTCGTGCAGAGCAGTCTGCGCGATGGGGCCAGCGACGGAGTGCGTCTTGCGAGGGTAAATGTTGTAGTCGTATGGAATGCTGCTGTCGAGCAGCTTCTGAATGAACTGGATGGTGTTGGCGATGTGTACGTTGTCATCGCCGGTGCCATGCAGGATCAGGATGTGTCCCTTCAGGTTTTTCGCGCTGTTCTGGACTGATTGTTCGTTGTAAATCTTCATGTTCTCGAGCGGTAATCCCATATAGCGCTCGGTGTAGATGGAGTCGTAGTTGTGCCAGTCCGTGACGGGAGCGCCTGATGCCGCGGCGAGAAAGCGGTCCGAATGGGTGATGGCATAGAGGGTGAAAGTGCCGCCCCAGCTCCATCCCCACCAACCCATGCGGTGACCGTCGATCTGGGGATATTTGGCCAGCACCTGGTCGATCGCGGCCATCTGATCGGCAAACTGCGGCGGTCCGAAGTCATGGTAGGCCGCCTGTTCGAACTCCCGTCCGCGTCCGCCCATGCCTCGGTTGTCGACGTGCAGCACGGCAAATCCGTGTTCGGCCAGAAGCAGATCGAAGTAGAGGCCGCGCCCGTGCCAGACGTCTTTCTGCATATCGGCGCCGGGCCCTCCGTAAGGATTCACGATGAGGGGCACGCTGGCTGGGGCAGTCATGTTTAGGGGCAACTGCAAGGTGCCGTAGAGGGTCGTTGTTCCGTCGGCTGCTTTGAGGGTAAGCAGCTCAGGCTGGACGAGCGTGTGTTCTTCGACGGAATGCGACTGCCAGAGGGGCGTGCAATCCCCCTGTGAGGTGCAATAGCTGATCACGGGTGGGGAGGTCGAGCTCGATGCGGTATCGATAAACGAGCCTCCTTTTTCCGGGAAGTCGGGATCGTGGAGGCCGGTGGCCTTTGTGACCTGGCGCCGGGCGGAGCCGTCGAGCCGCACAGTCCACACCTGCTCCTGGCGGGGATCTCCTTCGCTGGAGAGGTAGTAAACGGCGCCAGCGGCTTCATCGACAGCCTTGATGGAAGAAACTTCGTAGTCGCCGCTCTCGAGCTGGTTCTCGAAGTGCGCTTCGACGGCAAGCGGGTTCTTCGGGTCGAAGCTATAACGGTAGATGTGGGTGAATCCGTCGCGCCAGCTCAGGACTAGGAACTCGTGGTCGCCAACGAACTTCACGTCGTAGGTGGTGTTGAAGTACTTCGGCTCGGTTTGCGCAAGCACGAGCCGAACGTCGCCGGTCTTTGAGTCCGCGAAGTAGAGATTCTCATGCTTCTGGTCGCGGGTAAGGACCTCCACCCAGACGATTCGCGGATTGACCCAGCCGAATCGGGGAATATAGTCGTTTCCAGCGTCGAGCGGAATTTTGAGCCAGTGCGTGCCGCCGTCGCCGGGACTGACAACACCGACACGGACTGCGGGATTGGCGTCTCCCGGTTGCGGATAGCGCTGCTGGTCCACGGTGGCGTGCAGGGGTATCCAGTCTACAAGCGGATACAGCGGCACGCGCGATTCATTCATCTGCAGGTAGGCGATCTGCTTCGAATCGGGCGACCAGAAGTAGTTGCTGCGCACATCGAGTTCTTCAAGATATACCCAGTCGATTTCGCCATTGAGAATGGCCGGGTCGGAGGTGTCTGTGAGCGGCTGCGCGGTGTGATTTCCGCTTACCTTCTGTACATAAAGGTTGTGATTGCGTAGGAAGGAGAGGAATTCCCCGTTGGGGGAGAACTTGGGGTCGTCGCCGCTCTGCATGCCTGTGTTGCCAATCTGAATGCCGGCGCCGTTGTCGAGGTTGTAGAGCCACAGCTCGCCGTTGGTGTCGAAGAGCAGATGCTTGGAGTCGGGCGACCAGATGTAATCGGGCTCGCCATATCGTCCGCGATGGTCGCGGTCCTTCTCCGTAACATTAGCGTTCAGCTGGTGGCCGATTTTCGAGCGGTCGAGCAGCCTGGTGACTTTGCCGCTGTCGGTAGAGACCTGCATCAGGTCGCCGCTGTCGGTGATCCAGGTGGCACGCGAGCCGTCCGGCGACCAGCTTATGTCGAATGGTGGATCTCCGGTGAGGCTCTGGCCACCGAAGATTTCTTTGATGGTCCAGGGGTGGGAGCCGGTGGCCGATTGGGCGAGGCTGAGAGGCAGCGAAGGCAGCAGAAGCAGAACAGCTAGAAGGCGTGCAGGATGCAAGGAGGCTCCAGGCGTGCGGAATTCTCGCCCAGTCGCGTGGGGTCCGAGGCGAAACAGCATTGTACCGTGCAGCCGGGCGGGGCAGGGACGGAGAACGGTGTTTTAGCCGCCTCCGCGGGAGTAAAGCCCCGTCAGAGTGCCTTCTGCCAGAATGTGGCCCTTTGCTGCTGCAGCGAGATCTTTCTTTCTCTGACCGGCGGGCAGGTTCACCGTGGTGTCGAGCGCGTACAGGCGAAAGACATAGTGATGGGTACCGGGCGGCGGGGGGCAAGGGCCGAAGTATCCGGTGCGGCCCAGGCTGTTCTCGCCTTCGGCAGAGCCTGTTGGCAGCACGCCGCGAGACGATGGGCCTTCGGGAATATCGTGGGTATCAGCGGGAATGTTATAGAGCAGCCAATGGACGAAACCCGAGGCGTCGGGATCGTCCATGACGAGCAGAAAGCTTTTTGTGCCGGAGGGCGCCGTCGGCAGTTGAATATCGGGAGAAAGGCCAGCGCCGTCACAGGTGTATTTCTGCGGGATGCGGCTGCCGTTGGCGAAGCTTGCACTGGTGAGCGCGATCGAACTGCGGGCCTGTTCTTCAGCCGGATCGCCGTCTGCTCTTCGCTTGCAGGCACAGATGGTTCCTAAGGAGAGCGTCGCCACAAGAATCAACAGGGCCGAAGGTTTTTGCAGGGGGATGGGGAGAAGTGGCACGTTGCTGATTGTACGCACTCAGGACTATTTAAGTTCACAGGTGCTGTATGGGGCCATGTTGAGTATGCTGTTCGCGAGTTCGCATTTGTCTCTTGAAGTCCCGGGAGCGGCTGAAATGTCCATTTACCGCGGAAACAGAAAGGCTTTGTTCGTCGGGGTTTTGATTATAGTTCAGAGTATCGCCACCACAAGTGGCATGGCCGATCCGCCGAGGAGCAGCGCGGGCGGAGACTTGCCGGCAGCCAGCCGCCCCAAGGTTGGCCTGGTGCTGGAAGGTGGAGCAGCACTCGGACTGGCGCACATCGGAGTGATTCAGTGGCTCGAGGAGCATCGCATTCCGGTCAGCTATGTTGCCGGAACGAGCATGGGCGGGCTGGTGGGAGGTTTGTACGCGACAGGCCGGTCTCCAAAAGAAATTTTTGACGTGGTGGACCGCATCGACTGGGACCAGGTGCTGCGAGGCGTCACCCCATTCGACAAGCTCAACTACCGCAGGAAGGAAGATGCGTATCAATATCCGAACCAGATGGAGTTTGGATTGCGCAAGGGCCTGCGGTTTCCCGAGGGTTTCAACTCCGGGCAGGAGGTATCGTTCATTCTCGACAACGTGGCGCTGCCTTATTCGCAGATCGAGACCTTCGACGACCTGCCCATCCCCTTTGCCTGCGTTGGTACCGACCTGGGTTTCGACAAGAAGCATGTCTTTCGCAGCGGGTCTCTGGCCCTGGCGATGCGCTCAACGATGTCATTGCCGGGGATCTTCTCGCCAGTGAGAGATGGCGACCATCTATATGCCGATGGCGGCCTGGTCGATAACCTGCCTGTGGATGTGGCCAAGGACATGGGTGCGGACATCACGTTGGCGGTGCATCTTGAGGTCAAGCCTCTGAATGTGAAGGAGCCGCTCTCGGCATTTGGGGTTCTTGGGGAATCGATTTCGACGGTGGTTGCGGTCACTGAGATGAGGGGCATCGAACAGGCCGACATGGTGATTTCGGTGCCCCTGCAAAAGTTCACGGGGACGGACTACAAGGACTCGGCAGAGATCATCAAGGCGGGTTACGACGCGGCGCAGAGTAAGGCCACGATGCTCTCGACGCTTTCTGTGGACGAGGCGACCTGGGAGGAGTATCTCGCCAGGCGCAATGCTCGGCGCAGGATTGCGCCGATCCCGCAGTTCGTTGCCGTCGAGGGGACGGACAAGCGCAGCGCAGCAGGAATCGAGAAAGCTTTTGCGAGCGCGGTCGGCAAGCCGGTGAACTCGGCCGATGTGCAGAGCAAGCTCCTTGACATCCAGGGTGGCGGACGCTACTCCGCGCTGACCTACGAGATGGTTCGAAAGGGCGACCAGGAAGGGCTGGAGATCACGACCCTGGAGAAGCCCTACGCGCCGCCGACGGTACGTCCGCTGATCGTGATCGATGGGTCACAATACAACAACGTGCTCTTCAGCATGGGCGCGCGCATTACGTTTCTCGATATTGGCAGTTACGGCGCTGAGTGGAGGAACGACGTCATCGTTGGGACCCAATACGGCGTCACCTCGGAGTACTTCCGGCCCGTTCATCCGGGCGGCAGGTTCTTTGTCGCGCCACGGATTTCGGCCACGAGCGACCTGTTCAACGCGTACACAAGCGGCGGAGATTTGGCAGCTACCTACCGCCAGAAACAGGCCGGGGGCGGCTTGGATTTCGGATATGAATTCGGCCGCACGAGCGAGCTGCGGATCGGATACCAGACGGGGTACTACAAGTTCAAATTGCAGGTGGGTAATCCGACCCTCGAGCCCCAGGTGAACGGACGGCAGGGCTTCACGCGCCTGAGATACCAACTGCTGAACGTGGACGATCCAGTGATTCCGACCACGGGGCAGCTTCTGAATTTCAGAACGCAGTACTTTGACGCCAATCCGGGAGGATCCTCAAATTTCCCGCTGACCGAAGGCCGCTTTACGGATTTCATCAAGTTCAACGAGCACAACACCGTCTACGCCTCCGCCGGCGGCGGGACAACGTATGGCTACAATCATGTCGGAGTTCCTGCGTTTTCGCTTGGCGGGTCGCTCAATTTCCCGGCATACGGGACGAACGAAATCCTCACGAATCAGTACTCGATATTGACGCTGGGCTATTTGCGGCAGTTGGCGCAGCTTCCTCCGCTGCTCGGCAACAAGCTGTACTTCCAAGGCAGGTTCGATGTCGGCAGCTTCGATAAGCTGACGAATGGGACGCGCGTCCCGGGCGATGTAGCCGGTGCGTTTGTCGTAAGCACGATATTCGGGCCGGTAACTATCGGCGGATCGGTAGGAGACAGCGGGCATCACCGCTTCTATTTCGGTTTAGGGAGGGTTTTCTAAGCCAGGCACCTCCGGGCCGGACACAGCCATTCGAAAATGCGTTAGACTTCAATTTTTCCCGGTCCGAATCTGAGATGATCCATCCGCAACTGGAAACCTTGACGTTTATTCAGGAGGCCGAGCAGGACATCGCCCGCCTCCGCCGCGAGATCGAGGCACTTCCCAAACGCCTCGCCGAACTGGAAAGAAAGCTCGCAGCTGAAAAGCTGGCGCTCGAGCAGGCCGAAAAGGCGATCAAGGAAGAAGAGACCAAGCGCCGCCGGCTGGAGAGCGACATCAAGGACCAGCAGCAGAAGATACTTAAGTTTCGCGAGCAGACGAGCAGCGTAAAGACCAACGAGCAGTACGCGGCTCTGCAGCACGAAATTGGCTTCGCCGAGGCGGAGATTCGCCGTATCGAAGACCGCGAGCTGGAGAGTATGGAGCGTTCCGAGCATCTCGAAGCGCAGCGCGCGAAGGCAAAGCAGGAGCTCGCCGATCAGACCCGGGTGGTCGAGCTTGAGAAGGAAGCGGCGCGGGCGACATCGACGGAACAGCAAGCCAAGCTAGCGTCCCTTATAGACGAGCGCACACGCCTGCGGGCGAATGTGGACGAAGACCTGCTGGCGAGATATGACCGCATTGCGGCGGCTCGTGGAACCGGCGTGGCCCGGGTGCAAGGGCAGCGGTGTCTGGGCTGCCAGATGGCGCTGCGTCCGCAGGTGTGGAACCAGGTGCGGATGGGAGAGATTCTGCCGTGCGAGAGCTGCGCGCGCCTGCTCTACTACGATCCCGAGCTCGAGCCGGCGGTCGAGGTTCCGGCGGCCAAAGCTAAAAGAAAGAAGGCCGACACGGGGGGTGACGAGGAAGACTAGCCTTGCCCGTTGTGGACGGTATGCGGGTGGTAGTTGATATAGCCGATGCCCACGCGCATATGGTGATGGAAGTGATCCGGCACGGTAACGGCGAAGCAGATGCCGAGAATGCCGTGCGCCAGGCCGAGAACGTAGAGGTTCCGGTATTTCAGGTAAAGCAGGCAGGCGCAGAATCCCCAAATGAGGGTTGCCACTACGAGCAACGGGCTTGGAATGTGTGCGACGGCAAAAAGGGCCGCCGTGATGCCCACGGCCCTTGCCGGCGTCGTGATCCGGAGCAGCCTGGGGAGGAAGAAGATCTGCAGTAAAAACTGCTGCATGAGCGACCAGACCAGGTATCCCCAGATATGGGAGAAGAGCGGCGCCTGGCCGTGCAGGGAGTGCAGAGTGCCGAGGCGGCCGGCGATCAAGACGCTGATGGCGCCGAGGAGGAGCGCGACGCCGACGATCCAGAGCGAGGACCACAGGTTGCGTCCGACCAGGCCGAGCGACTCGAGGTTCTGCTTGCGCAGGGCGATCATCGTGACGATGATGGCGCAGGCGATCCAGTAGAGGATGCGCTGTGCGGGGTTGGGCGTCCAGATGACGATGAGAATCGCGGCGTATCCGAGGGTTATTTCTATGAGGTCGCGCCGCCGCTCGGAA
>JAFAMZ010000031.1 GCA_019232935.1 Silvibacterium sp.
TCCTCCATGCGACGCATTCGCTCCACAACCGCGGAAGGCGAGAGGCCGACGCGCCTGCCCAGTTCCGCATAGGAGGCCCTGGCATCACGGGCGAGTTCTATCAGAAGATTCAGCGAAAATTCATCCAGATTTTCCATGATTCATTCCATATATTGGCTTTGCATGCCTGATTTCATGGAAATTATCGCATATCTCCATCGATTCCGCATGTACTCCAGAGCGCGCTTTTCATAGCATGTACATCCGAAATGAATGAATTACTTGAACTCGACGGTCGATCGCTGTCGTTGGATGAGATCGCTGCCGTCACGCTGCACGGACGCAGGGTTGGCTTGTCGAAAGATGCGTATAAGCGCATCGAACAATCGCGCGCCGTTGTGGAGTCTGTTTTGTCTCGCGGCGAGACCGCCTATGGCATCAACACGGGCTTCGGCAAGCTCAGCGATGTGCGCATCGGGGCGGATCAGCTCGAAACACTGCAGCGAAACCTCGCGCGCAGCCACGCCTGCGGCATCGGGGAACCTCTGCCCGAAGATGAAGTCCGGGCCATGCTGCTCCTGCGTGCAAATGTCCTGGCCAAGGGACTGAGTGGAGTTCGCCCTGCTGTTGCAGAGACGCTCGTCGCGATGCTCAATCGCGGCATTCATCCTGTAATTCCGGCGCGAGGGTCCGTGGGAGCAAGCGGCGATCTCGCGCCTCTGGCGCACCTGGCAATGGCCCTGATCGGGGAAGGCGAAGTCTTCTTCGAGGGAGAACGAGTTGGGGCGGCTACCGCGCTGAAGAAAGCCGGTGTTGAACCTCTTACGCTCGCTGCCAAGGAAGGTCTGGCTCTGCTGAACGGGACCCAGGCCATGGCCGGAGTAGGAGGCCTGGCGGTCGCGCGCGCAATGCGGGTCGTCGAGCTGTTCGATCTTGCCGGAGCCATGTCTCTCGAGGCGTTGCGCGGCACCCCCGCGGCCTTCGACGCACGCATTCATGAGGCGCGGCCTCATTCCGGACAGATGGCGGCGGCCAGGCATCTCCGGGATCTCCTGGCCGAGAGCGAGATACGCGAGTCACATCGCTTCAACGATCCGCGTGTGCAGGATGCTTACTGCCTTCGCTGCATACCCCAGGTGCATGGCGCCGCCCGCGGTGCACTCGCCCACGTGCGCGAGGTTTTAGAAATCGAAACCGGGGCGGCAACTGATAATCCGCTGATATTCGATGAAAATGGCGGCGAAATCGTCTCCGGAGGCAACTTTCACGGAGCTCCTGTGGCCCTGGCTCTTGATTACGCGGCCATTGCTCTCTGCGATCTGATGAGCATCAGTGAGCGGCGCATCGACCGGCTGATCAATCCGGACATCAATGAGGGGCTTCCCGCATTTCTCTCGAAAGACCCCGGCGTTTCGTCCGGGTTGATGATTGCTCATGTTGCAGCAGCCGCTTTGTTGAGCGAAGCCAAGGTTCTCTCGCATCCGTCGAGCGTCGACAGTGTTCCCACCTCTGGCGGAAAAGAGGATCATGTCTCTATGGGCATGACAAGTGCGCTCAAGCTGCGCCAGGTGGTTTGGAATGCCGAGCATGTGCTGGCAATCGAGTTGATCTGCGCCGCTGAAGGCCTTGAATATCGGCTTCCGCTGAAGCCCGCGCGTGTGGTTGCGGCAGCCGCAGGGATCGTTCGAGAAGTTGTTCCACCGCTGAAAGAAGATCGCGCCCTGTCGGATGAAATCGGACAGCTGGCACAGAAAATCCGTGAAGGAAAATTCGACCGTTGGAGAGGAGAAGATCATGCTTGAAACAGCGACCCCGGAGGCTTCCGCGCATGAAGCCATTCGTGCGCCGCGCGGAACGAAGCTGAACACTCGCGGCTGGCAGCAGGAAGCGGCGCTCCGCATGCTGATGAACAACCTCGACCCCGACGTGGCGGAGCGCCCTGGTGATCTCGTGGTGTATGGCGGCACCGGCAAAGCAGCGCGCAACTGGGACGCACTCGACGCGATTGTCCGCACGCTGAAGACTCTGGCCAACGACGAGACGCTGCTTATCCAGTCGGGCAAGCCTGTCGGCGTGTTGCGCACCCATGAGGCTGCGCCGCGCGTGTTGATCGCGAATTCCAACCTCGTCGGCCGCTGGTCAAATTGGGAACACTTTCACGAACTGGAGCGCAAGGGTCTGATGATGTACGGCCAGATGACCGCCGGGTCCTGGATCTACATCGGCAGTCAGGGCATTGTGCAGGGCACCTATGAGACCTTCGCTGAAGCCGGCCGCCGGCACTTCGGCGGAAGCCTGGATGGCAAGTTCGTTGTCTCCGGAGGGATGGGCGGCATGGGCGCCGCTCAGCCTCTCGCCGCAACCATGAATGGCGCCTTCTTCCTTGGTGTGGACGTCGACGCCGATCGCATACAGAAGCGCCTCAGGAGCGGCTACTGCGACCACATCGCGTGGAACCTCGATGAGGCTCTGGCCATCTTCAATGATGCTCGGCGCGATGGAAAAGCGATCTCCGTTGGGCTCGTCGCGAACGTCGCGGACGTGCTGCCCGAGCTGATCCGGCGCAACGTTGTGCCGGATGTACTCACCGACCAAACCAGCGCACACGATCCGCTCAACGGCTATGTGCCGAACGGCATGACCCTCGAAGCTGCGCTCCGGCTGCGCGAGAGCGATCCGGAAGAATACACGCGCAGCTCGGTCGCGACCATGGGCAGGCATGTTGAAGCGATGCTCGAACTGAAGCGGCGCGGAGCCGTCACCTTCGATTACGGCAACAATCTCCGCGCACAGGCAAAACTTGCCGGAGTAGACGACGCATTCGAGATTCCAGGATTTGTTCCGGAGTACATCCGTCCGCTCTTCTGCGAAGGCAAAGGACCGTTCCGGTGGGTGGCGCTCTCGGGCGATCCGAAGGACATCCACCGCACCGACAAGCTCGTGCTGGATTTGTTTCCTGAGGACGCCAGCCTGCGGCGCTGGATCGAACTCGCGCAGAAGCGCATTCATTTCCAGGGTCTGCCTGCGCGCATCTGCTGGCTCGGCTATGGCCAGCGCGCGAAGTTCGGAGTGGCAATGAATGAGCTCGTGCGCACCGGCGAGATATCGGCCCCAATCGTCATCGGACGCGATCACCTCGACGCCGGCTCGGTCGCTTCTCCTTACCGCGAGACGGAAGGCATGCTCGACGGATCGGACGCGGTTGCCGACTGGCCGCTGCTGAATGCGCTCGTAAACACTGCTGCCGGCGCGTCCTGGGTGAGCATTCACAACGGAGGCGGCGTCGGCATTGGCTATTCACATCACGCTGGCATGGTGGTCGTCGCCGATGGCTCGGATCTCGCATCGCAAAGGCTGGAGCGTGTGTTGACCACGGATCCGGGCATGGGCGTCCTCCGCCATGTGGATGCCGGATATGAGCATGCTATCGAATTTGCCGAGCGCGCCGGAGTGCGTGTGCCCATGCGGGAGCGGAGCGCTTGAGCAAACTGCTAATAGTCAATGCTTCACAGCTCGTAACTCTTGCCGGCCCGGCCCGGCCGCGGATTGGCGCCGAGCTCCGCGATCTCGGCATCGTTACTGATGGCGCGATGCTCGTCAGCGACAGTCGAATTGTTGCAGTGGGAACACTTGCTGAGATCGAGCCTCAAGCAAAGGATGCTGAGGTCATCGATGCCGGCCGCTGCCTCGTTACACCGGGATTCGTGGACGCTCATACGCATCTCGTGTTCGCGGGTAACCGCGCAGACGAGTTCGAGAAGCGCTGCGCCGGCATGACCTATCAGGAGATCGCCTCGCAGGGCGGCGGCATCCGCTCGACGGTGAGAAAGACGCGGGCAGCCAGCGAAGACCAGCTCCTTCAAGCTGCGACTCGCCATGCGCAATGGTTTCTCCAGGGTGGAACCACGACGATCGAAGCGAAATCGGGCTACGGACTCACCGTCGAGGATGAGTTCAAGATTCTCCGCGTTATCGGGCGCATCGGAGAAACGACTCCTCTCCGCACCGTGCCGACGTTTCTGGGCGCGCACGAAATACCGGAGGAGTACGCGGGACGCGCGGATGACTACGTAAGCCTGGTAGCCGAAGAAATGATGCCGCGCGTCGCTCACCAGAAGCTCGCGGAATTCTGCGACATTTTCTGCGAGGCCAAGGTTTTCAATCTCGGCCAATCCCGGCGAGTCCTCACCGCAGCCAAATCTCACGGCCTCGGCCTCCGCATGCATGCCGACCAGTTCACGTCCTTCGGTGCGAGTGACCTTGCTGCGGAACTCGGGGCGAAGACCTGCGACCACCTTGAGCAGACACAACCGGCGTCCCTTGCCGCGCTAAAGGCTGCCGAGGTGCAGCCGG
>JAFAMZ010000033.1 GCA_019232935.1 Silvibacterium sp.
CCGCATCGCTACTGGGAAGCTTCGCCTCGCCTCCATTTCTGCATAACGGCGCTTGCGAGACCCTGGCCTGCGTGGTTGCGGACGTCGATCATCGAACTGCCAACGGAACGCTACCGGACGTGCTGACCGATCCGGCCAAGCGGGCCCTGGTGGTCAAATTCCTGGAGTCGATCGACGTGACGACTCAACCTTTCATGTAGCAGCAGGAAAGGCTGGTGATCAGGCGAGTCATTCGTTCAAGAGGACTGCCGCGACAGTCGGAATTCATCGGCTCCTGGTCGATTTTGTGCAATGAAAGACGGGAGTCTCGTGAGGCAGGCGGTCAGTTTCGAGTCACCGTTCCGGATTTGATACAGCGTGACGCAATAATTCACGAAACAGGCATTGACGCACCAGCAGAGCGGCGCTACTCTGAGCGCATCTTTATCAGGAGCGCATCGGCGAGCGAAGATCTGGTGCAAAACACCAATAAGGTCATTGCGGCGAATCGTGCGGCGGAGTTGGGCAGAACCCCAGCGGCTGCTATCGGATCGCCGGCCTGCGGCACGGGGGCTTTCGCCTCGGCACGTGGCGCGTCGAAAGTGCAGATTCCGCATCCAAAAATATACAGCTGCTGTTTTGCAGCCCTCGGAGGACGTTTCACAGCTTGATCAAAAAAGAGCTCGACATCACAGCGAATCTTGAGTCTCTGTTCGGGACCCGCGACGAAAACCTGAGGCTCATGGAAGATATGCTCCATGTGCGCATCGATTTGAGATCGGACGCTGTTGTGGTGGAAGGCTCGGGGGAGAGTATCGCCCGCGTCGAGCGGATATTCTCCGACTATGAAGCCCTGCGGAAGGCGGGAGTGAGCCTGCAGAACGGGGAACTGCACGGGATGCTGCGGCTGGTGGTGGCCGATCCAGCGGTGTCGCTGCGAAGCCTGGCGGAGACGGGGAAGCAGCGGTCGGCCGGGATCAAGCGGATGGTGCAGCCCAGATCGCTGAACCAGCGGATGTATCTGGAGGCGATCGAGCAGTTGGACATGGTGTTCGGCATCGGGCCGGCTGGTACTGGCAAGACGTACCTGGCCGTAGCGATGGCGGTGGCGGCGTTGCAGGCAAAGAGGGTGAGCCGCATCGTGCTGGTGCGTCCGGCGGTCGAGGCCGGGGAGCGGCTCGGATTCCTGCCGGGCAGCTTGCAGGAGAAGGTGGATCCTTATCTGAGGCCGCTGTATGACGCGCTCTATGACCTGCTCGAGCCGGAGCGGGTGGACAAGATGCTCGAGAAGAACGTGATCGAGGTGGCTCCGCTGGCGTTTATGCGCGGGCGCACGCTGAACGATGCGTTCGTGATTATGGACGAGGCGCAGAACACGACGAGCGAGCAGATGAAGATGTTCCTCACGCGCATGGGGAACAATTCGCGCGCGGTGATCACGGGGGACATTACGCAGATTGACCTGCCGAATCCGCGGAAGTCGGGGCTGATTGAGGCGATGACGGTGCTGGATGGCGTCGACGGAATCCGCTTTGTGCATTTCGAGAGTGGGGACGTGGTGCGGCATCCGCTGGTGCAGAGGGTGATTCAGGCGTACGACAACTTTGGCCGGGCGCAGCAGGAGCTTCCTCTGCGGATGGCCGAAGGCGAAGGGCAGGCGGCTCTCAAGCCTCAGTAGCCAGGCAGTTTTGAGATAATAAAAGGGAGGGCCGCGCGCCCTCCTTTGCTTTTTCGCGGAAGAGCTGTGCGAGGCAAAGCATTCCCAATGATCCTGATCGAACCTGCGATAGAGAAGAAATTCGGGCGTGCCGCTCTGAAGAAGCGGGCGATCGGGAACTTTCTGGCGCAGGCGATGCGGACAGCGGAGCTTGAGGGCGCGGTTTCCGTGCTGCTGACTGGCGATGAGGAGATCCGGCGGCTGAATCGCGAGTTCCGGCAGAAGGACAAGGCGACGGATGTGCTGTCGTTTCCGGCGGCGCAGGTGAATGGGCACGGCGAACTGGCTGGGGACCTGGCGATTTCAGTCGAGACGGCGGCTCGCCAGGCGGAGCAGCGGGGGCATCCATTAGAGACAGAGCTAAAGGTTCTGCTGCTGCATGGGGTGCTGCACCTGGCGGGCTGGGACCACGAAACGGATTCAGGAGAGATGTTGCAAAAAGAGGAGGCATTGCGGGTCGAGCTTGGGCTGGACGAGGGGTTGATTTTGAGAGCACAGAGCTCAGAGCGCGGAGCTCAAGTTCCCACCCCTCGCCAACGACGGGCCCTTCGGCTCCGCTCAGGGCAGGCTTCGGATGGGGCACCCGGATCTGTAGCGGTCAAGAAGGCGCGGCGGGGAAAGAAGCGATGAACTGGGCGGCGGGGATTCTGATTGCGCTGCTCCTGGTGGTGCTCACGCTGGCCTCGTATGTGGAGCGGCTGTACTCGGAGATGGGGAAGTTCCTGTCCCGGGAGTTCCAAGAGAATATCGATGCGTGGGAGCAGCAGGTTGAGCCAAGGCTGCATTTGAAACCGGAGAATGTGCGGCTGTCGGCGGCGATTCTTGCGCAGATTTGCCTGGCGTGCCTGACGCTGCTGTTTGCGATGCTGCTGTTTGATCGGGCTCCGGTGTACGACAGGCCGACTGCGGCGGAGGTGGGCCAGGTGGTGCTAGGGGTGGTGCTGGTGATCCTGCTGTTCAACCAGCTCATTCCGTTCATGTTCTTCACGCGGACGAAGGGGCTGTGGGTGGTGCGGCTTCGCGGCCCGCTGCAGGTGATGTTTTATCTCGTCATGCCGGTCACGTTGTTTCTGGGTTTTCTGCTGTCAATAGCGTCGCTGGCAGAGTCGTCTCCGCGGAAGGAAGAGGAGGCGTCGGACGAGGCGGTAGATGCGCTGATCGAGGCGGGCGAGGAAGAGGGGATTGTCGAGGAGAGTAATCGTGAGCTGGTGCGGTCGGCGGTGGAGTTCGGCGGCAAGGTGGTGCGCGAGGTGATGACGCCGCGTCCGGAGATGTTTGCGGTACCGGGAACGGTGACGATTGAGGAATTCCTCCGTATGCTCGAGACGCAGCCGTACTCGCGAGTGCCGGTGTATGAGGGCACGCTCGACCACATCACGGGCATCGTGTTTGCACACGACCTGTTGCGGATTCGCGATGACGATGCGCGGACGCAGAGGGTGGCGAGCATCGAGCGCAATGCGACGTTTGTGCCGGAGACGAAGAACGTGAGCGAACTGCTGCGGGAGATGCAGCAGGAGAAGCAGCACATGCGGATCGTCATTGATGAGTATGGCGGCGTGGCCGGACTGGTAACGATTGAGGATCTGCTGGAAGAGATCGTGGGGACGATTACGGACGAGCATGAAGACGAGTCCGAGCGGGTGCTGCACGAGGCAGACGGGTCGTGGATCGTGCCTGGAAATCTGGAGATCGAGCGGCTGGATGATCTGCTGGGCGGCGACGCGGAGATTCCGGAGGACTCGGAGGCAACGACGGTTGCGGGGCTGGTAAGCGAGGCAGCCGGGCGGATTCCGCAGGCGGGCGAAGTGATCGAGCGCTACGGGGCGCGCTTTGAGATTCTGGCGTCGACGGACCGGCGCATCGAGCGGCTGCACGTATCGCGAACGGCTGTGGATACGAAGGGAGCCTGATGCGTTCGGGGTTTGTGTCGATCATCGGAAGGCCAAATTCTGGGAAGTCTACGCTGCTGAATGCGCTGGTGGGTGAGAAAGTGGCGATTGTGACGGCAAAGCCGCAAACCACGCGAACGAGAATTCAGGGCGTGGTGGAAGTGCCGGCTCGGAAGGGCAAACATCCGGCGGCACAGGTTGTCTTTGTGGACACTCCCGGCGTGCACAAGCCGGGGTCGTCGCTCGACAAGCGGATGATGCAGGAGGTCTACGACGCGCTCGAGGAACGTGATGCGGTGCTGCTGATCGTGGATGCGATACGGCGGCTGGAGATTCCGGAGGCTGGCGGGAAGATAGACAGCGAGGACGCGTTTGTCTTCGAGCTGATTAAGAAGCTGGAGTGTCCGGTGTTTCTGCTAATCAATAAGATTGACCTAGTCGACCGGGAGAAGCTGCTGCCGATGATCCAGCAGTTATCTGCGATACACGAGTTTGCCGAGGTGATCCCGATTTCGGCGCGGAAGAAGGATGGGCTGGACCGGCTGATCGACAAGCTGGTGGCTGTGCTGCCGGAGGGAGAGCGGTATTTCCCGAAGGATCAGTTCACGGATCAGCCGGAGCGCTTTATGGTGGCGGAGCTGATCAGAGAACGGATTTTGATGGAGACCGGCGAGGAGGTTCCATATGCCTCGGCGGTGGTGGTGGAGAGGTTCGAAGAGCCGGCGCCGCTTCCGGCGAAGGGCAAGAAGGGAATGCGGGATGCGAGGCTGCCGCTGACGCGCATTTCCGCGGCCATCTACTGCGAGCGCGACGGGCAGAAGGCGATCCTGATCGGCAAACGCGGGAGCAAACTGAAGGCGATCGGAACGGCGGCGCGCAAGGAGATCGAATCGCTGCTGGGGACGCGAGTGTTTCTCGAACTGCACGTCATCGTGAAAGAGAATTGGCGGGAGTCGCGGGGATTTGTGGAGTCGCTGGACTGGAGAAAGCAGCTGGAAGAACTGAGCACAGAGCACAGAGCGCAGAGCACAGAAGACGGCGAGTGAAAGGCTGGTTTTTCACCGCAAAGACGCAAAGGACGCGAGGAGAGCGAAAGCAGGCTCTTCGTGCGCCGCGGCGCACTTCGCGCAGGATGAACATCCTTAATTTGTATCGGTAATCGTTACAAAGCCCAACTGCAGGTCCGTCCGCTCCGCACGCTGCGCATGCGGAGCTCAGGATGACAACCTATTTGTATCTCTCGTAGCGACAATTTAGGTTACGAGACCGCCTTCGCGGATGCTGATGCCGAGGGTCTTCATCTTGCGGTAGAGGTGACTGCGCTCGAGGCCGAGGGATTCGGCGGCGCGGCTGATGTTTCCGTTGCACTCATCGATTTTGCGCAGGATGTAGTCGCGTTCGTAGGCTTCGCGGGCCTGCTGGAGTGTGCTGAAGTCATCGCTGCGTCGTCCAGTAGTTCGGTACACGAGGCGGGGTAGGTGTTTGCGCTCGATGCGGTGCACTTGCGGGTTGAGGATCAGCACGCGCTCGAGAATGTTCTTGAGTTCGCGGACGTTTCCGGGCCAGGGGTATTGCTTGAGCAGGTCGAGGGCGTCCTCGGCGATCTCGACGCGAGGGCGGCCGTATTCGCGCCCGAAGATGCGCAGGAATTCGCGCGCGAGAGAGGGGATGTCTTCCTTGCGCTCGCGCAGCGGCGGCACGAAGAAGGGGATGACGTTAAGACGGTAGAAGAGGTCCTCGCGGAAGTTGCCCTTGGCGATCTCTTCTTCAAGGTTCTTGTTGGTCGCGGCGATGACGCGAACATCGACGCTGATGGGGTGGGCAGCGCCGACGGGGACGAAGCTTTGTTCGTCGAGCGAGCGCAGGACCTTGGCCTGGGTTTTGAGGCTCATGTCGCCGACTTCGTCGAGGAAGAGCGTGCCGCTGTTGGCACGCTCGAAGGTGCCGCGCTTTTCGGGCGGGCCGCCGGGGATCGCGCTGTTGCGGTAGCCGAAGAGCTCGCTTTCGATGAAGTCTTCAGGGATGGCTGCGCAGTTGAGCTCGATGAAGACACGATCGGAGCGCGGACTTGCTGAATGGATGGCGCGGGCAATGAGTTCCTTGCCGGTGCCGGACTCTCCATAGATGAGGACGCGGCCGTTGGTGGGCGCCATGAGTTTGATCTGCTGACGAAGAGCCTTGGCAGGGACGCTTTCGCCGGTGATGGTTGTTTCGAGGGTCAGCTGGCGCTTGAATTCGAGGTTTTCGTTGCGAAGGCGCTTGGCCTCAAGGGCGTTTTTGACGACGATGAGCGTGCGTTCGAGGGAGAGCGGCTTCTCGAGGAAATCGAAGGCTCCGAGTTTCGTGGCACGAACGGCGGTTTCGATGGTGGCGTGGCCGGAGATCACGACGACTTCGGGCTTGTCCTCGGTCTCGAGCGAGGCGAGGTCGGCGAGAACGTCGAGACCGTCGCGGTCGGGGAGCCAGATGTCGAGCAGGAGCAGGTCGTAGGGCGCATCGCGCACCAGAACGATGGCTTCGGATCCGCTGGGAGTGCTCGAAACCGAGTAGCCCTCTTCGCCCAGGATTTCTTCGAGCGACTCGCGAATCTCCGCTTCGTCGTCGACGATGAGGATACGGTTCATTCGCCGGCTTCCGCGTGCGCTGAGAATGCGAGGTCGGCGCCGTGGCCGTTGCTAGTGTGGCCGCTTTCGGCCAGGGGCAGCTCAAGGATGAAACGGGCGCCCACGGGAGAGTTGTTTTCAGCGCGGATGGCTCCGTGGTGCTGCTGGACAATTTTGGCGGCGATGGCAAGGCCGAGGCCGGTACCGCGCTGCTTGGTGGAGAAGTAGGGAAGGAAGAGCCGCTCACGCATCTCTCCGGTGAGGCCGTGACCGGTGTCGGATAGAAGCAGTTCGGCCATGCCGGGATTTTCGCTAAGGCGCGTTTCGATCGAAAGCACACGAAGCAGGCTGTTCTCCATGGCTTCGGCGGCGTTGTCGATGAGGTTGGCGAGAGCCCGCGTTAGCGCCTGAGCGTCGGCCATGACAGGCGGAAGGTCATTCGATAAATGTAGTTCGATGCGGATGTTATCGAGGCGGCCCTGGAAGAGCATGACGGCGTTATCGACGATGCTGTTGAGGTCGGATGGCCGGGGCTGTGCAGCAGGGAACTCGGCGAGCACGGCAAACTGACCGACGAGCGCGCTCATCGATTCGACGGATGAGAGGATCACGTCGACGCAGCGGCGGATCACGCCGGGAGATTCGGGACGATTGCGGTCCATGTGGCGGCGGATGCGCTCGGCGGAGAGCGCGATGGGCGTAAGCGGATTCTTGATCTCGTGGGCGACGCGCTGTGCGACTTCTTTCCACGCAAGCTGGCGTTGGGCGCGAAGGAACTCTGTCACGTCTTCGATGACGAGGATGGAACCGCGCTTTGGGTGGCCGAGGTCGAGGGCGGAGATGGTGGCGGTGAGGCTGAGAACGCCGGAACCGGAAGGCATTTCGAATTCGGTGGAGGCGATGCCCATGCGCTGAGCGCGTCGTTCGAGGATGTTAAGTTCGGAGGCCACCTCCGATGGAAAGAGTGAGGCCAGCGGCTCGCCGGTAAGATTGGCTTGCTGGCGAGTAGCAACCAGGTTGAGAAAAGCGTGGTTGGCCTGGAGGATGCGGCAGTCGGAGTCGAGAGTGACAACGCCACTGGGAATGGTTTCGAGGATGGTTTCGAGCTCTTTTCGGCGCGATTCCAAGGTGAGGTTCGCGGCCGAGAGCTGCGCCGCGGAGGATTCGGCGAGGCGGCGGCTTTCTTCAAGATCGGACGCCATGTGGTTGAAGGACCGGACCAGCTCGCCGAGCTCAGCGGTGGCAGAGACGGTGACGCGCTGCTCGTATTGGCCTTCTCCGATGGCGTTCATGGCGTCGGCCAGAGCTTCCACCGGTCGTGTGATCTGCTTGGAAAGGTAGAGGGCCAGCCAACTGCTGGCAAAGAAGACCAGCATGGTGAGCAACAACAGCAGGAGCAGGTACGTGCTGCGGATGCTACGGCGCTCGCGGTAGAGGGTCCAGTACTGCTCGTAGCCGCTGCGAATCTCGGCGATGGTGTTGCTGATGCCCGCGGGTAAGGGAAGGCCGACGACGACGAGGCCGCCGTCGTCGATGGTCGCATCGCCGACTGCGTACTGGTTGTTGCCGACGATGAGGATGGGCTCATCGGGCCGCTGTGCGGCTACAAGGGCGGCGGTGGTGATGTCCTGGGGCTTGTTGCTCTTGTCGGAGGACCGGTCATCGAGCCAGGCTTGAACGTTTGCGGGCAGTTGCGGCAACTGATATGACGCGACGGGATGACCGTCCCGGTAGACGATGGCGAAGCCGCCCTGCAGTGTGATGCGGTGAGTACGGACCTCGTCGAGGAGGCGAGACCGATCGCCGCTGGCATAGTGGTCGGCAAAGGACCTGGAACGGGCGAGCGACTCGGCTTCCGCGCGGGCATTAAGGTTGACGTAATGGGAAAGCTCGAGGGCAATGCGAGTGGAGTTGTCGCGCAGCTCGCCGACGGGTTGCGAGAACCAGCGGTCGATGGAGCGGTTCATGAGCAGGAAGGTGAACAGGAACATGAACAGCGCCGGTGCGAAAGAGAGCAGCAGAGCGCCGATGAGCATTCGGGAACGCAGGCGGGAGCCGAGGACACGGCTGCGTTCATCGGCGAGCAGCTTGAGGATATTTCGAAGGAGCAGAACGAGCAGCGTTACGAAGAGCAGGAAGGCAAGAATAGAGAGAGCGGTGAAGAGAACGATCTGGCCGCTGGAGGTGGGGTGGAGGAAGTCAAGGCGGAAGGCGTTGAGAGCTACCAGGAGCAGGACCAGCAGGAGGGTTGCGACGCCCAAGGCCACTACAGTGGCGCGCCTGTGTTTGGATTCGGCCAAAAAAAAACTCCTGCGGATAGATTATAGGCGTGTCAGGGGTTGCGGCCGGCGCGGGATTTCGGGAGCCATGAGATACGGGTATGTGTCATCATGGTGGGGTTATGAAAATCAACCGACTGTCCGCAGCAATTCTCCCCGTCGCCCTGGCAGGCGTGCTGCTTGCCGGTGGTTGCAAAAAGCAAGACAACCAAGCGAGCAACCAGGCTCAGCCGGCTCCGGCCTCGCAACCTGCGGCACCGGCGACTTCGCCGAGCACGGGTGCGCCAGCGACTTCGCCGAGCACAGGTGCCCCGGCAGAGGCTCCGCCGACGTCCGCCAGCGGCGCCCCGGCGTCCACACCGGCTGCGTCGGCACCCGCTCCGGCTCCTGCTCCGCCTCCGCCACCTCCTCCACCGCCGCCGATCGTGATTCCGGCGGGTACGCACATTGCAGTTACGACCACTTCAGAGTTGGGGTCAAAGATCAGTGTACCTGGAGACAGATTTACGGCAACGGTGGCCGAACCCGTTGCAGTGAACGGTGTGACGGTGATCAAGGCGGGTTCGTCGGCGAGCGGGACGGTGGTGGACGCGAAGCCGCTTGGGAAGTTTAAAGGCGGAGCGTCATTGGCTGTGCGGCTCGACACCGTTCGGGCGTACGGCACCACCTACCAGATCGCGTCGAGCACGGTCGACCGCGCTCAGAAGGGCAAGGGCAAACGGACGGCCGGATTCATCGGCGGCGGCGCTGGAGCAGGTGCGTTGATTGGCGGACTGGCGGGTGGCGGAAAAGGGGCGCTGATCGGCGGCCTGGTTGGCGCGGGCGCGGGCACGGCCGGCGCGGCGTTCACGGGCAATAAGGACATCGTGATTCCGGCCGAGACGACGCTGACGTTCCGGCTAGAGCACTCGCTGACCGTTCCGAACCCGAAGGCGCGGAGTGAGGCTCAAGAGGAGCAGGCGCCTCCGGCGCAGTAGGACATTTTCGATTGCGAAAGGGGCGTGGCAGCGAGCCGCGCCCCTTTTCTTTTGTGGAGCAGGTCGATATGCGAGCAGGTCGTTATCCGAGCAAATCGTTATCCGAGCAAATTATGGACGGGGGTCCAAGGCTTGCCCTGCGACGTGGCGACGGGCTCGCAGGTGAGGGTGCCCGCGTAGGTGTTCACTCCGTCGCGGATTCCGTTGTCTTCGAGGATGGCGGTGTGGGGTCCGAACTGGGCCAGCTTGAAGACATAGGGGAAGGTCGCGTTGGTCAGTGCGTGGGTGGAGGTGTAGGGGACGGCGGCCGGCATGTTGGTGACGCAGTAATGGACAACTCCGTCGACGAGGTAGGAGGGGTCGCTGTGAGTGGTGGGGCGGGCGGTCTCGATGCATCCGCCCTGATCGATGGCGACGTCGACGACGACGGCTCCGCGCTTCATGTGGGAGACCATCTCGCGGGTGACGATCTTGGGGGCGGCGGCTCCGGGAATGAGGACGCCGCCGATGACGAGGTCGGCTTCCTGTGTGGCGCGGGCGACGTTGTAGGAGTTCGAGGCAAGGGTGAAGAGCTTGCCGTTGAAGATGTCGTCGAGTTCGCGGAGGCGATTGAGGTTGAGGTCGAGGATGGTGACCTTTGCGCCCATGCCTACCGCGATTTTTGCGGCGTTGGTGCCGACGATTCCGCCGCCGATGATGGTGACGTTGGCGGGCGGGACGCCGGGAACTCCGCCGAGGAGGACGCCGCGGCCGCCGTACTCGCGCTCAAGAAAGGAAGCGCCGACCTGGACGGACATACGTCCGGCGACCTCGGACATGGGGGTGAGCAGCGGGAGGGTCCCGGCGCGGTCGCGGATCGTCTCGTAGGCGATCCCTGTGACTTTGGCCTTGAGGAGGGCTTCAGTGAGCTCAGGGAGTGGGGCGAGGTGCAGGTAGGTGAAGAGCACCAGGCCTTCACGGAAGTAAGGGTATTCCTGCGGGATGGGCTCCTTAACCTTGACGACCATGTTGGAATTTCCCCAGACGTGGCCGGCTGAGCCGACGATTTCAGCCCCGGCGTTCTGATATTCGTCGTCCGTGAGAGCGGAGCTTTCGCCGGCGCGGGTTTCGATGAGGACTTTGTGTCCGGCTTCGGTGAGGGCTTTGACCCCACCGGGGGTTATGGCGACGCGGCTTTCGTGGTCCTTGACTTCCCTGGGTACTCCGATGATCATGCCTTGCGACCTCAGCGACTTATCATCCTAACAGGCGGACGAGTGCGGGTGATGAGATGAGGATGAGCGAGTTGCTGGGCCAGACCGAAGCTGCCGTCAACCGTTCGCGTCCTTGTACTCCTCGTACCAGGCCATCTGGATGGCTTCGAGCTTGGACTCGTTGGATTTGGCAGGGTCGTCGGAGAAGCCGGGGAGTTCCGTTACGTAGCGGTGCAGGTCGGTGAAGCGGACGGTGAGGGGGTCGAGGTCGGGGTATTTCTCCTGCAGCTGAATGCCGATCTCTTCGGCGTCGTTCCAGGTGATTTCGCTGGGCATGGGCAGATCCTAATCTCTGAGACAATTGAACGTTTCAGCGGCTAAAGCCACTTTACTTCTGTAGACTCTGCGGCACGGCTAAAGCCCTGCCCTGATACAAAACTAACCCGCATCTTTTTGCGCAAGGTTCAGCTCTTGCTCTCTGCGAGGGCCAAGGGTTTGCCTTCGGATACGTAGTTGCGGTTCCACTTGGGGATTTCGACGACGTAAGTGCCGGGGCCAGCGATGACGGCCTGGCAGCCGAGGCGCGAGTTGAGCTGCAGGTCGGCGGCCATGTCGAGGCGATCGAGTTCGTCGTCTTCGGCCTCGCTGAGGCCGGAGGCGCCATCCTTGATCCAGAGATGGCAGGTGGTGCAGGCGCAGGAGCCTCCGCAGGCGTGGTCGAGGAAGATGCCGAAGTTTTCGGCGACGTCGAGGAACGACATCGGCTTGCCGTGGTGGTCGTAGGGCATGGTGCCATATTCGAATTCGACGGTGCGACCTTCGGGCAGGAAAGTGATGCGGACCATGTTCGGGCCGGGCGGTTTGCTGAGGTCGATTTCGTGATGGTTCGTTTCATTCATGGTACTAACTCTATTCTGTTTGCTCTCATTTGATTTCGGCGGGAGCGATAGGATGCGGCGCTGTCGGGCCTTCTCCCAGCTTTTCGCCGGCTGATTCCATGGTTTCGCCGCGGATGGCGCTGCCGACGGCCGAATCCATCATGAGCTCGGCAAAGCGGCGCGTGGCCTGATCGAGGGCGCGGGTTGCATCGCGGAGGGCCTGCAGGTCGTCGCCTTCACTGAGCACGCGCACTTCTTCGGCGACCATGCCGATCTGGGTGTGCTCGTCATCGGTGAGCTGGCGCCAGGCCGGGTGCGACGGAGCCTTGTCGACCGCGGCGAGGATGGTCGCGGCCTCGTTGCGCGCTTCGATGAGCTGCCGCTCGGCGAAATCCTGCTCGGCGTAATCGAAGGACTCGAGGATCATGTTCTCGACCTGCTCGTCAGTGAGTCCGTAGGTTGGCTTGACCTCGATCTCGGCTTCCTTGCCGCTGCGCTGTTCGCGCGCCGACACATGCAGGATGCCGTTGGCATCGATGAGGAACTTCACTTCGATGCGCGGCAGGCCGGCGGACATCGGCGGAATGCCTTTCAGGTCAAAACGGGCAAGGGAACGGCAGTCCTTGGCCATTTCGCGCTCGCCCTGCACGACGTGGATGGCGACGTTTGTCTGGCCATCGACTCCGGTGGTGAAGTGCTCGGTGACCGAAGCGGGGATGGTCGAGTTTCGCTGGATGATTTTGGCAACGACTCCGCCGAGTGCCTCGATGCCAAGCGAGAGCGGGGTCACGTCGAGCAGCAGCATGTCCTCGGTTGCTTTGGAGCCGCCTTCGAGGATGTGCGCCTGAACGGCGGCGCCGAGCGCTACGACTTCGTCGGGATTGAGTTCGGTGTGCGGCTTTTTGCCGCGCTCGCTGAGCTGGAAGAGCTGGTCGGTGAGGCGACGGACGAGCGGGATGCGAGTGGATCCGCCGACGAGGACGACTTCTCCGATCTGCTCGGGCTTGAGTCCTGCGTCCTTCAAAGCTTGTTTGCAGGGGCCGACGGTGCGATCGAGCACCGGCTGGATGATCTGCTCAAACTGCTCGCGGGTGATTTCCCGGTTGTAGGGCTGGCCATTGGGCAAGGTCAGAGAGATGTAGGCTTTTTCAGCAGACGAAAGCACGATCTTCGCGTCAATCACGGCTTTGCGGATGGCCTGAACGGCTTCGGCATTGGTGCTCAGATCAAGGTTGTATTCGCCGCGGATGTCGTCGAGCGCGATGGCCATGAGTAGATGGTCGATGTCGTCGCCACCGAGATGGGTGTCTCCGTTGGTGGCGATGACTTCGAAGATACCCTCGTGCAGCTTGAGGATGGAGATGTCGAAGGTGCCTCCGCCGAGATCGTACACTGCAACGATACCTTCCTTCTCGCGGTCGAGTCCGTAGGCGAGCGCTGCGGCGGTGGGCTCGTTGACGAGGCGAAGCACTTCGAGGCCGGCCATGCGGCCCGCGTCTTTCGTGGCCTGGCGCTGCGCGTCGTTGAAGTAGGCCGGGACAGTGACGACGGCTTTGGTGACGGGCGCTCCGAAGTAGCGCTCTGCGTTCTTCTTGAGTTGGCGCAGGACGTAAGCGGAGATCTCAGGCGGCGTGTATTGCTGATCGCCAATCTCGAGGCGTAGGACTTCGGCGGGCTGAATGTCGGGTGCAAGATGGAAAGGGAAGAGCTTGAGTTCTTCCTGAATGTCTTCGACGCCCCGGCCCATGAGGCGCTTGACGGAGTAGACGACGCGGTCAGGCTGCGAGGCGAGATACGGATATGCGGGAAATCCGACGATGACTTTCTTTGGGTCGGGAATGGCGACGACCGACGGCACCAGGTTTGCGCCGTCTTCGCCGGGGATGACGACCGGCTGGTCACCCTGCATGTAGGCCACGAGCGAGTTGGTTGTGCCGAGATCGATTCCTACGATGCGGGCTTCTGCCATGGGTGCTTTAATTCTCCAGCGCTTCGTTCACGTCGCGCACAAGGTTACGGATGTAGCGGCGGCGGTCGAGGAGGGCGATGATTTCGCCTTTAATCTTGTTTGCCTCCGCTCCGGCTGAGGCGTTCTCGACGATCTCGTCCCAGCGCGTCCAGAGCGATTCGAGGCTGGTGTCGACCGCGGCGAGTTGGGATTCAAACTGCGTCCGGGCTTTCTCAAGGTCAGCGCGCAGCTGCGGGTCGTCCTCTCCCATCTTGCGGTTCATGCGCATTTCTTCAAGCTGCATGTTCAGCTCGAAGACCTCTTCAAGGAGATCGGGAGGAACGCGAGAGTCTTTCGGCTTGCCGTCTTCACTCCTGCCTGCTTCGATCTCGACGCCCTCGAGTCGGAGCAGATATTCGGTGCGGGCGATCGGGTTTTTCATGGTGCGGTAAGCATCGTTGAGCAGGGAAGTCTGGTCGAGGCTCCACTGGCGTTCGTCGGGGCTGGCCTGCGCGTAGAGATCGGGGTGCAGCTTGCGGCTCATGCGGTAGAAGTTCCGCTCGAGAGCCGTCAAGTCGATCAGGAGCTTGCGCGGCAGCCCGAAGACGGTGAAGTAGTCGACGCCTTCCGACGGTGCCTGGATCTTGCCACAGGCGTCGCACCAGGGCTTGCCGGCAGGCACGAAACAACCACACGACCAGCAGGCCGCGTTCACGGATTGGGATTCAGCTGTCTGCATTGCGAAAGGGGCCGCGCCTGCGGCCGGCATCAGGCGGAAAACGATGATCCGCAGCCGCAGGAACGAGTCGAGTTCGGGTTAATAAAGTTGAACCCCTGACGCATGAGAGTCTCTTCATAGTCGAGAATCATGCCGCTCAGGTAGATAAACGATTTGGGATCTACAAAGACCCGCACATCGTCGAACTGGTAAATGCGGTCGCGCTCGCGCGGCTGCGTATCGAAACGGATGTTGTAGGAGAGACCGGAACAGCCTCCGCCGGTAATGCCGAGACGCAGACCGCCTTCAGTGGGCGAGACTCCCTCCTTGGCCATGGCGGTGCGAATGCGCTTGACGGCGCGCTCGGTCACCTGGATGCCCTTCTGGGCGGGAGCCTGGTTCTCCGCGTTCAGTACGTTGA
>JAFAMZ010000376.1 GCA_019232935.1 Silvibacterium sp.
GCTTCTGGCTCGACCTGAAGATTCTGCTGCGCACGGCGGAAGTCGTCGTCCGCGGTACTGGCACCTAGCTTCTCCGGGAGCCCAGAACCGACCCCCGGTGGTTCAGCCGACGAAATCCACCTTCACGGCGTTCGGAATGATTCCGCGCTCGTGTCCCATAGTCAGCAACCTGCGGATCGCCTCGCGCCCGTCCTCGCCATAATTCAACGTGCGCTCGTTCACATACATGCCCACAAACTTGTTCGCCATATCCTGATCGAGCTCGCGCGCGAACTGCATTGCATACGCCAGCGCTTCATCGCGGTGTTCGAGCCCGTGCTGGACGCTGTCCCTCAGGGCCTGTGTTACCGTCCGCGCCGTCTTATCGCCCAGCGAACGGCGGATCGCATTACCCCCCAGCGGCAGTGGCAATCCAGTCTGCTCGCGCCACCATTGCCCCAGGTCGACCACCTTGCGCAGCCCGCTTTGTGCGTAGGTAAGCTGGCCTTCGTGGATAATCAGCCCCGCCTCAAAGTTGCCCGCCTGGATCTCCGGAATGATCCGGTCGAATGGAACCACTGCCGTCTCGATCTCCGGCGAAAAGAGCTTCAGCGTAAGATACGCCGTCGTAAGCGTGCCCGGGACGGCCACCCGGACTTTCTTGATGCTTTCCGTCGTAAAGGTGCGATTGGCTACGATCATTGGCCCATAGCCCTCTCCCACCGAGCCTCCGCAGGCCATCAGCGCATAGTTGTCCTGCAGATAGGGATAAGCATGGAACGAAATTGCCGTCACGTCGTAGAAGGCTTCCCGAATGGCCTTCTGATTCAAAGTCTCGATATCGGTGAGCGTGTGGGTGAACTTGTATCCCGGCACACGGACCTTATTCGTCGCCAGTCCGTAAAACATGAATGCATCGTCGGAGTCCGGACTATGAGCGATTGTGATCTCGCGGACCTGCGACGAAGCGGAATGGGCATCAACGGGGATAGAAGGTGTTGCACTCACTGCAGTTGATCCTTTCAAACAGAAGGGCGACCCAGGTGGGCTCGATATGCGGGTTCTTACGAACCGCTAAAAACATCCATGGAATGAAGCCGATCGCGCGTCCAGCGGCAGCCCGTCGCCACGCCGGCAGCAGCCAATACCTTCAGCGCGTCTCCCGGAAGGAACGGCCATATCGCTAGCTTTAGCGTGTCCCGCGTCAATTGCTGCGCAACCACGCCCAGCCACATCCCTCCCAAAATCAGAATCACGGCGCTTCCCAGAGTCGCTGACAGAGCAAAAGCCGCGAACGAGGGCCGGCGAAGGCGCCCTGCCATGAGGCCGGTCAAAGCGGCGGCGAAGGGATACGAGAGCAGGTAGCCTCCCGTCGGGCCCATGATCTGCAACAGTCCACCGGGGCCATGTGGGCTGAATACAGGAAGGCCGGCAGTGCCCTCAGCCAGATACAGTGTCAACGCGGCGAAGGCCGTCGCCGGGCTCAACGTGAGCCCCAGCAGCAGAACCGCAAAAGTCTGCAGCGTCAGGGGGACCGGGGTGAAAGCCAGGGGAATCGAAACGCGGGCGCACATCGCAACCAGCACGCTTCCCAGGATGGCCAGGCCGCACTGGACAACAATGCGGGAGGCGCCACGGGAAAGCAAGGCGCTTGCGGGCACCGTCATTTGTGTCTGATTCATCCCTGTCCTCCTGTTTACTCAATATTCTTGAGCGGATCTTCGTTCCTGTTGTTCAGCCGCAGCGGCTCGCTGCCTCGCTTGTCATGATCTCTGATGTGGCGTCTAACGGCCAGAATGGTCCAGACGAGAGCCGCTAGACTCAAAACGAAGACAGCAAACATAACACGCATGGAAACCTGCTCAAGGATACCAAACGCCATTGTGAACTGCTATGGAGTTGCCGTTGCTTTCTGCCGCATTTCTTCTTAACTGAGTGAAGCAAAAAGCCAATCAAGGTATGCGTGACTGCCCTCCGCGACCGGCAGCACCAGGAATTCCGGAAGTTCATAGGAATGCAGTTCGCGCATTGCCGCCTCCACCGCCGGCAACTGTTCCGCAGACGTTTTGATCAGCAGCAGCACCTCCGCAGCTTCCTCGACCGCTCCCTGCCAGCGATAGACTGACGTGAGCCCCGAAAGCCGGCTGACGCAGGCCGCAAGCCGTCCCTCGACGAGTTTGCGGGCTATGCGCGCCGCTTCCTCCTCCGACCCGGCGGTCGAGATCACGATTCGAGCTGACGCGGTCTGCTCCAGCATAGGCTACCTAGCATCCTACCGCCGCTCAGAAAATGCGGGTACGCGCGCAGCTCACGCCATCCGCAAGAACTAGTGTCGGACTAGATTCCCGGGCAATGTTTTTTTGAAGCAGATTGATCCTCGCGTGGCGCAATCCCGCCGATCATAGTTGTCTGAAGCGGTTTTTGGCAGTGATTGGATCAGCGCACATCGTGAATACCGGCGAGCATAAATCGAAACTTCTTCTCAGGGCCCGTGCCGGATCCTTTCTTTTCCGCATCCGGCGTCGCATCGCCACCGCACTCGCCGTGATACTCGCCATCGTCTTCGGCTATCACGTTGTAGTCGGACATAACGGCATCACCGCCTACGAGCAGAAGCGCATTGAAGACCGCGAGCTCCGGCGCCAGATCGAAAGTCTGCAGCAGGAAAACGACCGGCTCAAGGACCACGTTGAGCATCTCAGAACCGATTCGGACGCAATCGAGCGCGAGGCCCGCGAACGGTTGCATTACGCTCGACCCGGCGAGGTTATCTACACTCTGAATGCCCCGCAGAACGCCAGCCAGCCGCAGGTCCCGGCTGCATCTCCCGCGCCAGCCAGATAGACCTTCGCCCACCTGCCTCTATACTCGTCAATGAGGTATAACCCCAGTTGTTCGCGGCACTTCGATTTGTCTGGAATGCCACTCGCGGCCATCGCCTGCGTCCTTGGCGCAGCGAATATATCAAGTGGAGAATCGAAACCTATTCGGGAATGAAGGCCGACGAAATCAAGCCATCCGATATGGCGCGCTTCGTCTGGCGCGAACGCTGGAATCTGCTGCATTTCCTCAAATGGGCGGGCGAACTCGAAAAGCACGCAAACGGGAGCAGGGAACAGGGATGAAAACACGACGCGAATTGCTGACGTTGATGGCCGCAGGTGCGGCTGTTGCCTCAACCACCCGCATCTGGGCGCAGAACAGTCCTGAGCCGGCCGCAATCCCGGACGTAACCGGCCCGAACTCTCTCCGTGCGCACGCCGAGGCTCGTGATCTACTCGTTGGCTGCGCGGTCGTCCCCGAAAAGCTCACCGGCGAGCCGGATTATGCCGCCCTCGTTGCCTCCCAATGCAACATCCTCGTTCCGGAAAATGCAATGAAGTGGCCGGCTCTGCGGCCCGCTCCCGGCAAGTTCAACTTTCGCGGAGCCGACACCATCATCGATTTTGCCTCTGCGCACGGACAGAAGGTACGCGGACACAACCTCTGCTGGCATGAAGCGCTTCCAAGCTGGTTTGCCGCCACCGTTACGAAAGACAACGCCCGCCAGATACTCGCCGAGCACATCAGAACCGTCGCCGGCCGCTATGCCGGCAAGCTTCACTCCTGGGATGTGGTCAACGAAGCCATCGATCCAAAGAGCGGCCTGCCTGACGGCCTGCGCAAATCGCCTTGGCTGGAGTTCGCCGGTCCGGACTACATCGACCTCGCCTTCCGCACTGCCCGTGAAGCCGATCCGGCCGCGCTGCTCACCTATAATGACTACGGCATCGAAACCGACGCCCCCGACGAGACCGAGAAGCGCGCCGCCGTCCTCGCTCTCGTCCGCGGAATGAAAAAGCGCGGCGTGCCCATCGATGCCATCGGCATCCAGAGTCATCTCAAAGCATGGAACCCTGAGCCCGGCAATGGCCTGCGCGACTTCGTCCGCGAGCTTCGCCAGATAGGTTTGCGCGTCTTCATCACCGAACTGGACGTCGACGAGAAAAAGCTCGAAGGCTCTGACGCAGAACGCGACTCCGCGATTGCCCGCATCTATCGCGATTACGCAACCATGATGGTTGCAGAGCCCAATGTGGACGCGATCCTCACCTGGGGCATCACCGACCGCTACACATGGCTCAACGGACCCAAATGGGCTCGGCCAGACGGGAAGCCGCAGCGCTGCCTGCCCTTCTTCGCCGATTACCGTCCCGCTCCGGCCTTTTTCGCGCTTCGCGACGCGCTCGACACCAGATCGGCCCCTCACTCATGAGCGACCTTTGCAGAGCCCCGCGTATCTGATCTGATGAGAACTGAGACGATTTTGTTGAGCATCGCCGGAAATACATCCCGCCTCCTTTTGTTCGTCGCGGCAATCAGCACTGTCTGCGCGGCGCAGGAGCCATTTCCCGGCGAGCCCCCATCTCAGCAACAGCCCGCGCCCGCGCAGCAGGCCGCACCCGCCGTGACCCTCCCGCCTCCAGTCACCGCAGATCAGCTCGCGCCCCCGACAATTCGCGTAAACACGAGTGTCGTGCTGGTTCCCACTCTGGTCGAAAAATCCTCCGGCGCTGTCATCTATGGGCTCCAACCTAAAGATTTCACGTTGCTCGATAACGGCGTCCCCCAAAGCGTCCACGTCGACGAGGAACTCGACTCCTCGCCCGTCTCGCTGGTCATCTGCATGGAGCGCGGACGTGACGCCGCTCTCGAATTCGACAAGTTTGCCCGCCTCGGTCCGCTACTCGAGCTCTTCACTGGAGAGGATCGCGGCGAGGTCGCCCTGGTTGTCTTCGATTCAAAGCCCGTCTATCTCGAAGGCTTTCAGAAGGACACGGCCTATATCCAGCACGATCTCCAGCAGCTTCCTCCCGGCGACGGAGGCGCAGCCATCCTCGACGCAGCCGGCTTCTCCATCGGACTGCTCGAGGGCCGCCCGCCCGATCATCGCCGAGTGCTCTTGCTGATCAGTGAAAGCCGCGACCACGGCAGCCGCGTAGTGACCATTCCTGAGCTCGTCCAGCGCATCGGCATCAGCAACACCCTCGTGCTCAGTCTTACCTTTTCTCCAGCCGTCGCCGAGCTCGCCGATTGGGGCAAGGGCAACACTAACGGAGGCACCGAGCTGAATATCATGGCTCCGCTGACTATGGCCATCAACGCCATGCGCAGGAACACCCCGAAAACGCTCGCCTCCATGAGCGGCGGCGAATACGGCAGCTTCAACACCGAGAAAGCCTTCGTGAACCGCGTTGCCGAAGCCGCCAGCCACGCCCGCAACCGTTATCTGCTGAGCTTCCGCCCCACAGACCTCACTCCCGGCCTGCACACCATTAAAGTCTCGCTCACCGAGAACTACGGCGCGCACATCGTCGCGCGCGCCAGCTACTGGGCGGTAAACGACGCATCTGCATCCCCGCCCGCTGCGCCTGCGCAAACTGCGCAGCCTGGCCCTTAATGCCACATTTTTGGTTCCCGCGGCATCCCTTCTGCATCTAGTTTCTTGTTTACCAAAGCACAAAAATAATCCTGCAGCCCGCCGGAAGGGAACTCGATTCACGAATGGCAGCAGCCACAGCCACCGCTGAACCAAAGTTAGTTGCGCTTGAGAATTGGAGGCCCAGGGTCAATCCCTGGATCATCGCCGCCACCGTAGCGCTGGCGGCCTTCATGGAGGTCCTCGACACTTCTATTGCCAACGTTGCCCTGCCGCACATCGCGGGCAGCCTTGGCGCCAGTCAGGACGAGAGCACATGGGTGCTGACCGCCTATCTGGTCTCGAATGCCGTCGTACTCCCCATGGGCGGATGGGCGGCCAGCGTCCTCGGCCGCAAGCGCTTCTTCACGACCTGCATCGTGATCTTCACCATCAGCTCATTCCTGTGTGGAATTGCGCCATCCCTCGGCTTGCTCCTTCTGTTTCGCGTCATGCAGGGCGCGGGCGGCGGCGGATTGCAACCCATGGCGCAGGCCATCATGGCCGATTCTTTTGAGCCCGCCAAGCGCGGACTTGCCTTCGCTCTTTACGGAATCGTTGCCGTGCTCGCTCCGTCCATCGGCCCGACGCTCGGCGGCTGGATCACTGACAATTACAGCTGGAACTGGATCTTCTACATCAATATCCCGGTCGGAATCCTCACCTTCGTTCTCACCGACCGGCTCGTCGAAGATCCGCCCTGGCTCGTTCCCGATCGCAAGAATCTTTTCCGTCTCGATTACACCGGCGTGGCCCTGCTGGTCGTCTCCATGGGCTCACTCCAGATAATGCTCGATAAAGGCGAGGAGAACGACTGGTTCGGCTCTAATTTCATCGTCGCTTGCGGCGTCACATTCGCTGCATCGTTCCTTGCGCTTATCCTCTGGGAATGGTTCGCTAAGAACCCAGTAATGGACCTGAGGCTGTTCAAGAACCGAAATTTCGCCACCTGCTGCTTCCTCATGCTGCTGACTGGCGGCTTTCTTAACGCAACTACGGTGCTTCAACCGCAGTTCATGCAGAGCGCGCTCGGGTACACGGCAACCTGGGCGGGCCTTGCTCTCTCCGGAGGAGGCCTCGTGCTCTTGCTGGTAGTTCCGATTGCCGGACAACTTGTGACACATTTTCCGGCACGCAATGTCATCGCCGTAGGCTTCACCGGGTTCGCCTTTGCGTACTTCATTACCGCGCGGAGACTCAACCTGGGCCTGAGCTTCGGTGAGTCCTCATGGCTGCGCATCCTCCAGGTCTATTCCATTCCGCTCGTCTTCATCTCCGTCACCACCGCCGCCTACTTCGGCATGCCGCGCGAGAAGAATAACCAGATCGCCGGACTCATCAACTTTGTCCGCAACATCGGGGGTAGCATTCTCATTTCCATCACAAATGCCGGCGTCGTAGAGTTCTCGCAGTTTCACCAGAACCAGCTGCTCAAAAATCTCACTCCG
>JAFAMZ010000229.1 GCA_019232935.1 Silvibacterium sp.
ACGCCTTTCCGCCGGCCGTCGAGGCGGTACAGCGGGCCGCGGCGCACAGCGCGAGCTTCGGAGCATCCACGGCGGCAGAAGGCGAACTGGCGGAATTGGTGGTGAAGGCGTTCCCGTCTATTGAAAGGGTTCGCTTCGTCAGCTCCGGGACCGAGGCGACCATGTCAGCGATCCGGCTGGCGCGGGCGTTCACAGGCCGCAAGTACGTCGTGAAGTTCGAGGGCTGCTATCACGGCCATTCTGATGGCCTGCTGGTGAAGGCCGGGTCGGGCTTGGCCACCTTCGGCATTCCGGGCTCGGCGGGCGTTCCGGAGGAGATTGCCGGCCTGACACTGGCGCTGCCATTTAACAGCGTCATGGCAGTTGAGGCGGCGTTCGCCGAGCACAGGGGTGAGATTGCATGTGTGATTGTTGAGCCGGTGGTGGGGAATGCCGGGTGCATCCCGCCGGAGGGGGGGTATCTCGAGGCCTTGCGCGAGATCGCCACGCGCGAAGGGGCGGTGCTTATCCTCGACGAGGTGATGACGGGTTTCCGGCTGGCGCTCGGCGGCGCGCAGGAGCTGTATGGGATTACTCCCGATCTGACTACGCTGGGCAAGATCGTTGGGGGAGGGTTGCCCTGCGCGGCGTTCGGCGGGCGTGCGGAGATCATAGAAATGCTCGCGCCGCTCGGGCCGGTGTATCAGGCAGGGACGCTCAGTGGGAATCCGCTGGCGATGGCTGCCGGAATCGCGACCGTAGGGTATCTGGTGGAGCGTCGCGACGACGTATATCCGGCTCTGGAGAAGCTTAGCGCGGCAGTGGCGGACGGCGTTGCGGCTGAGGCAGCGAAAGCGGGTGTGGTGATGACCACCAATCGTGTGGGCGCCATGTGGACCTGGTTCTTTACACATGGTCCGGTAACGGATTTTGCGACGGCTTCAATGTCGGATACAGCGGCCTTTGCGCGCTTTCATGGGGCGATGCTGGATAGGGGTGTGTGGCTGCCCCCATCGCAGTACGAGGCGGTGTTCCTCGGGACCGCTCACACGATGGACGACGTCGAGCAGACTATCGCGGCTGCGAGGGAAACGTTCGCGGGGGTTCTGGCGGCGTAGCTTTTCCGGAGAAAAAAGCAGCCCTGCGCACCTGCACAGGGCTCTTTTATTACGGCGCGCCGTAGAGATCCGCTTCTGGCCGGTTGGGGTCGTCGGGGCGCGCGCGAGCATACCAGAGCTCAAGGCTGTGAATGACGCGCTCGCCGCCGGGCAGCACGATCCACTGGCTGTTTCCGCCTGCTGGTATGAAGCGGTTGACAGGAAGAGTCTGGGCCTCGCCATCTCCATAGTGGATAACGACGTGATCGAAGAGGATCGGGGCGTGATGGACCTCGAGCAGGACGGAGTGAAAGCGTCCTTCGTACCGTCCGACATGAATGTCGTCGTGATCGAAGCGTCCGTCGACGTGGGCCTTGCCAAGATAGAACATGGCCGGACGCGCGAAGGGCGCGGGATAGTGCTGGGCCTGCGCGGTGATGGCCGAGGCCGGGAGTACAAGTGCTGCAATGGCGAGGAAGACTTTCGAGCGATGCATGAGTTCGTTCTCCTTGCTGATTACTCATGCAGGTGAACGCGTCTTCGGCGGCGAAGTTGCGAAGAATAAAGTTGCGGTGCCGCGCGGTTACATTTTGGATGCACTGGGATCCCACGCGTCAACAGTTACGAATCGAATCCCCTGCTTCTCCGCGTTCGCGAGCAATCTCGCCGTTGCTGCGACGGTGGCGCTGCGGTCCTGTCCGATGCCGGCCTGGCTTCCGTCATGCAGGAGCAGGTTGGAGCCGTGGCCGCGCACGCGGTTTCGCCGGATGCCTTTTTCGACAGTGGAGAGGATGGTTTCGGGATTTGTCGTCGTCCAGTCGTAGCTCCCGAGGTTCCACATGACAGGCGTGAGACCGAGTTCGCGAGCGGTGCGCAGGACGTCGGGTCGTCGCGCGCCATGCGGCGGCCGGAAGTAGCGAACATGCTCGCCGATCGTGTCTTCGATCAAGGAACTGGCGGATGACAGCTCTTCACGCACGCGGGCAGAGGAGCAGTAGAGCAGCCGCGGATGGCTCATCGTGTGATTGCCGATCAGGTGTCCTGCGGCATGGATGCGGCGAGTGAGATCGCGGCGTTCGCGGACGAATCGTCCGATGAGAAAGAACGTGGCACGGACGTTGTGGCGCGCGAGGACGTCGAGAAGCTGCTCGGTACAGGCGTCGTTGGGGCCGTCGTCGTAAGTGAGAGCGTATTCGTCGAGGTCCCGTCCCGCGAGGATGGTCCTGCCGAAGAGCTGGGACTCGGGCCACATGGCGGCGTAGTAGTATCCGCCAACGGCGAGGCCGGCGGCCGCGGCGGTGCTGAGAGTCGCAAGCATCTGCGATTAGTTTACGAGGGGATCAGTGGGACCGGCAGCCAGTCCGGCATTCCTGAATTTTTGCCGTAGGCCTCAGTGCGTCGATTCTCTGGATTCGAGCCGCGCTACGCGCTGGGCAAGGGTCGTACAGTCCGAGAGTTGCTGAATGGCATGCATGACCTGCTCGTGACGGGCTTGAGCAGTGCGCTCTGCGTGGTTAAAGCGGTCCTCGATATGCTTGAGGCGCTCTTCCATGCTCTTCTCCAGCGCTTCTACGCGGGCCTTGAGCTCGCGCAGTTCGCGGCCGGGAAAATCCTGAACGACAGTGCGAACATCTTCGACAACGCTCATCGTGATCTACGAATACTATTTGGACGCACGGCGGTAGAAGATACTTCTCCCGTCCCAATGTCACGAAGGTTTGAGGTTCCAAACCAGCGCGCTGGATGCTTCTGTGACGAATACTGGAATCCGCAATTTGCTTGACACCCTTTTGCGACAGACAAGAGGATCACAGGGATGAGAACGCTTCCGGCCCTGCTTCTTTCCGCCACGTTGTCGCTTGGCTCTTTCTCAGCGGGGCTTGCTCAAAACCCGCCGTCCTCAACCACCGCCCTAACCCTTGACGCGAAGCTCAAGAGCGATCTGGTTCGTCTGGGCGGACATATGATGATCGAGGGCCAGGCTTATGAGTACGACCGGCACCTCGCAGATGACATCGGACCCCGTCTGACCGGGTCGGCCAATTACGTAAAGGCAGTCGCCTGGGCCGAGGGAGAGTTCAAACGGCTGGGGCTTGCGAATGTTCACCGCGAATCGTGGGAGATCCCCGCCACGTGGGAGCCGGAGACGTTGGCGACGGCGCGGATCATCGCTCCGCATGAGCAGCGGTTGCATCTCGAGAGCGAAGGCTGGAGCCCGTCGACCCCTGCGGGCGGGGTGCGCGGAGAGGTCTACTACCTGGACGAACTTTCCGCGGACGCAGTAAAGGCGAGAGCCGACAAAATCAAGGACAAGATCGTCCTGATGGATGGTCCCTCGGTCATGGCACATATTGACGAGGGTTTCGGAAAGCTTTTCGACGCGCTGAATCTGCTGGCAGGCGACGGGGCCAAGGCGCTTGTGCTGGGGTTCGGGACGACCAACGATGCGCCTAATTTTATCGGATACACCAACTTCACCGGGAGCCTGGCCAATATCCCGACGGGAAACCTTGGCCAGGAGGACACACTGCTTTTGAAACGGATGCTGGAGAGGGGACCCGTCGAAATCGAGTTCAGCTTCACAAACCGGATTCGCCGGAATGTGCAGGTCCAGAACGTAATCGCCGATGTTCCGGGACGGGAGAGCAACGGCGAATACGTGATCGTGGCCGGGCACCTGGACTCGTGGCATCCGGGAACAGGAGCCCAGGATAACGGCACCGGCGCCGCGACGGTTCTGGCGGTTGCCCAGGCGGTGAAGGCGAGCGGGCTCACTCCGCGCCGGACCATGCGCTTCATTCTGTTCGGAGGCGAAGAGGAGGGATTGCTGGGATCCATCCACTACGCGCGCGAGCACGCTGCCGATGCCGCGAAATGCGCCGGGGTTTTTGTCACCGATTCAGGTGGGGAGCCGCCGAAAGGCTGGCTGGTCTTCGGGCGCAAGGACGAGGCGAATGCGCTGGGGGTCCTCAAGCCTTATCTGGAGGAAGTGGGCGCGGCGGGGACATCGAATGATGGCGAATACACCTTTTCGACCGACGAAGCGCCCTTTCTGGTCCAGGGAGTTCCGTCGTTCGTGCTCTGGACCGAGACCGAAAAATACGAAACTCTGCATCACAAGCCGAGCGACACATTCGATAAAGTAAACCAGCGAGACCTGAATCTCGGGGCGGCGGTGGTCGGCATGACGGCGTTCGCCTTTGCAGACGCGCCGGAGAGCCTCAAGCACCTTTCGACGGCCGAATTAGAAAATCAGCTCAAAGACATCAAAGCGCTGACGCAGTACAAGGACATGCAGGATCACAAGCTGTTCTGAAAAAAGCGTCGGCTCCAATTCTCAACATCCGCTCTGGTGCCTCTTCCCATTGACATTCGACAAGAGTGCGGTCTATTCTTTTGTCGAACGTCAAGGGGAAGCGATGGCGCCATCAGCAGAACTGCTTCAGGGCACTCTGGATATGCTGATCCTGAAGGCTATAGCCAACGAACCGCAGCACGGATGGGCAATTTCGCAGCGCATTCAACAGGTCTCGAATTGCGTGTTGCAGATAGGGCAGGGGTCACTCTATCCCGCCTTGCACCGGCTGGAATACAAGGGTTGGATTCGCGCGGAGTGGGGGTCGTCGGAAAACAACCGCAAGGCGCGGTTCTATTCGCTGACGACGGCCGGGCGAAGGCAGCTTGATGCGGAGCTCGAGAACTGGAGCCGGCTCAGCGGCGCGGTGAACCTGGTCCTGCAGCAGATCTAGGAGAAGGCATCATGTGGGGTGAGGTGTTCACTCGGCTGCGCTTTCTGTTTTCCGGAGAATCCCGCGCAGAAGTCGATGCAGAAATGCAGTTCCATATCGACCGTCAGGTCGAAGCGAATCTCGCCGCAGGAATGTCTGAGGACGAAGCACGACGCCAGGCTGCAATTGCATTCGGGGGGCGCGAAAGAGCGCGCGAGCAATGCCGCGAACAACGGCCGTCGTGGTCCATAGAAATGCTGACGAGGGATTTGCGCTTCGCTCTGCGCGGCTTGATACGGAATTCGGGCCTGGCGAGTGTAGCCGTTCTTACGCTTGCGGTGGCGATCTGCGCGAACAGCACGATCTTCAGCCTGCTCAGCCAGGCGCTGCTGCGGGCGCTTCCGGTAGAAGATCCATCGCGGCTCGTGGTATTGAGCTTCGCCGGATCGCACCCGGGACACCGGCACTCCGAGGGCGGGAGTACAGAAGCTGATATCCACGAGTTTTCCTATCCGATGTATCGGGACCTTCGCGACAAGAACTCTGCGCTTAGCGGGCTGGTGGCTTCTGCTCAGGCGACGGCGGGAGTGACTTGGAACAACCGGTCGGAAGCAGTTCAGGTTGAGATGGTGAGCGGAAATTATTTCGGGACGCTCGGGGTGCGTCCTGCGCTGGGCCGGCTGTTTGTGGCGGACGATGAGACGGCACCGGGCGCGAATCCGGTGGCCGTTCTGAATTTCGATTACTGGAAGAGCCATCTGGCGGAAGCGCCGGTCGCGGGCAAGACATTGTTGATCAATGGCACGCCGTTCGTGATTGCGGGAGTGGCTGCGCCGGGTTTTCAGAGCGTCGTGTGGGGCCGTACGCCTCAAGTTTATGTGCCGATCACGATGCAGCATACGGTCGAGCCGGAGTGGGACTATCTGAA
>JAFAMZ010000298.1 GCA_019232935.1 Silvibacterium sp.
CCTTGCGGATCGCCTGCGGCACTTCCTTAGCCTTGCCCGAGCCGTAGCCGACTACGCCTGCGCCGGGATCCCCGACAACGACCAGCGCTGCAAACGACATGTTCTTGCCGCCTTTGACCACTTTGGTCACGCGGTTGATCGCGACCACCTGATCCTTCAGGTTGTACTGACCGGCATCCAGTTTTTTCTTCAGTGTTGCCATTCCCCGATCCTTCCGGGCAGGAACAGGATTTCTACATCCTATCCCCAAGCCCTACATCACCCTGCCTTTAAAACTCCAGCCCCGCCTCGCGAGCCGCATCTGCCAGCGCCTTCACGCGGCCGTGGTACAGATATCCGCCGCGGTCGAAGACCACCTTTTTGATTCCCTTTTCCTTGGCGCGCTCCGCCACCAGCTTGCCGACTTCCTTCGCCGCCGCAACATTCCCGCCGGTCTTGATCTTCGACGCGACAGTTGATGCCGACACCAGCGTTACGCCCTGCGCGTCGTCGATCACCTGCGCGTAGATGTGGTTGAGCGAGCGGTAAACGTTCAAGCGCGGCCGCTCCGAGGTGCCCTGCACCTTGGTGCGGATGCGATCATGCACCCGCTGCCGAATCTCGTTTCTCTTCCTTTGCGGAATCATCTTCTCTTCCTTCCTAACAGCGGAGCCGCCCTGCGACCCCGTTCGGTTTCAACTGCTAGCGATCTGGGAACAGGATTAGGGAGCAGTAAGACCCTTTCTGTTTCCTGAGCCCTCTTCCCTACTCCCTTACTTGGCTCCCGTCTTGCCGACCTTCTTCTTCAGCTTCTCATCGGCGTAACGCACGCCCTTGTTCTTGTACGGATCGGGCTTGCGCAGCGCGCGCATGTCGGCCGCCACCTGTCCCACCTTCTGGCGATCGATGCCTGAAATGGTGACCCGCGTCTGCTTGGGATCAACGACCGCCGTGATGCCCGTAGGCAGCGGAAACTCGATCTGGTGCGAATAGCCCAGCGTGAATACCACCGTGTTCTTGCCCTTCAGCTCAGCGCGGAATCCGATGCCGACGATGTCGAGGTCCTTCGACCAGCCCTTGGTCACGCCCTCAATCGCATTCGAGACCAGCGCCCGCGTGAGGCCGTGAATGGCTGCCTGCGAATCGTCTTCGCGGACCGCGTGAACGTGTCCGTCTTTCGTCTCCAACTTGATGCCCGCTGGTATCGATTGCTCGACCTTGCCCTTTGGCCCTTCGACGACAACGGTGTTGCCCTGCACCGAGTACTTCACGCCGCTCGGGAGCGGAATCGGCTTCTTTCCAATACGCGACATAACTTCGAATCCTTTGCGGCTTGCGAGTCCCGACCTTCGTCGTTCCACTGCAGCCCGGGCGAACTTTCTGCCCAACTACGACTTCTAGTCCGCGCCATCGGCGCGGCCTAAACTCATCGCCCCGGACAAAACTGGCGCGCAACGCGCGCGTCTGCCCAACGCGGCCACCGTCACCAGACTTCGCAGAGAATCTCGCCGCCAACACCTTCGCGACGCGCCTGGCGTCCAGTCATCACGCCACGCGGCGTGGTCAGAATGCTGATGCCGAGCCCGCCCTGCACACGCTTGATCTCGTCGCGGCCGACGTAGACGCGGCAGCCGGGACGCGACACCCGAGCGAGGTCACGGATGGCAGCCTCGTTGTTGGCGCCATACTTCAGGTACACGCGAAGAACCGTGCGGCCGTTCTCTTCCGCCGGCTTGTAATTGGCGATGTAGCCCTCTTCCTTGAGGATGCGCGCAATTTCTGTTTTCAGCTTCGAGGCCGGAACATCCAGCTTCTGATGACGCGCACGGATCGCATTGCGAATGCGCGCCAGAAAATCTGCTACCGGATCGGTCAAACTCATCGTTTCTCCTTCATCCCCCGTTCGCTCTCCCTTTCGGAAGAGAACCAGCGGGAATGGTTAAGCGTGAATCTTCATCACGCAAACTCTGGGTGCCCCATCTTGAGCGCGCTCTTTGCGCGAAGGGTGGGATGCAGCATCACCAGCTCGACTTCACAACGCCCGGGATCTCGCCCTTCAACGCCAGCTGGCGAAAGCACAGGCGGCAGACGCCGAACTTGCGCAGGTAACCGCGGGGCCGTCCGCAGAGCTTGCAACGGTTATGCTGCCGGCTCGAAAATTTCGGCTTGCGCGCGTCCTTAACTCGTTTTGCAGTAGTTGCCATGTCTTCTGTTCAGTCCTTATCTCGCCTTACGCAGCCTGGCGGAACGGCATACCGAACTGCCGTAGCAGCGCGCGCGCCGAGTTGTCGTCCTTGGCCGTAGTCACGATGGTGATGTTCATGCCCTTCAGCTTGTCGACCTTCGCGTAGTCGATCTCCGGAAAGATCAGCTGATCGCGAATGCCGAGTGTATAGTTGCCACGGCCGTCAAAGCTCTTGGTCGATACGCCGCGGAAGTCGCGCACGCGGGGCAGTGCAACCGCAATCAGGCGATCGAGGAACTCGTACATCGCATCTCCACGCAGGGTGACCATCGCTCCGATGGGCATGCCCTCGCGAACCTTGAAGGCCGCGATCGACTTCTTGGCGCGCGTGGTCACCGGCTTCTGTCCGGCAATGGCTGCCAGGTCCGCAACCAGCGGATCGAGCATCTTCGAGTTCTGTGTCGCCTCACCCAGTCCCATGTTCAGAACAATCTTGTCCAGGCGCGGCACGGCCATCGTGTTCTCGAGGCCCAGCTCCTTCTGGAGCGCCGACTTGATTTCCTTCTGATACTTCTCTCTGAGTCTTGCTGCCATTTCTCTTCTGTTCTTTCTCTCCGGGCTCGGAGTAGGTCTAAGACCCGTGTACCGTTACGGAGGGTTCTCAATCGTCGCTCGTTCAAGACTTTGCGCCGAAGGCGCGTTCGCTTGGACGGCTAGTCCTACTTCTTCTTCGACTTCGCGGCAATGATGTTGCCGCACTTCCGGCAAACCCGAACCTTCTGGTCGCCTTCAAACTTGTGCCCAATGCGCGTAGGCCCGCAGTCCGGGCAGACCAGCAGCACATTCGAGATGTGAACGGGCGCTTCCTGCTCGGCGATGCCGCCTTTGATGTTCCGCTGCGGATTGGGACGGACATTCTTCTTTACCATCCGCACATGTTCAACCAGAATGCGGTTCTTATCCGGCAGCACGCTCAGCACGCGGCCCTGCTTGCCGCGGTCCGCGCCGGAGATGACCGCCACCCGGTCGTTGCGCTGTATGTTCAGGCTCATAAAATTTTCCCTCTGCCGCTACCCGGGTTACAGAACCTCGGGAGCAAGCGAAACAATCTTCAGAAACTTCTTCTCGCGCAGCTCGCGGGCAACCGGCCCGAAGACGCGCGTTCCAACCGGCTCGCCGGCTTCATTGATTAGCACGGCGGCATTTGAGTCAAAGCGTATGTAGGTACCGTCGCGGCGGCGATGCTCCTTGCGCGTACGCACGATGACGGCCTTGACCACTTTGCCCTTCTTCACCTGCCCGTCGGGAGCGGCTTCCTTCACCGCCGCCGTCACCACGTCACCCAGGCCGGCCTTCTTGCCGCTCGCTCCTCCCAGCGGAAGGATCATCTGCAGCTTCCGGGCACCGGAGTTATCGGCAACCTCGAGCATGGTTCTCATTTGCACTGCCATAGCTCTTTCTCCTTCAATCCCTCTGCGCGTTCTCTATGCCTGGACGTCGGCGGCTACTTCCTCGGCCTGCGCAAGCGCCGAGCGGCGGACGATCTCTTCGAGGTTCCAGCGCTTCAGCTTGCTGAGCGGCCGCGTCTCGCGAATGCGAACCATATCGCCCACATGCGCCGTGTTGTTCTCATCGTGCGCATAGAACTTCTTGCTCAGCTTCATCACACGCTTGTACTTCGGATGGGCCTTGCGCATCTCAACCTCGACGACGATCGTCTTCTGCATCCTGGTCGAGACTACCTGGCCGACCTTCTCATTGCGGCGCGACTGCGGAGCGCCCTCGGTTGCTGTCTTCACGGCTTCAGCCATAACTTAGCGAGCCTCCTTCTTCGAGCTGGTCGTTTTCGACTTTGCCGCGGGCTGTTTCGCTTTTGCAGCCGGTGCCTTTGCCTGCACAGCCGGAGCGGTCGATTCCGCCTGCGGCTTTTCTCCGTGGATACCCAGTTGCCGCTCCCGCGCAATCGTCTGGATGCGCGCAATGTCCTTTTTCAGCTCCCGGAGCTTTTTGACGCCCTCGTTCTGGCCGAGCTTCATCTGGAAGCGCAACCGAAACAACTGCTCGGCGGCTTTCTTCTCTTCCGTGATCAGCTCGCTATCGCTGAAGTTACGAATCTTCTCGAGTTCCATCTTCCATTCCTTCGCGCTCTGAGCTCTGTGCTCTGCGCCCTGTCCTACTTCGCCGCCGCGACAACCTTCACGTCGTGACGCTGCACAAAGCGCGTCTTCAGCGGAAGCTTGTGCGCAGCCAGGCGCATTGCCTCCTGCGCAATCTCCGGATTCACGCCCTCCATCTCGAAGAGCACCTTGCCCGGACGGACAACCGCAACCCAGTGATCGGGAGCGCCCTTGCCCTTGCCCATACGAGTTTCAGCCGGCTTCTTGGTGACCGGCTTGTCCGGGAAGAGACGCAGCCAGATCTTGCCGCCGCGCTTGATG
>JAFAMZ010000392.1 GCA_019232935.1 Silvibacterium sp.
GCCAGCGCCCGTGTTAACTTTGAATGTTGGCTCTATCCCCGCATTTCGAAGGACATCCACCTACATGCAGACGAGCTATAACGGAATGCCGCTGCCTACCGGCGGCGAGCCGATCCAGTATGCCGACGGAAAATTCGCCATCCCCGACCACCCCATCATCCCATTCATCGAAGGCGACGGCACCGGACGCGACATCTGGCGTGCCTCGCAGCGCGTCTTTGATGCTGCAGTAGAGAAGGCGTACGCAGGCAAGCGCTCCGTACAATGGTTCGAGGTCTTCGCCGGCGAAAAGGCCTTCCGAAAATTCAAGACGTGGCTGCCGGATGATACGGTCAACGCCGCGCGGGATCTGCGCGTCTCCATCAAAGGTCCGCTCACAACACCGGTCGGCGGAGGCATCCGCTCGCTCAACGTCGCCCTGCGCCAGATTCTCGACCTCTACTCCTGTGTGCGGCCCGTCAAGTACTACTCCGGCGTGCCCAGTCCGGTAAAGCATCCCGAGAAGCTCGACGTTGTCATATTTAGGGAAAACACCGAGGACGTCTACGCCGGCATCGAGTTCCGTGAAGGCACACCCGAAGCCGCGAAGCTCATCGGCTTCCTCAACGATGACATGCTCAAGGGCGGCAAGAAGAAGATCCGCACTGACTCAGGCGTCGGCATCAAGCCCATTTCCATCACCGGAACGAAGCGCCTTGTGCGCCGCGCTATCGAGTACGCCCTCGAATACGGCCGCAAGACCGTCACGCTCGTCCACAAGGGCAATATCCAGAAGTTCACCGAGGGCGCCTTTCGTGAGTGGGGATACGAGCTCGCTACCGAAGAGTTCCGCGACAAGCTCGTGACGGAGCGCGAGAGCTGGATCCTCGGCAATGTCGAAGCCAACCCGAACATCAGCGTCGAAGAGAACGCTGCGCTGATCGAGCCGGGCCTCGAGTTTGGCTCAGAGGACTTCCGCCAGTCGCTCTACGCTGAGGTCCGCCACGTCCTTGAGACGATCGGCAAGTCGCACGGCAACCGCCAGTGGAAGAAGAAGCTGCTCATCAACGACCGCATCGCCGACTCCATCTTTCAGCAGGTCATCATCCGCCCCGACGAGTACGCCATCCTCGCCTGCCCGAACCTCAACGGAGACTACATCTCCGACGCCTGCGCCGCGCAGGTGGGAGGGCTTGGCATCGCGCCCGGCGCCAACATCGGCGATGGATACGCCGTCTTCGAAGCCACGCACGGCACCGCGCCCAAGTATGCCGACAAGGACGTGATCAATCCCGGCTCTGTGATGCTCTCGGGCGTGATGATGTTCGAGTTTCTTGGCTGGAAGGAAGCCGCCAAGCTGATCGAGTCGTCGATGGAGAAGACCATCCAGCAGAAGTACGTCACCTATGACTTCGAGCGCCAGATGCCGGGCGCAACCAAAGTCAAGACGAGCGAGTTCGCCACGCGAATGATCCAAAACATGAGGGATTAGGGAACAGGGATTAGGGATTAGAAAAGCCTCAAATCTCAAACTGCCTCGCTAATCGCTAATCCCTAGCAGCTAGGAGCTAAATCAATGCGCAAGAAAGTCACCATCGTCGGAGCGGGCAACGTCGGAGCCACCGCCGCCCACTGGATCGCCGCCAAGGAGCTTGCCGACGTCGTCCTTGTCGATGTCGTCGAGGGCATCCCCCAGGGTAAAGGGCTCGACCTGCTCGAGGCCATGCCCATCGAAAAGCGCGACTCCTACATCATCGGCACCAATGACTACGCGGAGACGGCCAACTCCGACATCGTCGTCATCACGGCTGGCATCCCGCGCAAGCCGGGCATGAGCCGCGACGACCTGCTGCAGACCAACTACAAGATCATGTCCGACGTCGTCGGCAAGGTGGTCGCCAACTCGCCCGATTCGATTCTCATCATCGTGTCGAATCCTCTCGACGCGATGGCCCAGGCGGCCTTCCGCCAGTCGAAATTCAACCGCGAGCGCGTCATTGGCATGGCTGGCATCCTCGACTCGGCCCGCTTCCGGGCGTTTATTGCTGAGGAGCTGAACGTCTCCGTCGAAAACGTCACCGCCTTCGTCCTCGGCGGCCACGGAGATACGATGGTTCCCCTGCCGCGCTACTCCACCGTGGCTGGCATCCCCATCACCGAGCTCATCCCGAAAGACCGCCTCGACGCCATCGTGCAGCGCACCCGCGACGGGGGGGCTGAGATCGTCAAGCACCTCAAGACGGGCAGCGCTTACTACGCACCGTCGTCGGCGGCGGTCGAGATGGTCGAAGCAATTCTGAAGGACAAAAAGAAGATCGTGCCCTGTGCCGTCTATCTCCAGGGAGAGTACGGCATCAACGGCTATTATGTCGGCGTTCCGTGCAAGCTGGGAGCCCGCGGACTCGAGCAGATCATCGAGATCAAGCTCACTCCCGAGGAAGATGCCGCTCTCAGGAAGAGCGCCGATGCGGTGAAGGAACTATGCGCCGTCATCGGCGTGTGAACAAGCCCATACTCTGAGTGCCCACTTTGCGCAGCTAAGGTGGGTTCGGATGTCGCAGGAAAGAGGCCCGCTCTCGAGCGGGCCTCTTTTTATGCCACATGCGCTGGCTGGAGCAGTCCTTCCAGTCGCACGTAGCTCGCTTCCATTCCGTGTTCCATGCCGGTGGCGAGCATAGCCGCCCGGGTCTGAGCGTCGGGCAGAGTCATGCGCATCGTCATCAGCGTGCCGGTACCGTCGGGCTCAAATGTCGTTTCGACGTGGTTGTCGGGTGTAGGATCGGGCAGGAACATCCGTTCGACATGAACGAGCCTGGTGTACGGCTCTACCTCGAGACTTTCGCCCGTGAGGTAGAATCCCTCCCCTTTGCCATTCTTCCACTCGAAGCGCATCTTGCCGCCGGGCTTCGCCTCACAGATGCAAACGGGCATGGTCCAGCCCTCCGGGCCCAGCATCCATTGCTGGATCAGTGCAGGCTCGGTATGGGCACGGTACACGGCTTCCGGAGGCGCCGCGAATCGCCTGGTTACAACTACGTGGGTGTCGCCCTCGGTTTTGAGTATCAGCTTGCTCATCGTTTTCCTCCTCCTTTTCTCTTTGGTAGTTCCATTGCGGCCAGAAGGGAATCCAGCCGGTCGTAGTTCGCTTCCAACGCTTTTCGCAACATTGCCAACCACTGGTCCATGGCTTCGATCCCGGGCTTCGCAAGACGACGCGGTCGCTTCGTACCGTCTACGCGATGCGTCACGAGTCCAGCATCTTCGAGCACCTTCAGATGCTGAGAGATCGCCGGCTGCGACATCTCGAAGGGCTCGGCCAGTTCATTGACCGTCGCTTCGCCCGTGGCGAGACGTGCCAGAATCGCGCGCCGCGTGGGGTCGGCCAAAGCGGAAAACGCGGCGTCGAGATTCAGAGCTCGCTCCATAGAAGTCTACTTATATAAGTAGATGGTTATTTTGTCAATACCAAAATGTAAATCGGGCAAGTTATTGATGGCACTGGCATTAGTTCAAGGCGGAATGTCCCGAGGGAAATGGCCGCCGTAGGCAGACCACACAGAGTTCCCCGGTAAACGCGCAAAGATAGGTCGATGAAGCTGCTCGCGCAACCCTTCATTTCTGATTGAAGTAACAGGTCTTCATGCAGGATTGAAGTGGATGGCGAGGAGCGTGAGGTCGTCTTCGGCTTCTCTGCCGGCGGACCACTGGGCAAGCTCGGCGAGGGCCGCGTCAACGAGCTTCGACGAAGGCTGGTTTCCGTTCAACTCGAGAAAGAGCTTGAGGCGGTCGATGCCGAATTCCTCCTCCTTCGCATTGTTCATCTCAAGCACGCCGTCGGTGTAAAGCAGTACCCAGTCGCCCTGCTCGAAGGGCAACTCGATCGCCGAGTATTGAGCGAAAGGGAACGAGCCGAGGAAGAGGCCATTCTCGACCAGTTCGCGGGCGCCGTTCGCGTGACTGCGGAGGAGCATGGGCGGGTGTCCGGCGCCGCCATAGCGGAGCATTTTTTTCTCCGTGTCGATAAACACGTATGCCGCCGTGACGAAGTGGCCTTTGAACTTGCCGCAGAGCGTCTGGTTGAGTCCGGAGAGGAGGTGAGCGGGATCGGCGGCAGAGTCGGCCTGTTCGGCGAAGGCGATCTTGAGCATGGAGGAGATGAGCGCGGCCGGCATACCGTGCCCCGAGACGTCGGCGACGAGCGTGCCGAAGCGATGGTCGTCGACCTTGATGAAGTCGTAGAAGTCTCCGGCGACGGAAGTCATGGGGCTGTAGTGGGCGGCGATGTCGATGCCAGGAAGCGCAGGAGCTTCGCGCGGAAGGATGGAGAGCTGAATCTGGCGCGCGGTCTCGAGCTCGGTGCGGATGCTCGCCAGCTGGCGCGCGATCTGGTCGCGGGCCTCGCGCAGCATGAGGTGGTTGTGGACGCGCGCGCGAACGACGGCCTGCGAAAAGGGCTTGTGGATATAGTCGACGCCGCCCACCTCGAAGCCGCGGGTCTCGTCGGCGACTTCGGTTGCGCCCGTGAGAAAGATGACCGGGATGTCACGGGTGGTCGCATCGAGCTTGAGGCGGAGGCAGACTTCAAACCCGTCCATCTCGGGCATCATCACGTCGAGCAGGATGAGGTCGGGCATAGGGTCGGTGCGCGCCAGGTCGAGAGCCTTGGCGCCGTTGGTGGCGATGCGGATGCGATACGTGTCTTTGAGGATGGCGTTGACGATCTGAATGTTTTCCGGCGTGTCGTCGACGAGCAGGACAACTTTCTTCTTCTCTTCCGTGGTCATGAAGTGGTTTGTCCCTCGGTGATGTGCGTTTCGGCCGTGATCTGGTCGAGTTTTGCGATCGCCCGGTCGAAGTCGAAGTCGCGGATGGAGGCTGCGAGCGTTTTCAGGCTTTCAGCATTCGCCTGGCCGCCGAGTGCGTTTCGCAGCTCTTCGAATGCGTCTTCCGCCGCGGCGTCGCTCTCCTTGAGCAGGTTCCGGAGCCGCGCTGCGGCCGCGGTTGCCGCTTCGGGATTGAATTTGCCGGGCGCGGCCGCGCCGTCCGGGGATGGCTCCGACCGGCGCAGGACTTCGACGATGGTCTGCGCCTGCTGGCGCAATAGAGAATCGAACTCGGCGAGGATCGTCGGGATGGAGGGATCTTTTTCGCGGAAGGCGCGCTCGATGCGGGCGGCAGAGAACTGGACCTTGGTGATCCCGAGATTGCCGGAAACGCCCTTAACCGTGTGTGCGATCTGCTCGGCGAGCTTGATATCTCCCTTCTGCAGCGCGCTCAGCATGCGCGCGCCGGCCTCGCCCTGCTTTTCGGCGAACTGGGAAAGCAGACTGCGATAGAGCTGCCGGTTATCGGCGACGCGGCGCAGACCCGAGACGGTGTCGACGCCGTCAATCTC
>JAFAMZ010000094.1 GCA_019232935.1 Silvibacterium sp.
CGTCGCCTCGAGCGCGGCCTTGGCCACACCCATCACGTTGTAGTGCGGAACCACCTTCTCGGATCCGTAATACGTTAACGTGATGACACTGCCGCCCTCCGTCATCAATGGGGCTGCTCCGCGGCTGAGGGCAATCAGCGAATAGACGCTCACGTCATGAGCGATGCGGAACCCGTCGCGCGTCGTCTGGATGAAGTCGTTCTTCAACTCCTCCGCAGGCGCGTATCCAATGGAGTGCACCAGCACATGGAGCTTGCCATAGCGCTCTTTGAGCTGCGTGAAGACGTGGTGGATCTCCTCGTCGCTCGAGACGTCGCACTGGAACGCCTCCGCGCCCGGCAGTTCCGAAATCAGCTCATGCGCCTCCGCCTTCATCCGCTCGTTTTGATAGCTGATGGCCAGTTTGCAACCGGCCTCGTTCAGCCTCTTGGCAATGCCCCAGGCGATGCTGCGTTTGTTGGCGAGTCCGAAGACGGCGGCGACGCGACCTTCAAGGTTGAGCATGGATCGTCTTTCCTCCAAATGAAGAGGATAGCAGCCCCAACCCGTTACAGCGTCCGCTTGAACAGTGACGTTGCAAGCAGCAGCGTCGCAATTCCGAAACCAAACAGAAACAGCAGATCAAAGCGGATCGCCGTGAAGCCGCCGTCCTTCAGCAGTACTGCCTTGAAGCCGTGCACCGCATACGTGAAGGGATCGACGGTCGCGATTGCCTGCAGCCATTTCGGGAACCCCGCGACCGGAGAAATTGCGCCACTCGGGAAGAACAGCAGCGTATTCAGTACACCGAACATCGCACGCGGCACCAGCGGATCCTCAACGCGCACCATCATCAGGAACATCATGCCGTTGAAGGCGATCGACGACGACAGGATCAGAAGCATGAGCAGCAGCGCCGAGACAGGATTGAAGATGACCCCCAGCCCGGCCATCAACGATCCGATGACCGTGAGGCTTACCCCCGAGAGCACCGCCTTGATGGTCCCCGCCAGGTTCAGCCCAAAAACCATCTCCAGCCTCGTGATCGGCGTGGCCAGGTAGCCCTCGTGCACGCCGCGCGCCTTGTCGTCGATATACAGCATGCCTCCGCCGATCATGACGGAAACGTAGATAGCGAGCGTGATCGATCCCGCAAGCAGATACTTCATGTACTCGATGTACGGATACAACTCGACAATCTCGAGTGCGATATTCTGCACTACCTTCGGCTGAATCACCGGAGCGTTCAGCGCATCCACAAGCGACTGCATCTCTGCCGCGAGGGCGTTGCTCATCGTCTGGTCGGTGTTGTCCACCACCAGGCCGATCGCCGGCGAATCGCCCGCAAGCACCCGCCGCGAATATTGCTTGGGAATAATGACCGCACCATCGACCCTTCCCGTGCGCACGTCCTCGCGCGCCTGCTGCTCGTCCGTGTAGGGAACCGTCGTGAACGTGCGGATATTCACTGCGATCGAGTCGAAGGCTTCGCGAATCTTCAGCGCTTGCGACCCACCGTCGTAGTCCACTACAGCCATGCGCGCGTTGCGAATCTTGCCGCCGAAGGCATTGCCCAGGATCAGAAGCTGCACCAGCGGCAGCGTCATCGAGACCATCATCAGCGCGGGTGAGCGGAAGAACTTCCGCATCTCGCGTTCCACGATTGCCATCATTCTGTTCATGGCTGCGTCCCCGGGCGCGGAGGCATCATGAACCCCAGCGCCTTTACCTGTTCATCACGGAGCTGGCGCCCCGTATAGTGAACGAAAACATCGTCGAGCGTCGTCGTCTGCACGCTCAGTGACTTGATGACCTCGCCTCTCGCCACGGCCATCTCGACGAGCTGAGTAGTTGTGAGTGGTCCGTCGGAGGTGAGCAGCTTGTACGCCGCGCCGCCGTGCGATTCAACATCGGTAACACCGGCCAGTTGCTTCAGCTGCCCCGTCCATTCGTCGGATTCGTGCGTAAACTGCGCCTCCACCACATTCGCGCCCGGCACGCTGGCCTTGAGCGCCATCGGAGTGTCCAGTGCGACAAGTTTTCCGTGGTCGACAATGGCAATGCGGTCGCAGAGATGGTCGGCTTCTTCCATGTAATGCGTCGTGATCAGCATCGTCAGGTCGTGTGTCGTCCTGAGCCGCTCCAGCATCTCCCACACTGCCACGCGAGAGACTGGATCGAGCCCTGTCGTCGGCTCATCGAGAAAGAAAATGCGCGGATGATGTACCAGACCGCGCGCAATTTCGAGCCGCCGGCGCATACCGCCCGAGAGCGTCTTCGTCTGCGCGCCGCGCCACTTCAGCAGATCGACCGCGTCGAGCAGCTGCTCGATATTGCGCTTGCGCTCGGCCTTCGGAATCCCATAAAGCTTTGCGTAGATTGAGAGGTTCTCTTCGACTGTGAGATCGATATCGCTGGTCAGGGCCTGCGGAATCACGCCGATCGTCTGCCTGACGGCGTCGGGCTCCTTCATCACATCGTGTCCAGCGACAATCGCGCGCCCGCTGGTGACCGGGATCAGAGTCGTCATCATGCGAATCAGCGTGCTCTTGCCCGCACCGTTTGGCCCCAGCAGGCCGAAGATCTCACCATCCCTGACATCAAAGGAGACCTTGCTCACGGCTTCGAAATCCCCGTAACGCTTCACGATGTCCTCGACGGCAATCGCCGAGCTCGCGCCATTGGCGTTCATTTCGTCACCAGCTTGTCCTTCGGAACGTAGACATTCGCAATCATCCCCGGCACATACTTCATGCCCGGATTCTCAATCAGCAGCTTCAGCTTGATCGTCTTGATGTCGCGCTTGCGCCGGCTCACGTCGCGCTGCGTGGCGAAATCGGCCTCGGCGGATTTCGCGATGACTTTGCCCTGGATCGCCGCTCCACTCGGCATCACGACGCGCAGACTGTCGCCCACCTGCACCGAGTCCGCCTCGGTTTCGGGCAGCGGCGCATAGATCCAAGTCTGCGTCAGGTCGGTGATCGTTACGATCGGAGTTCCCGCCGAAACCACTTCCCCCTGCCGCGAGGCTCGAACGTTCACCTTGCCCGATACTGGCGCAAGGATGCGCGAATAGCCTTGCGTTACCTGTGCCTGATCGAGGAGCGCCTGCGCATTCTGCACATCGCTGCGCGTGGCGGCGACCGTTTTCGCAGCCGCCTCGGCCTGGATCATGTTGGCCCTTGCCATCCGCACCGAAGCCTCCGCGGCTGAGACGTTCTCCTGGGCCGTATCGACGGCGGCCTTGGCTGCATTCAGCGACGTCACAGCCTCATCCCGCGCCTGCTCGCTCATCACGCCTTGCTTCGCGAGCGCCACGGTGCGCGAGGTGTCGGCCTGTTGGTGCTCGTAATTCGCCTGCGCCTGCGCGAGCGCCGCCCTCGCCGCGCGCAGTTGCGCCTCGGCGTTGATCACCTGGCTTGACGTGCTGCCGCGGGTCTGGCGCTCGGTGTCGCTGAACTGCTGCAGCTTGTATTGCTGGCTGAGCGATGTAGCCTTGGCCGCATTGGTCGCCGCAGCCAGGTCTTCGCTTTCGATTGTAGCGATCAACTGCCCCGCCTTGACGTCATCGCCTTCATCGACAAGAAGCGTCTGTATACGCCCCGGAATGCGCGAGCTCACCACAACTTCATTCGCGTCCACCGTGCCGATCAATTGCAGGTCGCTCGAGTGCTCCGTCGAGAACAGATACCACGCGAGTCCAATGAGCGCGAGGATTCCCAGCATGATGAAGACGCGGTTGCGTGGGTTCATACAGCTTTTCTCCAGACCTGATCTTTCTTGAAAGGCGGCATGGGCATATCGGCCAGGACGCGCTTTGCCACCTTCGCCCCGTGAGCGCGATCCGTGAACAGCGCCGTTCCCAGCAGTTGCACTGCGGACCTGCGCCGGGCTTCGACAGCCACAGCGTCGAGCGGATTAAACGGCAACGCAAACTGCATCATGGGTGCGCTCAGGAAGTAAAAGACATTCGCACCCAGCATCGAATACACCACCTGCAGCCAATCGAGATCGCAGAGTTCGCCCGAGCGGATGCCCTCGCGAATCGTCTCCTCGAATTTGACCAACAATGGCTTGAACACCTTCTTGACCAGAATCGGAACGCTGCCGATTTCCCCGCGCCGGAGCCGAACCATCTCCTGTTGCAGAAGGCTTTGAAATTCGAGCTTGGTGAGGATGCGGTCGAAGTGATTCAGCGCTGCGCGGAGCAGGCGCTCTCCCGCGCTGTGCCGAGGATCGAGAGCCGCTAGCGTCCGCTCTGCAACTTCACTGGCAATCTCTTCGAATGCCGCCTCATACAGTCCGCTCTTGCTCTTGAAGTAGTAGTAGAGCAGCGCCTTGTTCACGCCGGCCGACTCCGCGATGGCGTCAGTACGCGCGCCGGCCAGCCCATGCGCGCTGAACTCACGAATGGCCGCGCGAAGGATGTTCTTCCGGGTCTGATCGGCGCGGTCGTGCCGGACTGGAATCGTTTTCTTCGCCATTAATTAACCAGTCAGTTAAAAGTATAACAACGCCTAACCAGGCCGCTGCAGTTAAATTTTCGTTGTTTCCGAGGGGCGACGTGTTTGACGCCGGCCCCCCGGCTTGCTTAATGTGGCTTCCTGCGTCCCTGAACAATCCCAAATCGATGCCGGAAACGAAAAGTATCAGCCATCAAGTCAGTCCCAGGCTGGCAGCACCATCCATGCACAGCCTCGGCGTGCTCTGCGGAATAGCCGCCGGCGCATGGCTCGGCGCCGCCGAGGCTCCAACAAAGCTGGTGACGGCGGGCCTTTCTCCCTACACCATCTCGCTCTGCATGGTTGCCGGAGTCTTTGTTGCGCGCTGGACGCTCCCCACCCTGCTGCGCGGCACATCCTACGTCATCGATGACCTGCGCGGATGCCCGCATCTTATCGTCTGGGCCATCCTCGCCGGAGCGCTCTGGGCTGTTGCCAACACGCTGACAGTCTTCGCCATTCGCGACGTCGGTCTCGCAATCGCGTTTCCGCTGTGGAACGCCAACAGCCTGATCGGCATTCTCTGGGGCATTCTCCTGTTCCGCGAACTCCACGGAGCCCCGGCGAAGAACTGGACCAAGGTCATCCTCGGGTCAATGGCGATCGTGGCGGGCGCGACGATGCTTGGTTTCAGCACCATCCGCTCCTCTCCGGCCGGGTCGGGTCACGCCGTAGGCGGCATCGCTGCGGCACTCGGCGCCAGCCTGCTCTGGGGCACCATGTACGTTCCCTACCGCAAGGCTTATCTCAGCGGGATGAATCCGCTCTCGTTCGTCACCATTTTCACTATCGGCGAGCTGGGAACGATGCTTGCGCTCGCCATCGGTCTCGCCGGAGGCCTCCACTCGGTGGCAGGCCAGATCATCGCGGTGCGCCACTACCTGTTTTGGCTTTTTCTGGGAGGCTTCTGCTGGGTCATCGGCGACCTCTTCCAGCAGTACGCGACAAAATACATCGGCATCGGCCGCGGCATTCCGCTCTCAAACACGAATCAGCTCTGGGGACTCGCCTGGGGCGCGCTGGTCTTCGGCGAACTGGCGGGACTCGACCGCTCGCACCAGCTCATCGTCGTCGCCGGGTCGATCATCATGATCCTCGGCGCGCTGGCGATCAGCACCGCCGCCGCCTCTGCCGAGGAGCATAGCTCAACCAATGAAGCTCTGCTGCGAGAGTGTAATCGCTACAACCTCGACTATCACCGCTCAGTGATGGCGCAGGCCGGCATCGAAGACGAAAGGCGCGCGGCCTCAAAGAAGCGCTGGTGGGACTATCTGATCGTCGCAATAGCTGCCGGGGTGTTTCTGTGGTTCGCCTGGGGAGCAACGCTGCCTCCCCTTCAGATGAACCTGCGCTGGGGCGCGGCATTATGTCTCGCGCTCGCCGTCCTGCTCTTCGGCAGCGGATGGGCCCTGTGGAAACGGACCCGATTCTTTTAGCCGCGGACGCTGGTTACCACGCGATCTTTCCGGGGAAAAACTCCGCGAACAGATCGTCATAATACGGCTTGATCGCGGCGATATCCGGGCGCGCCAGTCCCTTCGAATACAGGTCGTAGGGATTGAACTTCCGCACCGCGTGCTCGAACATCTTCTCGTCGTGTTTCGACATCAGGTGC
>JAFAMZ010000055.1 GCA_019232935.1 Silvibacterium sp.
TCCTTTTCCGCCTGATACACCCGCACGCGCGGCCTCTTTCAGCAATGCAGACAGCTGAATCCCAATCCGTGAACGCGGCATGCTGGTCGTGTGGTTCTTCCGTGCCCGCCGGCAAGCCCTGGTGTGCCGCCTGCGGCAAGGTGCAGGCGCCGTCGGCCGGCATCGACTACTTCACCCTCTTCGGCCTGCCCCGGAAGCTCCGCATCGATATGACCGCGCTTGAGCGGACCTTCTACCGCATGAGCCGCAAGCTGCATCCCGATCTCTACGCGCAGGCGAGCCCCGAGGAGCGGCAGTGGAGCCTCGATCAGACCTCCCAGCTCAACGACGCCTACCGCACCCTGAAGGATCCCATCGCCCGCACCGAATATCTGCTGCGACTCGAGGGCGTCGAGATCGAAGCTGGCAAGAGCGATGACGGGAAGCCGAGGGACTCTCGTGTGCCACCGGATCTCCTCGAAGAAGTCTTCGAGCTGAACATGCAGCTTGAGGAGATGCGGATGAACCGCAAAATGGGCGAGGACGATCCCCAGTTGCGCGCCGATCTTGAGAAAGCCCGGACGCAGTTTGAATCCCAACTGGCCGCTGTCGACACCGGCCTCGAAGCCCTCTGGGCTAGCTGGGACGAAACCGTGGACAGCAGCGCGGCCAAATCCGACACAGGCAACATCAAGGGCGAAATTGTTGCGCTTCTCGACCGTCGCCGCTACATCCGCAACCTCGTGCGCGACGTGAATGAAGCGCTGGAGACCTGAATGCCGTTAGTTCGAATTTCTGTTAGCGACGCCTTAAATCCGGAGAAGCGCAGGCTTCTGGCAGATGCCGTCTTCGATGCCATGCGCGCCACCATCTCCGTTCCGGAGGGCGACAAATTTGTTGTGCTCACATCCCACACCGCGGACGAACTGGTGGCCGATCCGCATTTTATGGGTATGCTGCGAACAAATGAGTTTGTCCTGGTGCACATCACATTGCGGCGCGGTCGCCCCACAGAAAAGAAGCAGGCGCTCTACCGGGAGATCGCAAAACAGTTCGAAGAGCGCGCACAGATAGCGCCCCACAATGTCATGATCGTCCTCAGCGAAAATGATCTTGATGACTGGTCGTTCGGGCGGGGCGAAGCGCAGTACGTGCAAAACCCTCCTGCAGCAGCGCGATAACGAGGATTCACTTTGGCAGAGACTAAACAGGAACGCATCGTCGGAATCGACCTCGGCACCACCAACTCCCTCGTCGCCTTCATGCAGGGCGACCAGCCCGTCGTCATCCCCGGCGAAGACGGCGCGAATCTGGTGCCGTCGGTCGTCGCTGTTCCCGAGCCGAAGAAGGTCATCGTCGGCTATCCCGCATATCCGTATCTCGCGTCGGCGCCTGATCGCGTCGTCTACTCCGTCAAGCGCCTCATGGGCCGCGGAGTCGAAGACATCCAGGAAGAACTGAAGCTCTTCCCTTTCCACCTCGCGCCTGACATCCAGCCCGGCGAAGTCCTCCGCCTCCAGATCGGCCCGCAGCAGTACACGCCGCCTGAGATCTCTGCCTATGTCCTGCGCCAGCTCAAGAAAAACGCCGAGCGCTACTTCGGCGCGCCCGTAGCGAAGGCCGTCGTGACCGTTCCGGCGTATTTCAACGACGCCCAGCGCCAGGCTACCAAGGACGCAGGCCGCATGGCCGGACTCGAAGTTCTCCGCCTCGTCAACGAGCCTACCGCCGCATCGCTAGCCTACGGGCTCGACCGCCAGAAGGAAGGCATCGTCGCCGTCTACGACCTCGGCGGAGGCACCTTCGACATCTCCATCCTTAAGCTCCATGAGGGCATCTTCGAAGTCATCGCCACCAACGGAGACACGCACCTCGGCGGCGACGACATCGACCATCTCCTCATGACCATCGCCCTCGACGATATCCGCGGCGAGCACGGCCTCGACCTCCATGCCAACGCGGAAGCCGTGCAGGCCATCCGCAAAGCCGTGATCGATGCCAAGATCGCGCTCTCGACTGCAGACAAGGCATATATATCTCTACCGCTGCCCAACGGCCAGCGCTACAACCGCGAGATCACCCGCGAGCAGTTCGAGCAGATCATCCAGCCCGTCCTCAGCCGCACCATCGGCCCCTGCAAACAGGCCCTGAAGGACGCCGCCCTCAAGCCCGAGCAGATTGGCGAGGTCGTCCTCGTCGGCGGATCGACGCGCATTCCCCTCGTCCGCCGCCTCGTTGACCAGATCTTCCAGCTCAGCGCGCGCGGCAAGAAGCCCCACACTGAACTCAACCCCGACGAAGTCGTCGCTCTCGGCGCTGCCGTTCAGGCGCACATCCTCGAAGGCGGCTCCAAAGCAACCGAGGACATGCTGCTCCTGGACGTCACTCCGCTCTCGCTTGGCATCGAGGCCCTCGGCGGAGTCGTCGCCAAAATCATCCAGCGAAACTCAACCATCCCCGCGTCGGCCACCGAGCACTTCAGCACCGGAGTCGACGGCCAGACCAACGTCGCCATCCACGTCGTGCAGGGCGAGCGCGAAATGGCCAAGGATTGCCGTTCCCTTGCCCGCTTCGACCTGAAAGGCATCCCGCCGATGTCCGCCGGACTGCCGCGCATCGAGGTGAAGTTCCTCATCGATGCCAACGGCATCCTGCATGTGTCGGCGCGCGAACAGCGCAGCGGCAAGGAAGCCGAGATCGAGGTCAAGCCAACCTACGGACTCACTGACGAGCAGGTGGAGAACATGATCCTCGAGTCCTTCGATTACGCCGAGCAGGA
>JAFAMZ010000082.1 GCA_019232935.1 Silvibacterium sp.
AACGATAAGGAAGAGGAGTTTGGCTACCGACGTTTGATCGATTCAGTGATGGCCAGCCGAAATGAAGGCGTGCATGCGATTCGGCAGAGAATTCTGGCTGATGTAACAGCCTTCTGTTCGAATCAGTTTCAGGACGATGCATCCCTCGTTGTAGTGACAGTGGATTAATCCGTGACAGCCAGCAATCTTATTTAGCCTGTACCTCGATTCGGTCCTTGACCGGATAATCCTTCGCCTGGGCGGGGACGATGATTTTTGTGCCCTTCGGCAAATAGTGTGCGATGACTTCAGGGCGCGCCCAGTCGAGCGTCCAGCCGTCCTCTATGGCAACAAGGGTGTACTGGCCGGGAACGACGCGATTCAACTGGAAGCTGCCGTCAGAGTCGCTTTGGTCGCGGCGAAACAGTTCGCGATCCGCGGCCGGATTGCGCGGCACCAACAGGATCATTACTCCCGATGCGGGCTTGCCGTCCCGGGTGGCAAATCCGGTGAGGGTTGCGGAGCCCTGGACGAGACCTGCGTTTAGAACTACGGAAGCAGTCCCGATTTTCACTGTGTTGCCGTCAGCCGGGGCTCCGGATGCGGTGAGGTGAGTAATGGCCAAGGATTTGTCAGGCGCATTTACCCAGATTTCATAGCTGCCTGGCGGAACCCCCTGAATCGCAAAGGTTCCGTCGTCATTGACGCGGTCGCTGCCGCCGAAGCGGCCGTCGGAGCTACGCAGCGAGATGTTGAGCCGCTCGGGGAGTTTATCCCCCGAGTCCATCACCATTTTGCCAGAGACATCAGCCATCCCAGCCGCTTGTGAGAAATCAATGTGCGTATCGCTGGCCGCCTCGATGACAGCAGAGCGGTTCGAATCGCCTCCGCCGTGCAATTCTACGGAATAGTGTCCCGGGGCTACGCCGCTGAGTTCGACCGTCGTCTGCCCCAGCTCGCTTTCCGATTGACCTGAATTGCCCTGAGGCTCGCGTATTCCCCAGTTGTAGGCCATTCCAGTCTGTGCCGGTTCGGACACTCCGAAAATCTCCTGAGTCAGCTGCGGCATGACAAAACCGCGGCCTGGAGGCAACCCTAGTTGAACTGAAAGATGAACCGCGGCCACGGCATGCAGGATAAGATTCACCTGCACCTGGTCTCCGGCTTTGACCGGGATGGGGGTTGCGGAGTCAGAGTCAGTCACATCCGCATAGAAGGTCGTAGGGTATGCGACGTCCAGCGGCGATCTCTGATCGTCCGGTAGTACGTTGCCTTCGGCATCATGCCTCGGCTGCGGGCGCGTGGCATACCACGGATTCGCAGTCACAGCAATGTAGTAATTTCCGGCGTCTAGATGAGGAAACTCGTACGCTCCGGTATCGTCGGTCGTTGTGTTTCCGGCGCGCACAATGTTTCCTAGCCCGCTCCCCATGTCAATTCGGTAGAGTGAGACTCTTGCATCCTGAACCGGATCGCCCGTGTCGTCAGACACGAATCCTCTGATAACTGCGCGCGGGCGAAGCCGAAAAGTGAGCCGGTCGGTGTTGAGTCCCTCACCCGTCACAATTGCCGTGGAATAGCCTTCGTGTTCGTCGTAGGCCATTCCGATGTATCCGCGGCGCGATGCTGATAGCGCAAATTTTCCGGCACGCAGATGTTCGAAAATGAAGCGCCCGTCCGACCCCGTTTCTGTTTGCCCGACAAGCGATTCACCCATAGCGTTCTGAAGCGTAACCACTACACGGTCAAGCGGCTGCCCCGTCAGAGCGCTGACTACAACACCGCTGATGGAGTAGGAGCCTGCGGCGTGTGCCGGAGGGGACTGAGACTGGGCGCAGATCGGCGCGACCGCGAAAGCGAGAGACGCAAAGATCCTGAGTAGCCGCCGCATCATTGTGCTTCCATACTTCCAGTACGGATCAGGTCGAGTTGTACACGAGCCGAGCCGTTCGCTTCCACAGTAATGTTTTCCCCCATTCCGGAGTACCTGGCGATGCCCTGGGCGGTATGAAAGTCGATCTCCTGCGGGGCGTCAAAGGCGATGACACGGTATTCACCGGGCGCCAGGCCCGCGAGGGTGACCTCGCCCGATCCCTGACCGCCGCTCATCCTGATTGGCCCCGAGGAAGGGAAGAGCGGGATGGCATACACGTACAACTCGTACTGCTCCCCAAATGCGGAATTCGGCGGCGCACTTTCGGGTAATCCCTTATTGACTTGCGCGGTGATCGTCGCGGTATCGTTGCGCAAGGTCACCTCGATGGGAGCTGTGCTTCCTCCCGCTCCCACCACGAGGGGCTCCCGCGCAAGATCCACGCCTCCGCTGGTTATGGAACTAACATAGCCCTCGAAGGGTGAGGTCTCGACCCAGTAGCGGCCCGGTGTGACGTTCTCCAGTTCAAAGGAGCTTCCATCGTTTGAGCCTTCAGCGGAACGCAAGCCGCCTCCCCCGCGCATCTGGCCGAAAAACTCCTCTGCGGGTACGATTGACAAATTGAGACCGGCGCTCGACGGGTTGCCTGACGGCGATCCGTCGGCCAACAACACGCCACCTCCGTTGCCGCTGCTATTGGTTGTGAATGCCTTTCGAATGGTTACTGGAATGGGATGAAGTGGTGCCAAGGCAAGATGGAGGCCGGTAACTGGCGCGCCGGCAACAGTGAAGTCCACGCGGCCGTAAAGCTGAGATTCGCCACGATAATGAGCGTCGATGAAATAGCTGCCCGTGGGCAGATTTGTTTCCGCCATCCCCTGCTGAAGATTAAAGGCGACCGGAATCCCGACGGGGCGCCCGCTCCGGTCACGGATCTGAAGGTTCAGGCCTCCGCCTACATCGCGATTTGTAACCAACGCGGTGACATGATAAAACCGCTGCCGGGTGAGAATGAAGTCGGCCTGTGCATGCTGTCCAGCTGAGAGAGTGAGCACGCCCGCAGAGGCGATGTCTGACACGCCTGGGTAATAAGCCGCTGGATAGCCGTACACCGCCTCTCCGCGGGCAAGCGGCCCCTCTCCATCGCGCGAGGATGTGGTGTAGACCAGATAGTCTCCTGACTGGAGTCCGGCGATGCGAAAGGCGCCTTCGCTGTTGGTCCTTGTTGAACTCTCCACCGTCCATTGTGGGCGGCCGTTGACAACTCGGTGGCGGTACGCGAATACGCGGATTCCTTCAGCCGGGTCTAAGGTCGATAGGGTAACCTGGCCGGTGATGACTGCCTCCGGGATCAGATTGAAGGTAAGCGCGGGCAGGTTTGGTGCAACGTGTACCGTATGATTTGAAGGCTGACCGCGTGAGCCATACCCGGGCCGCTTGACCGAAATCTGTGTGATGCCTTCAGCTAGAATCAGCTCGAAACGGCCGTCGTTGTCGGTAAGCACCGCGCCCTGATGAGAGTCGACGAGTGCACGGGCGATTGGCTGGTGGGTTACGCTATCAAGGACGACGCCTTTGACCGGATATATCTGGCCGGCCTCATCAGATGTGCCCACCCGTTCTCTGGCCATCGCCGATTGGATTTGTGCAGCGCACGGGAGAGCGATCGCGATGCAGATGAGCATCAGGGCGCGAGCGAGCGTCCAATTCCGATTGAGCGGATCGAGCACGGAAGGAAACCTACAGGGTCATTTTCAGCGATCCGGCGGGCCAGAGACAAACTGCCAGCCCGAACCGCCGTTAAAATTTGACTCGAATCAAGCCCGCACGTGAGCTTAATCCGGCACAGGCTTAATCGCAGGCCAGCGCCAATTCGCCGGAATCGTAATTGTCTTCCAATGAGGAAGGAGCAGTTCCGATCGGTCCCGCTTCAAAGAAGCGCTCGACAGCGGCCAGCACCGCTTCGCTGGTTTTCGATTCGTAAATGGACTTGCGCAGTGCAGCGCCACCTGGCACGCCATGCGTAAACCATGAAGCAAACTGCTTCATTTTTCCCGGAGCTTCCGGGGTTTCAGACTCGATCAGCATCTCGAAGTACCTGCGTATCATGCGGTAGCGGTCGAGATCTGTTGGCCGGTCATAGCGGCCCGTTGCCGTGTATTGTGCGATTTGCCGGAAAAGCCAGGGGTTTGCCGGCGCGGCGCGGCCGATCATCACAGCATCGCAACCGGTCTCGGCCACCAGCGCGCAGGCATCCTCGGGTGTGCGCACGTCTCCGTTCCCGATCACGGGAATTTTCGCTGCATCTTTCACCGCGGCAATCCATTCCCACCGTGCGTTGCCGGAATAACCTTGCTCACGAGTGCGGGCGTGGAGGGCGACGGCGTTCAGGCCGGATTCTTCAGCCACCCGCGCGAGTTCGACGCAGACGATTTGGCTGTCATTCCAGCCGAGCCGGAATTTCACGGTGAAGGGAATCTGTACGGCGGCGCGGACTGACTGAAAGATCCGGGCGATCAGCGGCAGGTCACGCAGCAGGCCGCTTCCTCCGTTGCAGGAGACGACGCGCTTCGCAGGGCAGCCGAGGTTGAGGTCGACCATGTCGAAGCCGGTATCCTCGACGATTTTTGCCGCGTCGGCGAGCGTCGCAGGGTTCGACCCGAAGAGTTGCGCCGAGATGGGGTGCTCGTCGTCGTAGAAGGTCAGGTAACGCTTGCGCTTCGACTCGCGCATTCGAGCGAGGCCGTCGGCGGAAGTGAACTCAGTCATGATGAGACCGCATCCGGACTGCTGGTTCGTGATTTCGCTGTCGACCGATGCGTTCCGGTCTGCCTCGGAGCTAAACAGGCTGGCGTTGCGAATGAAGCGGCGGAAAACCGTGTCGGTAACGCCGGCCATGGGGGCAAGCACTGTCGCCGGAGCGACGGTCACGCTGCCGATCTGAACAGACGCCGGCACTCGCGCGTTCTCAGGCATCGCGTGCTCAACCGGATTATCCCAGTTCTTCTTCATTCGCCCAGCTTCTGTCGTCGCTAAAACGAAAGCCCCCGCGCGGCGGAGGCTTTTCGATCGGGCCTGAGCAGCTTTATTTGGCTGCCGTCTCCGCCTTGGCGTATTTGCGGCGGAATCGCTCGACGCGTCCCGCCGTATCGACAAGCTTCTGCTTGCCGGTGAAGAAGGGGTGACAGTTCGAGCAGATTTCGAGGTGGATGTCGCCTTTGTGAGTGGAGCGGGTCGTGAACGTGTTCCCGCAGGCGCACATCACCCTGATTTCGCGGTAGTTAGGATGAATTCCTGTCTTAGGCATAGTTCGGCTGAAACCTTTCCTGCAATCCCTGTATTTTATGCGGATTTGAGGGGTTTCGCAATGCTCGCGAGTATAGCTCGACACTTTTCGGCCGCACATGTTTTATTGGACTGGCGACGCAATCCGATCAAGGAATCACGCTGAATGAAACGGTTCGGAATTCTTCTCGCAGCTTGGCTGAGCGCCTCAATCGCCCTTGCTCAGACCAGCGCCCAGACCGCCCCTCAGATCGACTCCAGCTACATCGACGCAAACGGCACAGCGCATATCTCCCGCGTTATTCCGGTGCCCGACACGGTCAGTCCTGAAGCGCAAAAGTCGCTGGCTCGCCAGGTCTCCGATGCGGCGCATCCTCAGAGCCTCGCGGAACGGCGCTCGATGACTGACGCATGGCAGGCGCGCGCCGGAGAGGCATCCAAGGCCGTCTATCCGGTCGATATCAGAAAGGACACGATTGGGGGCGTACCGGTGCTGATCGTGGTGCCGCCTAGCATCGGACCTGGCAAAGGCGACCGCGTACTCATTTGCGTGCACGGCGGCGGATTCAACTCCGATTCGGGCTCGCTGACGGAGAGCATCCCAATTGCGAATCTCACGCAAACGAAGGTCGTCTCGGTACTATATCGCCTCGCGCCGGAGCATCCATTTCCCGCCGATGTCGAGGATGCCATCGCGGTCTATAAACAGCTGCTGAAGGCATACAAGCCGCAGAACATCGCGCTCTACGGCACGTCGGCGGGAGCTATTTTGACCGCCGAAACCACAGTGAAGCTGCGCCAGCTTGGCCTCCCGCTGCCGGGAGCGCTCGGCATCTTCTCGGGGTTGGGAGATTTCAGCCGGCTCGGCGACTCCTGGGCCATGTATTCCCTGCAGGGGCTTGCCGGCCATCTCGACCCACCAGACCCGCAGAGGCACGACAAGGAATACGTGGGCACGACGGATCTTAACGATCCCGTCCTGTCACCTCTTTATGCTGACGTGAAGGGCTTCCCTCCAACTCTCTTCATCACCAGCGGGCGCGATTTGCTGCTCAGCGGTACGACGATCCTGCATCGGCATTTTCTCGCCGCGGGAGTGGACGCGCAGCTCGTACTTTTCGAAGCGTTGCCGCATGCCTTCTGGAATGATGTGAACCTGCCGGAATCGCGGGAGGCATATGGGATCATGGCGAAGTTTTTCGATGAGAAGCTTGGGAAATGACAGCGTTTTACGTATGTCATGCTGCGATATACACAGGGGCGAGCCTGCAATACTCTAGCTTCATGCCGCAATCCTGCACAAGATGTGACGGAATGGGAATGCGCGTCGTGTGCCGCGCCGATGGGTCGCAGGCGGCGGAACCCTGCGATTGCCGGCACGAAGCACGGGTGGCGACTCTTCTCCGAATCGTCCTGCCAAGCAGCTTCACTCCCTGGACGATCCGAAGAAAAGCCGTCAGCAGAGTGATGCGGAGGAGCCGATGCGGGAGGAGACGCTGGGTGATCGCATCGGCGATCGCATGTGGTCGCGACTGGCCGAAATGTGCATCGAGATGAATCTGGTCGGCAGAGACCTGCGGCAGAGCATGAAGAAGGCGAGGTTAGGGTAACTTACGACCTGCACGCCCTTAGAAACTTCGCACGGCTCGCCTCATCTTCAATCTCTTTCGCCCCTTTCGTGCAGAGCTCTTCGATGGAACTGCAGCGCTTCGCAGCTTGTCTGACGATCAGGTCCGAAATTGGTCCAATGTAGACCGCCAGCTCCTTGCTGATCCGGTCAAGGGAATGTGATCCGGCGATCTGCGTTCCAACTGTCTGACTTCCAGACGAAGGACCGGAGCGGCTGATGGCCTCAGTGGCTGGGTGGTCAATGTGTGCTGGTCGGTCGAGCACAGGCACCTGCGCCTGGGGCGCATCCATATAGGGCCGGAGCGCCTGCAGCAGAACCTCGACGTCGGTCTTCCATCGAATGTGGCTCAGCTCCACGGCGTTGCGATAGGCCAGTTCCTTCAGGTCATCGGGAAGTTGCTCGGGCCTGGGCATCTTCGCTCCGCGCACCAGCACAGGAATCACAGGAATATCGCGGCGCAGAGCAGAGGCCAGTTCGATTCGCACAAAGTCGTTCGGTTCATCGAGCCGGCGATAGCTGCCACGTCCATAAAGACTGCGTCGGGACTGAATCGCGAGGTCAGGTCGTCAAACAGTCGCCCCGCTTCACCCTCGGAATCATTCCTTCGATAGTTGACGAAAATGCCCCGCAGCTTGTGCCTCCCGCCGAATGCGAAACAGAAGGTACCAGGGAATATGTATCAGCACCGTGTCGTGCAAAAACTTAAGAACCGAGTGTACTCCAGCAGCGCGTCGCAGGTAGGTGATTTCGATGGAAGCGACATCGCCTAGGTAACTGCTTATTCCATGACCACTTCCGCATCGGTCTTGCCGGTCGCAGTAAGGATGATCGCGGCAGCGATAATCATTGCGCCGCCTACCCAGGCGCCGGACCCCAGGCGGTCGCCAAGCAGAGCCACTCCGAGTAGTGAGCCCATTGCTGGTTCGATGTTCAGGAAGACGCCGGCGCGGGAGGCGGGTACGCGATGGATTCCCCAGTTCCAGAGCAGCATTGTGGATGCGGTGCACAGCAGTCCGCTTGCGGCGGAGGCGATCCAGACGCGTGGACTTATTCCGCGAATGGGAAGCGGTCCGTTCGTGGCGAACACCCACAAGGTCAGCATGATGGTGCCGCTGAGCACGCCGTATGCGGTGACGACGAGCGGCGAGTGGTCCTGCATCAGGTGACGGTTCAGCAGAATCCAGCCAAGAGACAACATCAGTGAAACGACAACGAGCAGGTCGCCTTCAAGTGAGGGGCCGCCCTGCGCGCCCCGCAGGCGGGTGCTGCTGAAGGTGATGAGGGTAACTCCGCAGGTTGACCCTGCGAGTGCCAGCCATCCGAGCTTTCCGAGGCGCTCATGTGTGAAGATGGTTGCGCCGACAGCAAGGATCACCGGCATGGTTCCGACCATCAGAGCTGCATGGCTGACGGTAGTAAGAGACAGAGCATAGAACTGCAACAGATATTGTATGGGGATGCCCAGGAAGGAGGCGGTAAGCAGCAGCATCCACTCGCGCGGATTAAGTGCCGGGCGGCGCAGCACCGGCAGAAGGCCGACGCAGGCAAAGAGAAACCTGTAGAGGACCATATGTCCTACGCTTAATTCAGTAAGGGCGATCTTCCCCCAATAGAAGCCGGTGCCCCAGAATGTCCCAGCCAGGGCGCAGGCTCCATATCCCAGAATCTGGCGGGTTGGGACGTTTGTTGGCGCAGCGGTTGATGCCATCAATATAGCGTCGCACAGCTGCGGGTCGGCGTCGCTTCTCAGCGGTAAAGAAGGCACCCTCTCGCTTCAAGGTCGTCAATCCAGACAGGCGAAGCGAGTGAAGGAATCCAGCGGAGGTCGAGCTTTTCGAGGTTGGGCAATGCAGAAATGGTGTGCGGCAGGGAATCGAGTGGATTGCCACGCAAGTCGAGATCCCGTAGTTCCGGAAGATCGCCGGATGCATGCGGGCAGCGTCTTCAGACGGTGGTTGCGGAGGTGAAGCTCTTGCAGCCGGGTGAGATTTGCGATGCGTTCGGGAATTTCGACGATTTTGTTATCGGTGATACGCAACTCGATCAGGGCTGTCATGCTGCAGACGCAATCCGGAAATTGAAAGGATGCGTTTTCGCTCAGGTTGAGTTAGCGGAGATCTTTCAGCCGCTCCATGGAATGCGGAATCGCGGTGAGGCGATTGTGATGGAGATAGAGGAAGTCCCTTAGCCCAGTGAGATCGCCCAGTGAGTCGGGAAGGACTGCAAGCTGGTTATGTCCGAGATCAAGGGTGCGCAGCTTCTGCAATCCGCCGATCTGCTCAGAAAGGTCGGTTAGTCGGTTTCCTGCGAGGATAAGCGTTCGGAGTTCCGTCTGCTTCCAAACCCACTGGGGAACCCGCCGGAGCGCCTGGTTCCATAGGTTCACCTCAACAGACATGCGCCATGCTATCGTGGATGCGTTTGTGCATCCAACGCAGAAGTCGCTTTTACCTGGGCAAATTGGATTTGCGCGTGCCCCGGTGAGGCGAGGAAAATGCTGGTGATGGTCCTGTGCGGTCAATCCGTCCGCCTGACTCTGCTGGCCCTGGTGTTCTTCGGGAGGGTTGCAGCCGGGTACTCCGGCGATGCGAAGCGGAAGCCGGATACGGGACCGCCACCGACGACCCGCATCGAAGTGGCTCCACTTGGCTTTGTGCCTCCGAGCCGCGCCTATCTAAACTTGCGGTATTCCAGCATTACGCTGGATTTCATCGATAATGAATCGCTGCTGTTTACATTTCGCGATGCCGGCCTGATACATCGGGTTCCGGGCGACCCGGTTGGCGATGAGGACCAGGTGATTCGCGCCATGGTGCTCGATATCAAGACCGGAAAGCCGGTCGAGGAGACCCAATGGCGCATGCACGACCGGCAGCGCTACTTATGGCCTCTGCGCGACGGCCGCTTCATCGTGCGCCAGCGCAATGCTCTTTTTTTGACGGACCGGCGGCTGGGATTACGTCCGTATCTCCAGTTCGACACGCCGTTACAGGCGGTTGAGGTCGCACCTGACCGGAGGCTCATGGTGATCGAGGTGCAAAAAATAATTGCGCCAGATCCGGAGGCGGATAAGCCGGCAAGTGTAGATCCGATCTTTGGGATATCACCTCAGCAACGCCGAAAGCGCACGCAGGTCTTCGTTCTGCGTCCCGGGGAAACCAGGATACTGGCCGAGACAGAAACCCGGAGTTCTGTCGATCTGCCGCTGCTGACGGATGGGTTTCTCAGCCTGCTAGAGGGCAAGGATTCTGGAAAATGGATCATCCAGAAGCAGACTCTTCACAACAATTCCGAGACAGTTGCAGAATTCAAATCGTCATGCCTGCCGACGCTGTTTCCGGTCAGCGAGGCGGTTACCCTGGCGGTCGGCTGCCCACCTAAAGGGGGAGGCGATCACATGGTCAGTGCGCTGTCGTCTTCCGGCGAGGTGCTTTGGCAGGACAAGTGGAAGCAACGCTACATCTGGCCGACTTTCGACTACGCCGAAGATGGCAGCCGTTTCGCCTTTGGATCGCTGCAACTGAACCGGGACATGGGCTTTATGGATTATTTCGGCGCGGACGATGTGACGGCGCAGATGGTTGGGGTCTTCGATACCAGGTCGGGCAAACTGCAGTTGGTGAAAGATGCTACTCCGATGATCAGCGCGGGACACAACTATGCGCTTTCGCGCGATGGCCAGCGGTTTGCGATTCTGCGCGAAGGCGCGATTGAGATTTACGACTTGCCTCCGGTGTCAGTCAATCCCGTCGCGAGTTCTCCGCCTGCTGCGGATTCAGCGCTCGTGAAATGACCAGCCTGCATGAGGCAGATGAGGCGCTGACCGAAACCGCGATTTCAATTCGGGCACTGGCACTATCTGCGTGACCAGAAGCCATTGACCATGCGTCGTGAAGGTCCTAAAATTAAAAAGGAATTTTGTCTCTAATTCCCGGAAAATCTCGCCGGATATGGGGACAAACTCTGGGGACCCATGGCTTCCGACCTGCGAATTAGCCCGCGAGAGCGGCTGGTTTTAACTACCATCGTCGAGAATTACATTGCCACAGGAGAGCCTGTCGCATCACAGGCGGTGGCGCGCCAGTTCGGTAATAAGGACGGCATGAGCGCGGCGACTATCCGAAATATCATGGCCTCGCTCGATGAGGCTGGGCTGCTCGACCAGCCGCACACGTCGGCCGGGCGTATTCCGACAGCTCAGGCGTTCCGGTTTTATGCTGAGCAGCTTGCCGGTCCTGCGTCCCCCAATGCGCTCACGCCGGAGCGCCGCGAGCAGATAGAGGACAGCTTCGCGGGCGTGGGATCGAGCCAGCAGTTTCTCGAGCGCACTTCGCATGTGCTGGCGCTGATATCCAGTGGAGTGGGGGTAGCGCTGGCTTCGCTGCGCGAGGTGCAGTCGCTGCAGCACGTTTACTTCTCGCGACTCGGACGTGAGCGCGTGCTGGCGGTTGTGGTTACAGTCGCCGGTACGGTTCAGGATCGAGTGCTGATGTTGGAGCGCGATTTATCCTCGGCCGAACTCGAAGCCTCTGCGCGCTTTCTGAACGAGAATTTTCGCGGCTGGTCGATTGACAGGATCCGTACCGAGTTGGGCCGACGGATTGAAGCCGAGCGCAGCGAGTATAACCAACTGATGCGCTCACTTGAAGAACTCTGGCGCAGAGGAGCGCTTGATGGGGATCCAGCTCTGGGCACGACCGTTTTCGTCGAAGGTGTAGCCAATCTTCTGTCTGGAGAGATCGACCGCGAAAGGTTGCGGCTGATGTTGAGCGCTCTTGAAGCCAAGGAGCGGC
>JAFAMZ010000166.1 GCA_019232935.1 Silvibacterium sp.
ACCCTGCGCGAAAAGTTACTCGACCGCCTTATGGACCCGAACCTCGCCGTCCTGATTCTCGTTCTCGGCGGCCTGCTCATCTATCTGGAATTCAACTCACCGGGAACCATCATTCCCGGCGCACTCGGCACACTGCTCCTGTTAACGGCGCTCTTCGCACTCAACATGCTGCCGGTGCGCTACACCGCGGTAATGCTCCTCATCGCCGCCTTCGCGCTGCTGATTCTTGAAGCGAAATTCCCCAGCCACGGCGTCCTCGCTTCCGCCGGAATCCTCGCGCTGGTCTTCGGGACCCTCACCCTCGTCGAAGGGCCGATCCCCGAGATGCGCGTTCACATCTCCACCGCAGTCGCCTGCGGGGTCGCCTTCGGGCTCATCACAGTCTTTCTCGTCCGCATTGCCATTCGCGCCCGTCGCAACAAGGTCATCACCGGGCCCCAGGCGCTGGTCGGAGACATCGCCATCGCCCAGCAGCCCCTAACCCCGCGCGGACAGGTCCTCATCCACGGAGAACTCTGGCAGGCCGAATCCGAACACCCCGCCGCCACCGGCGAGGAGGTCCGCGTTCGCTCGGTTCACGGCCTTACGTTGTTGGTGGACAGGATTCCTGAAAAGGCGCACACGACCGATTAACTGCAAATGTCTGTGCGCGCCTGCGTTACAATCGCTGGCGGGTGATTGACATGCTGAGCATTCCGGGACTGATCGTTGTCGCGGTCATTCTGCTTTACATCTTCAACTCCATCAAGATTCTCCGCGAGTACGAGCGTGGCGTTATCTTTCGCCTCGGACGCGTGCTCCTGCCGCCCAAAGGCCCCGGAATCATCCTCGTCTTTCGCCCCATCGATCAGATCGTCCGCATCTCGCTGCGGCAGGAAGTCCTCGAGGTCCCGCCGCAGGACGTCATTACCCGCGACAACGTGACTATCAAGGTCAATGCCGTCATCACTCTGCGGGTTATGGATCCCGCAAAGGCGGTCATCGAGGTTTCGAACTACGTCTACCAGACATCTCAGTTCGCACAGACCACGCTGCGCTCCGTCCTCGGCGAAGTCGAGCTCGACGGCCTGCTCTCGCATCGCGACGTTCTCAACCAGCGCATCCAGACCATCATCGACCAACGCACCGAGCCCTGGGGAGTAAAGGTCGTCAGCGTTGAAGTGAAGCAGGTCGATCTGCCTGAATCCATGTTGCGCGCCATGGCCAAGCAGGCCGAAGCCGAACGCGAGAAGCGCTCCAAGATCATTAACGCGGAAGGAGAGTACGCCGCCGCGCAGCGCCTGGTGGAGGCGGGAAACATGCTCGCCACCCAGCCCCTTACCATGCAACTCCGCTATCTGCAGACCCTTACCGATATCGGCACTGAAAAGAACACCACTGTCGTGTTCCCCCTGCCGGTCGAGTTGGTTTCACTGCTCGGCAAGCTCGCAGCAGGGGCGAATCCCGCGGCACCCTCACCGCCACATCAACCCACAGACCGGGTTAGCTAGATCATGCGATTGCTTCAGGAAGTGGAAGAAGAGCGCGATCAAGCCGACACCGAGATCACCTTGGGCATGCGTTCTCTGCTGGGGATTTTCTTCGGGCTGGTGCTCATCTGCGGTGTCTTCTTCGGCCTCGGCTACTCCCTCGGGCGCGGCTCGTCGAGCCCCAGGCCCTCCGGTCCCGGCGCCTCAAGCGCGAAATCATCCAGTCCCACGCCGATCGGGCCTCGCCTCCACGAGAGCGACGATTCCGACACCAACACCTACACCCCGGGCCCCGATGCCACCGAACCCATCCATGCCTCTGCCGCCGAAACCAATCAGGCCTCGAAATTTTCCGGCACAGTAGTCAAGCAGCTCACACCTGAGCCGGAAGACAAGCCCGTGCCACCCAAACCCAAGCCCGCAGCGGGGCTGGCAGCTGACGAATCCGCTGCCCCTGCTCCGAAAGCCGCGCCTGCCCCATCCCCGGCCACCGCGACATCGACTTCGCCCGCCTCGACTCCCGCGACTACAACAACCGGCACTCCGTCTATGGTCCAGGTGGCCGCCATCTCCCGCCAGGAAGACGCCGAAATCCTGGTTGCCGCTCTCAAAAAACGCGGATACAACGCCGTCATCCGGAATGACCCGAAGGATAGCCTCCTCCACATCCAGATCGGTCCCTTTGCCACCCGCGACGAGGCTCGCGCCATGCGTGCCAAACTCCTCGCCGACGGCTACAACGCCATCCTTAAGTAGCGGCCTTCCACATCCACTCCGGCAACCCCGACTCGATCGCACCTCTCACCGCTGCCATCAACTCCTCACGCGTCGCAAACTCGTTCGGATCGAGCGGCCGATGAAACGTTACGTGCGCGGTCCCCGGATAGATTTTCAAACTGCCCTTCTTCATCATCGATTCCGTGCCCCAGATCGACACCGGAATCACCGGCGCTCCCGTCTCTTTCGCCAGATAAAACGGGCCCTTCTTGAAGGGTTGCAGGCGCCCATTCCGCGAGCGCGTCCCCTCGACGAAGGACATAATATGGAGCCCGGACCTCAATACCCGACCAGCCTGTGTAACGCTTTCCTTTGCGCTCTCCACCCGCCCGTCGCGATCCACCGGAATAAAGTCGCCAAGCTTCATCGCATATCCGATCACCGGCAGCTTCATGAGGGAACGCTTCAGGAAGACCGACGCTCTTCCGGGAATGAGCGGCAGCAGCATCGGGGGATCGAGGTTCGACACATGATTGGAAAGGAAGATGTACTGCTTCGCCGGATCGAGCGGCGCTTCCCACACCACCTCGATGCGGATTCCGCCCGCCCGAAGTCCGGCGTTCGCGATCCACATCGCCCATCGATACAACAAGCTGATGTCGCCGGAGATCAGCGTCCAGGGGATGCCAAAAATGGCCGCCGGAATCCCCAGCAGATTGTAGACGAACAGAATCTTCAGGGCCGCAAACATCGCAATGCGTCAGCTTCTCGAAATCGCGCTCATCTGGCGCAACCGCTGTGGCAGCTTGTCATAGATTCCATCGAACCCTCCATTTGAGAGAATCGCAACCACATCGCCTGCCCGCAGTTCCGGAGCAATCGTGTCGATAATGGTATTCGCATCCTTCAGCAGGACCGCATTCCGGCCCTCATCGCACAGCGCCCTCACCACCGCCTCAGGATGCAGCCGCTC
>JAFAMZ010000193.1 GCA_019232935.1 Silvibacterium sp.
CCCGCGTTTCCTATGATCTGGAATATGGGACTGACTCGCTCGAAATTCACCTCGACGCCATCGAGCCGGGTCAGAACGTTGTCCTGGTGGACGACCTGCTGGCGACGGGCGGGACGATGGAGGCGACGGTGAAGCTCGTGCATCAGCTCGGGGGACACATCGCCGGTCTGGCCTTCGCTGTTGAGCTGGATTTTCTCAAGGGACGGGAAAAGTTCGCAGATTACGACGTCTTCAGCCTTTTGCATTATCACGAATAGCTCCTGGATTCAGCTTCCTGGACTTAGTTCCTGGACTTGCTCCTTTCAGGACAGCTGAGGAGCTAACGTCTAGCGCTCTTCGATGATGACGAGGTCCCAAGGGTTTACTGCGATCTGATCGGAGGACGAAACCGATCTTCCAGTGAGCAGATCGGCGCCGCCGCCGTATGCGTAGGTAAAGGTCTGGGAAGTTCCGGAGTAGTTCAGAAAGTAGTGAATCTTCTTGCCTGACGGGTTCAGTCCGTCTTTCTCGCGGACTGAAGCCGGGAGCTGCTGGGCCGGCCCGGTGAGTCCGGCCTGCTTAAGAACATCGAGGACGACGGCTTTTTGCAGCGCGTTCGAAAGGAATGTGCCCTCGTAGGTCAGAGTTCCGGAGCCGTACTGATTTTGCGTGATGGCCGGCCATTGTCCATAGAACGGATGGTCGTAGGTGGCAAGCGTCTTCGCATGCTCGGTCATGAGAAACTCGGCCCAGTACATGACCTTGTTATCGTCTCCGGCGTGGAAGGGGTCGCCTTTGAGGGCGAGCGGCGATTCGAGGTTGGAGAATTCCTGGTAGCTGAAGCCTGCGGCTTCGCGGAGCGGCCCCGGAGCGCGCACCCAGCGGACGGCATTGTTCTCGTTGGTGAATCCGCTCTTGAAGGTCATGATGACGTGGCCGCCCTGTTTGATGTAGTCGGAGATTTTCTGGAGCAGGGCGTCGTCGGCGACGTAGAGCGCAGGCACGATGAGAACTTTGTAGCGGGAGAGATCGGTGTCCTCGGGGAAGACGAAGTCGCATCCGACGTTCGCGTTGTAGAGCACGCGGTGGAACTGGCGGACGAGCCCAACGTAGTCGGCGGTGGCGATATCGGAGTGCCATGCGACCGGCGGCTGGTGCGCAAAGGGCATGGCATTGAGGCCGTTCCAGGAATCGATGCTATAGAGGATCGCGACCTGATTGCTGATCTTCATGTTGACGAGTTCGGGACCAACTTTCTGGAGCTCGTGTGCCGTGCGGGAGACTTCCTTGTAGACGCGGTTCGGTTCGAAGTCGTGCCCGAGGACACCCTTCCAGTAGACCTCCTGGCCTGAGGGGATCGAGGACCAGTGCCAGTACTCGACCATGTTGGCTCCGCTTGAGATGTGGGTGTAGACGTCGAGCCGAATCTGGCCGTCGTAAGGCGGGTACTGGAACCCGGAATCCCAGCCGATGGTCTGGGCGTTGGTTTCGGTGACGAGGTAGTTCTGATGGCGGAGCGAGCGGATGTAGTCGCCGACGAGGGCCTGCGCGGCTCCGTCCATGTGGTCCTGGGTGCCGTGGTAGGGGTTGGTACCGGAGACGTCGAGGTATTTGGCAATTTCGAATTCGTTCACGTCGGTGTGCATGGCTCCGGCGAAGTCCTGCATGACGAACTGGTCGGGGCGGCGGTATTCGCGAACGAGCGCAGCCTGCCAGGCGAGGAAGTTTGTGACGCGCATCTGCTGCCAGCGCGCCCACTCGAGCTTGTATCCGGTGCTGATGGTGCTGTCGCGGGTGGGCATGTTTTCCCAGCCGTCGACGTCTTCGCCCCAGTAGTTGAGTCCCCAGGCTTTGTTGAGGGCGTCGGTGGTGCCGAACTTTCGTTTCAGGTGGTTGACGAAGCCGGTGAAGACGTCATTGTTTGAGGCATCGTAGGAGTGGGTCTCGTTGTCGATCTGCCAGCCGATCACCGTTGGGTTATTGCGGTAGTGCTCGACCATATTGCGGATGAGGCGCTGCGCGTAGTAGCGGTAGACAGGGCTGTCGATGTCCATATTCTGGCGCATGCCGTAGAAGGTTTCGCCGCCGCCGAGCGGGCGTGCAAGGATCTCAGGGTGCTCATGGTAGAGCCAGGTGGGGATGGAGTAGGTGGGGGTGCCCATGATGACCTTGATTCCGGCCTTGCTCATGGCATCGACGACGCGGTTCATCCAGGCGTATTCGAAGTGGCCGTCTTCGGGCTCCCAAAGGCTCCATGTGGATTCGCCCATGCGCACGACTGTGATGCCGGCCTGCTGCATGAGAGCGACGTCTTTGTCGAGGCGCTCGTAAGGGTTGTACTCGTTGTAGTAGGCCGCACCATAAAGAATGGTTGAGAACTGGGGCGCCTGTGTTGCGGGCGGAGTCGTGGTTTGGGCGATAGCGGCGAATGAGAGGGTGCATGCGATCGCAAACAGCTTCAGGAGGGGCTTCACCGTGCGAGAATCCTCGATATCTGTTCTCAAAACATGGATCATTTTGCAGGATGAGGGCGCGGCTGTCACGCCACGCATGAACGAAAAAGTAGATTGGGCCGAGGAGGATTCGGACGCGCAGTCCGGAAAGGGTATTGATGAATAAAACGACGAATGTGCTGCTGCTGGTGATAGCGGTTGCGCTGGTGGCCATTGCACTGGAGCCGCTGATGAGGCCGCGTCCTGCTCGGGCGCAGGTGATGACGGACTTTTCGCTGTACTTCGAGCCGGGCGTGTTTCTGCTGCGGGCGCCCGATGGGACTAGCCAGATCTATGGCAAGGTGGCGGTAGATATGAGGACGGGAAAAATCTGGGGCTTTCCTACCTATGGGCAGCAGCCATATCCGGTGGATGTGGCGAGCACCAAGCCGCCGACGTCGAGGCCGATTGCGCTGGGCCGGTTTGCGCTCGAAGATACGGACAGATAGAGCGGCTCAGGTCGTTGGCGCGAGGCCCAGAGCTTTGAGGTAGCCGTTGTTCGAAGTGCAGTTTTCGAAGCGGATGTTTTCGAGCAGATCGTCGAAGGCGGCGCGAATGTGGTCCATGGGAGGGCGGCGGGCGATCTGCTTTTCGGCGTCGCCGAGGCCGGCGCGGGCCTGAGCGAAGGCGACGATCTCGTCCCAGTAACGGGGGCGCCTGAAGGTCACGGGAGATGAGGCGGAGTCCATCTTCTTGTAGGGCCAGAAGCACCAGTCGATCTGATTTTTTTCGAGAAGCTGGCGGAATTGGGCGACCCAGGCATCGTTGTTTTCGCCGGATTCGCCGAGCCAGAGGGGAACGTGATATTTATCGCGGAAATCGATATAGGGCTGGATGGCGGCCTGCTCGGGCGGCATCCAGTATTTGTGGAAGGTATAGACCGCGTTTGAGTCGAAAGGTGGCCCGAAGACGCTGAAGTTGGTATCCCATTGGGATCCCCCGAGGATGACGACATGATGGGTATCGACTTCGCGGATGCCGGCCACGATGCGCCGGTAGAGCGGCTCAAGACGGGAGTTGTACATCTGCAGTGACGGAAAGTGCGGGATAGGTTCGTTGAGCAGGTCGTAGCCGAGGACGATGGGCGAGTCGTGATAGTGTTCGGCGATGCGCTTCCAGATGTCGACGGTCTGCTGCTGGCATTCGGAACTTTCCCAGAGCCAGGGGTATCCCGAGCTGTTATCGATGTTCGTGCCCGTCTGGCCGCACGGTGCAGCGTGCATGTCGATGATGACATAGAGGCCGGATTCCTTCGACCATCCGGTGACGCGGTCGAGAAGGGTGAAGCCTTCGGAGTTTTCGGGTGTGAAGAAACGATAATCGATGGGGATGCGGATGGAGTTGTATCCCACTTTGGCCAGGAACTGGATGTCGGCGCGGGTAATATAGCGGTCCCGGTATTCGCGCCAAAGGTTTTCCGATGCTTCCGGGCGCATAAGTTCGTTCGTGAGATCGTCGATCTCGCGGCTGGATTGCGGGCCTTTGTCGAAGTGGAACATATAGCCTTCGCGGACGAGCCAGTTGCCGAGACTGGTGCCGCGAAGATGGAGCGTATGACCCTGGGCGTCGACAAGATGAGTGCCTTCAGTGTGAACGAAGCCGTTGGCGGCGTGCGCGGAGAGCGAAGGAGACAGGACGCAGAGAGCAGCAAGCAGAGAGATCCGGAACAGCTTCAAGGTCAGCACCTCACGAGTTCGCACGCTGAGGATTCTATTTCGAATTTGGTCGACGAGAAAGCAGAAGGGAACCAGGATAGCGCTGATGGAAGTCCTCGCAATAGCGGTGCTCTGCGCCCATCTTGCATGGATCCTGTGGGCAATTGCAGGGGCGCTGTGGACGCGCGGACGTCCGTGGCTGACCCTGTTTCATGTGCTTTCGCTCGCCTGGGGCGTCATCGTTGAGGTGGGTCCATGGCCGTGTCCGCTGACGCTCGCCGAGCAGTGGCTGGAAGCGAAAGCAGGGATGCACACGTGGACTGGAGGGTTTCTGGTGCATTATCTGGAGGCCGCGATTTATCCGGATCTGCCGGGCTGGCTGCTAACGAGCTTCGGCGTGACCGTCTGTGTCTTTAACCTCGGCATCTATGCGCGCCGATATTGGAAAATACGCCAGCGGGCCGACGTATAGAGGACATTATGTTCCGGTATCCAGATGGAAAGGTTTCGTGTATGGCTCGACAGGATAGCCCTTCGCTTTCCAGGCTTCCAAGCCGCCCTTGAGGAGTTTGGCGCGGGAGATATTCAGGTCGAGAGCCTGACGCAAAATTATTTGAGCGGACTCATCGCTCGGACAGGTGCAGTAAACGACTGAGTCCCTGTCGCTGGGAATCAGGGAGGGGTTGTTCATGACATCCTGCGGGTCCAGGCGCTTTGCGCCGGGGATGATTTGGGAGTCGGTCAGCACGTCGAGGGGCTGGCGGACATCGAGGACAAGAACATCCTTCTTCGCATCGAGCAGCGCGTGGAGAGCCTCGGGCGTGATGGTATGGTCATCGAGCAGGCGACGTTCTCTTCTGTTCTTGATCCAGAAGCCTGCTGCGAGCAGAACGACAGCCGAGGCGGCCAGGACCAACCCCATATTGTTCCCTCCTCAGAAATACAAGTAGAAGATTCTTTAGAGCGCCCGGGAGATTCAGACCAGCTCGGTCAGCGGCCTCCGGTTCCGGGGGCGGGCGGCGGGTTGGCAGGCTTCTCGGGAGTTGCAGGTGGCGCGGCGGCCTGAGATGGTTCGCGGATGAGCACGGCGGTGCGCGGGAAGGTGAAGCTGCCTCCAGCGTCGTCTATGACGTTGATCTGGCAGGTGTACAGCCCAGGCTTGAGGCCGGCGAGCGGCACGTCGAACTGAAAGGCCACGGCGTCGCGGGCGGGCACGTTTAGCGAACCAGCCTCGACAAGGGGCGTTTCAAATGCCTTGGTGGTTCCGTTGAGAAATTCAATGCTGGTGAGCACCCGGACGGGGGCGTTCGGGCCTTTCGAGGCAGGTTTCGGTTGTTTGCCGGAGTCGGCACCGGATGCAGGTGAAGCGTGCGAGGGCGCGTAGACCTCGTAGAGGAAGTAGAGGTGCTGGTCCTGGCGGAATACATGCGGCAGGTTGGGAACAAGCTGCTCTCCGTCCCGAACCAGCGGGCTGTCGACGTGCTTTGGGGCCGGAATGCGCTGGCTGGCGAGGACAACGGAGCTCATCTTTAAGGGCAGTTTGCGCTGGTCGGGAATGTTGATGTCGGTCTCGAAGGAGCCCATGCGGCCGGTTTCGTTTTCGCGGACGACGAATTTGAGATGGAATTTGCCGATGGGCAGGGTGAATCCGGTCGAGTACTGCACGTTTTTCTGGCGGACTTGCTGGGCCTGATCGATGGCGAGCCTGACGGTTTCGCGGGCCTGCCCGATCACGTGGCCGGCAGGGTCTTTGACTTCACCGATGATGTCGAGGGTGGCTTTGTCCTTGTCGCCGCCTTTGACGAAGGGGATTTGCGAACCGGGGACGACGATGGAGACGGGCACATAGTAGTGGGTGTCGTCGCTACGGAAGTAGAGCGTCTCCATGTAGACGGCGACGTCGGTGGCGGGCAGGTCGCTGGCGAGCTGCTCTTCGAGCTGGCGCTCGCGGTCTTCGCGGCTGGAGTGCTGGTAGTCGGCGGGCGCGTAGTAGCCGGGCCGGTATTCGAGTTTGAGGTCGGGACGGTTGACCTTGATGGTCAGCTTGCGATAGCGGCCGTCACGGCGGGTGTCATTTGAGCGGAAGCCGAGGACGTAATAGGCCGAGGTGTCGCGCTGGATGCGGTCGAAGGCCGATGAGAAGTCGTTGGAGTCAAAGAAGGCCTTGCCGCCGGTGTCGGACGAGAGCGTGGCCATAACTTCCTGAGTATTGAAGTTTGTGTCGAGGTTGTTCTGGAGGGCGGCGCCGTTGTAGCCGCCGGTCCCGCGAATGCTTCCGGTCGAGGCGTCTCCGAGCGGAGAGATGGCCTGCAGGCCACGGGTGTCCACGCTGTAGATGGATAAGTTGGCACGAACGGCGGCGTTGATGGCAGAGCGCAGGGATGCCTGGTTCTCGATGCCGTCCCGTTGGATGCCCCCGGAGAAGTAGAGCATGGATTTCTTTTCGTTGATGTAAGCCAGCGACTTGGAGATGGAGGCGATGGCGAAGAGCTCGCGGTCGGTGTTCAGGTCGTTGTACTCCTGCTCGTCGGCAGTGAAGGAGCTGGTGTCCTCGACCTGGTTGGTGGTGCTGGTGGATCCCTGCTGGAAGCCCTGGCCCTGGTCGCCGGAGTAGGAATTGACGGCTTTGAGGAGGAGCTGCTTGTTCTGGGTGAAATCCTGGTCAAGCGAGAGTGAGGTGTCGAGCGAGACGGCGGCGACCAGATCGGCAGGCTGCATCTGGCGGTTGATGTAGTTGCGGGCCGCCTCCTGGGAGCGCTCGATATCCTCGGGCTGCATGGAGGTGAGGTCGAAGAAGAGCACGATGAGGCGGTGGTTACGAAGTTCTTCGACGCGCGCGACACCATTCTTCGCGTTGAAGATACTGCGGCCGGCTTGTCCCGTGATGGTAGCTTCGTTCAGCGGAGCGGCCTGATCGACGCTCTCGAAGTCGAAGCTGGAGATGGTCTGCGGCTTGCCGTTTTCGAGGATGGTAAAGTCCTTGGCCGTGAGACCGCGGACGGGTTCGCCGGTCTTCTTGTCGCGGACGACAACGTTGGTGAGGACGAGGTCGCTGTTGACCATGAGCGTGTAAGCCTGGTTCTGGGGCGGGGTGGTGGCCTGATCGGTGGATTGCTGGGCGAGGACGGCGAGGGCGGCCGTGACGAGTGCGGCGGCGAGGCAGAGGGCGGGGAGACGGCGGGTCATGATGGTCTCCTCAGAAACGATAGCGCGCCATGAAGGTGAACTGGCGCATGGATGCGGTGGAGATTACTTCTCCGTAGGTGGCGGAGCCGAGGGTGGTGTCGACGCCGGAGTATTGCACGGTGTTGAAGACATTGTTGACGGTGGCGCGCATTTCGAGGGTGCGCATCTCGGAGAAGCGCTGGGTTTTTGAAAAGGACATGTTGACGGAAATGGTTCCGGGGCCGGGGATTGAGAAGCGCGAGGCTGTTCCGTAGCCATTGGCTGGCGGGTTGGTAAACGCGGCCTTGTTGAACCAGTTGTCGAGGGTGCCTCCGCCTGCGGTGAGCGATACGCCGAGGACGCGGTCAGGGCGGAGCGAACCGGTGCTGCCGCGGGCGACATCGGCGACGTCAGCCGCGTAGTGAGGTGTGAGGGGCGTGCCGCTGGCGAAGTCGAAGTTGCCGGAGAGGGAGAGTCCACCGACGGCGTGGGACCAGAAGTTGCCGGTGGTGAGATAGTGGCCGTCGGGGCCGAAGGGGAGTTCGTAGACCCAGTCTCCCCTGACCTGGTGGCGGACGTCGAAGCTGGAGTTCGACTCTTCGGCGAGGAGATCCTGCCAGTTCTGGGCGACGATGACGCCAGTGCCTCCATTGCCGCCGATCGAACTGGCATTGTCGATGGAATGCGAGTAGGTGTAGGTTGCGCCGAGGGCGATGCCGTTCTGCATGCGCTTACGAGCGCGGACTGTAAGCGCGTTGAAGTTGGAGAATGCGACTGAGTCTTCGTAATCGTAGAGCACGTTCGGCACAAAGGTGCCAAAGCGACCGGGTGCGTCCACAATGTCGAGGCGGGTCCCCTTGGAGCCGTTGTAGCCCACGTTGAGGACAACGCCAAGCGGCAGCGTGCGCTGTACGTCGAGGTTCCAGACCTGGACGTAGGGGAGCTTGTAATTCTTATTGACGGAGTAGTTGCCTTCGGGCTGCGGACCGGGAAAGCCATTGGCGAGCGTGAGTTTTTCACCGGCAGTGGCTTCGTTCGTCTGGACGTTGGCCCAGGGCGGTTGGAAGGCGAAGTCCTGCACGAATTTCACGTACTGGCCATTCGCATAGTTGATGGCGTAGCCGCCGCGGACGACGGTGTCCTTGATGGCTCGCCAGGCAAAGGCAATGCGGGGAGAGAAATTGGTCCGCTCGGGATAGACCAGAGTGCCGGGGAAGAATCCGGAGTATGGGCCGTAGGTGTTGGGCAGAACGGTGGCGACTTTGGTGAAGTTGTCTCCGGTGTCGAGGGTGGCGAGGCGGTCGGTTTTCTCAGAGTAAGGCGAGAAGTATTCGTAACGAAGGCCGGCGTTGATGCTGAAGTTCGGGCGGATGCGCCAGTCGTCGAGCGCGTAGGCATCGATGACGTTCTGGCGGAGATAGGACTTCTGGTATGGCGCCTGCAGGCTGGTCTGCTGGGGCAGGCCAAGGAGCATATCGGCGAGCGACGAGCCTGACGTAGCGAATCCGTTTGGAGTGCTCGGGCTCGTTCCGGGCGCCTGGGTGAAGATGCCGGTGAAGATGTAAGTCCCGGTGGAGTTGGTCTCACCGAGCAGGTCGAGGTGGACGCGGCGGATGTCGCCACCGAAACGGATGTTGTGCTTGTTGTGGATCCAGGACAGGGTTTCGGAGAGCGAGATGGTCTGATTGATCTTAAAGCTGGGCTGCTGTTCGTTTAAGCCGGTGTACTGGTTGAGCGTGACGTTGGGCAACCCATAGAGCTGTGGGTCTGAGGGCAAGCCGCTGAGGCCGATCTGGCCGGCGACGTTGGTGGTGTTGGTGAAGTAGTTGGTGGTCTGGCTGTTGGTGCGATTCCAGTTCAGGTTCAGGATGTTTGAGAGGTGGCCCTTGCTGATTGAGTAGCCTGCCTGGAGCGAGTACTGGTTGCTCTGCTGCTTGCCGCCGAAATCGGGGAAGATGTTGAGGTTGTCGGAGGCGGAGTGGCTGTAATTGAAATTGAAGCTGATGCTCTGGTGCAGGCCCTGTGAGCCGGCCTGGCCCATGGCCTGACGGATGAAGTTGCCGAGCGCAGCTGTGTTGCCTCCTGATCCGAAGTTGTGGATCCAGCGGGTGCCCAGCGCGGTGGTGTTGGTCTGTGCGGAACTGAGGAACTGAAAGTTCTGCCTTGTGCCGGGCAGGTTGGGGAGGGGGACGTAGTTCAGCAGGGCAGTGGCCTGCGGAGAAACGCACTGTGCCGGAATGGTGTTGTCAAGGAAGGGCTTGCCGGCATTTGGATCGCCGGGGTAGCAGCCGGGATCGTAGATGGTGATGGGCAGGCCTCCGGGGGTGGTCAGGCCCTGGAAGTTGCCGGCGCGCTCGGCCGCGGTCGGCACGGTTCCATACTGATCGAAAGGCGAGGAGGAACGCTGGCCGGACAGGGTGAAGAAGACAAAATCTTTCTTGTCGCTGGTCAGAAGATGCGGAATGTAGGGTGCGCCGATGAAGGTGAGTCCAAAGCGATTGGACTGATAACTTGGTTGGCTCACCGGCTGGCCGCGCAGAGCGAAGGGCAATGCGTTGAGGGCGGAGTTGCCGCCGGTCCAGAAGAAAGATCCGTGGGGCTTGTTGGGATTGAAGTTGCGGAAATTGCCGCGCCCGCCGGAGCCACGGCCGCCTCCTCCGCCGAAGAATATGGGGCCGCCGCCACCGAATCCACCACCGGGCCCACCAAAGCCCTGCCCTCCTCCTCCCGGAACGCCGCCCGGACCGCCGAAATTGCCGCCTTCGCTCATGCCGGGTGGGGGCAGGCCATCACCGAAGTTGATTCCGGCGAAGGGGTTGGTCGAGCCGTTCTGTCCGGCAACGGCGACGGATTCCGACGATACGTCGGGGTTAGAGGCGAGCGAAGGGAGGGCAGCGGTAGCTCCGGTCGAGCCTCCGGCGGCTTCGATGAGGCCGGTGGCGGCATCGGCGAGAGAAAGGGTCTGGGCACCGCGTCCTGAATACTGGCGGGTGGCTGCCTGCTGTTGGCTTTCCTGGGCAGCAGCCCGGGAAGCGAGTGTTAGTGCGAAGTCGACTTTCTGGTCGTGGGATGTCGCGTTCAGCAGGGCTTCCTGAGTAGTGGGCGCGAAGGCGGCGAGCTCGGTGCGCAGGACGTAACGGCCGTTCAGCGGAATGCTCATGCTGTAGTTGCCGTGTGCGTCAGTGGCGGTGGTGTACTTGCGGCCGGTGAGCGTGTTGGTAGCGGTAATGCTGACGCCGGGAAGCGGGATGGTTCCGGATTTGACGGAGCCGTGAATGATGCCGCCCGTCTGTGGAGGAGCAGCCGATGCTGTTGCATTTTGAGCTGGCAGCTGGGCGGGCTGCTGGGCGGCCGCCGGCGCGAAATAGAGCGACACGGCCAGCGAGAGCGAGATAGGAAAGCGGCAGCGCATAGTGTGCGGACTACTGGTTCGGGGCAGCAGGATTGGGGCCAGATGGATTGCGCCGTTCGCCTCCGGGGAATCCACCAGAACCGCCGGGACCGCCGGGACCACCAACAGAAAGGACGTTGGCGAGGAAGTTTCCGTTCTGGAGCGAGCCTCGCGCGCTTATGTTGTCGCCGACCTTGATATCAGCCAGGGTGATGCTGTCGCGGTGTTTGCGGAACGAGGTGTTCTCGTCGACGACGATGGTCTGGGTGGCGTTATCGGGGCGCTTGATGGTGATTTTGGTGTCTTCGATGGACTGGACCGAACCGATCGTCCAAGTCTTGCCGAATTCGGCGCGAGCCTTCTCGTATTGCTCCTTGTCGATGAGCATGACGAACACAGCGCCGAGGGTTTTGGCTTTGTCATCCTTGTCGCCGCCAGCCGCGATCATGTCGCCAACATGAATATCGGAGATTTTGATCTGGTCACGCTGCTTGCGGAAGTGGGTATTGGGGCCGGTTTCGACTTTGTAGAAGTCGCCGGTCTCGGTTTTCACGGTTAAGTTGTCACCAGATACGGCGGTTACGGTTCCTCTGACACCGTGTTCCGCGAAGGCAGCCATGGCCTGGCGTTCGGGCGGGCCTCCGTTCGCGGACGCGTCCTGTCCGCATGCAAAAGGTAGACTTACCAGGGCAGCGAGGAGCAGGGCTGCAGGCTGCAACGCGAATTTCATGGCGGACTTGAACATCCCTCAGGTTAGACTGGCGCGAGCCCTGCGGGGGAATCCGGAAGCGCCCGATTTGCAGGATAGACGCCTGAAAGAGGGTGGAAGACGCACTGAGTGCGCGAGAGTGACGGGCGGCAGCGACTTGGCTGGAACTTTTGCGGGGCTCCGCACATCTAGTGGTAGTCTCGCGGGCAACAGAAAGCGATGTCCGATCTCTAATTAGAGGAGGATGACGCGTCGATGGGGAGTTTAACGGGAACACGCCAAGCCGGCCCTGCGGGGGCGAGCGAGGATGCAGGACGGGAGTTCTGTCGAGTGCGGCAGCAGACCGAGCAGCTCTGCGCGCCGCTTACACCCGAAGACATGATGGTGCAGTCGTGTCCGGAGGCCAGCCCCGCCAAATGGCATCTGGCGCACACGACCTGGTTTTTCGAGACGTTCGTCCTTTCGGAGTTCCTGCCTAACTATCGGCCGTTCCATGCTGATTTTGTCTGGCTTTTTAACAGCTATTACAACTCGGTTTCCGACCAGCCGCTGAAACAGCTTCGTGGGTCGTTTTCGCGACCGTCTTTGGCGGAAATACTGGATTACCGGCGGCATGTCGAAGAGGCGATGGGACGCCTGATTGAAAGCGGTATGCCGAGGGCCGCAGAGGAGCGGCTGACGCTGGGAGTGCATCATGAGCAGCAGCATCAGGAGCTGCTGGCGTACGACATCAAGAATGCGTTCTGGGCGAATCCGCTGCATCCGGCGTACAGCAAGGGAGAACTGCCGGAATCAAAGCCGACGGAGATGAGCTGGATCGGGCACGAGGGCGGGCTGGTGGAGATCGGCCACAGCGGAGAGGGATTCAGCTTTGACAATGAACGGCCGCGGCACAAGGTTTTCCTGGAGCCGTTCGAACTGGGTTCGAGGCTGGTGACTTGCGGCGAGTATCTGAATTTCATGCGAGACGGCGGATACGAGCGGCCGGAACTGTGGCTGTCGGAGGGCTGGGACACGGTCAAGGAGAGCGGATGGAGGGCTCCGCTGTACTGGTTTCACACGGAAGGCGAGTGGATGGTCTTTACATTGCGCGGGGCGATGAGTCTGGAGCAGCTAATGGACACGCCTGTTTGCCATGTGAGCTACTTCGAGGCGGATGCATACGCGCGATGGGCGAATCGGCGGTGGCCGATGGAGGCGGAGTGGGAGGTTGCAGCGGCTACGGCTGAGGCCGAAGGCAATTTTCTGGAATCGGGGGCGCTGCATCCGGCTGGAGCGGGGACGGGCAAGGGCCTGCAGCAGATGTTCGGCGATGTCTGGGAGTGGACGGGGAGCGCGTATCTCGGGTATCCGGGGTATCGGGCTCTGCCGGGAGCGCTGGGGGAGTACAACGGCAAATTCATGTGCAACCAGATGGTGCTTAGGGGCGGATCGGCTGTGACTCCTGCATCTCATATTCGGAGCACGTACAGGAACTTTTTTTCACCGGCGACTCGCTGGCAGTTCTGCGGCGTTCGGCTGGCGAATCGTTAACGTTTTTGAGCCCCGAGGAGCCCATCCTGCATGCACAGCATTTCTCCCATCATTCCCCTGCCGGAAGCGGCGCAGACTCCGGTGGGTTCTGAGGTGTATATCGGCCTGACGTCGCGGCCGAAGACGCTTTCGCCCTGGCTTTTCTATGATGAGGAAGGATCACGGCTGTTTGAAAGAATCACCGAGCTGCCGGAATACTATCTGACACGGACAGAGCGAGACATATTCGCGAAGCACGGAGATGAGATTCTTGCGGCGGCGTCCGGGGATCGCTCCGGGCGTCAGCTAACAATGATTGAGCTGGGAGCGGGGACTGCGGCGAAAACGGGGCTGCTTCTCGAAGCTGCGGTGCGCCGGCAGGGGCAGGTGGATTATCTGGCCATCGACGTGTCGGAGAGTCCTCTGATTTTAGCGAAGGAGCGGATTGAGAGAGAACTTCCGACCGTGACTGTCACGCCCAGAGTAGCCGATTATACGACCGGCGTCGCGGATTTCCCGGCAAACGGTAAGCGGAGGATGGTGCTCTACATCGGGTCGAGTATAGGGAATTTTGAGCCTCCGCTCGCGGTGAACCTTTTGCGCGATGTGCGAGCGCATCTCTCGCCTGGAGACCGCCTGCTGCTGGGAGTAGACCGTGTGAAAGACCGCTCCGTACTTCTTCACGCGTACGACGATGAGTCGGGCGTGACCGGGGCCTTCAACAAAAATGTGCTGGAGAGGATCAATCGCGAACTGGGCGGTAACTTCAATACGCGGCTTTTCCGGCACCGGGCACGGTGGAATGAAGAGCAATCAAGGATCGAGATGCATCTGGAGAGCCTTATCCGGCAACATGTGATTGTCCGGGCGCTCGATCTGGAAGTACGGCTTGGGCGCGGCGAGACGATTCACACCGAAAACAGTTACAAATACACCCGGGAAGGTGTGGTGAACATCCTGGCGCGCGCTGGATTCTGCCTAACGCGGTGCTGGACGGATGAGCGCGAGTGGTTCGGCGTATACCTGGCGACGGCTGGAAGTAGGGGAGTAGGGTGGTGGGGGGGGGACAGGGGTAGGGAGTGGCAGAGGCGTTTAACCCCTGACGTAATCTCCGCTTTTGCCGCCGGTTTTCTTTTCGAGACGGATTTCGCGGATGACGATTCCCTTGTCCAGAGCCTTGCACATGTCATAGACGGTAAGCGCGGCGATGGAGGCGGCGGTGAGGGCTTCCATCTCAACGCCCGTTGGAGCTGTGGTTGAGACAGCAGTATGAATCGTAACTCCATCGGGCACAATTTCTATCTTCACATCGATTGAAGTGAGCGGGAGCGGATGGCACATGGGGATAAGCTCCCAGGTGCGTTTGGCTGCCTGAATCCCGGCGATGCGGGCGACTTCAAGAGGATTGCCTTTCGGATTTTGCGGTAAGGCGTCGAGCACTTCACGCGAGAGGGCGACAGAGGCTGAGGCATGGGCTTCGCGGCGGGTGACAGGCTTGCCGCTGATATCGACCATGTGCGCCTGTCCGGCGCTGTCGTAATGGGAAAGGGTCATAAAGACAGGGTATAGGGAGTGGGGGGTAGGGGGTAGGTGCAGGTCAGGTATTCAGAGCAGGAGGACACGGACAGGAGTGTCGGCCGGTAAATCAGTGCTGTCTTCCGGAACGATGATGAAGCAATTTGCCTGGGCGGCGGCGGTCTGATCTCCGGAGCCCTGCCATGGGATCAGGCGGACGGAGGCGCGATCAGCATCGGCTCGAAGGTATGCCGGCAGGAAGCGGCGAAGTCCCGGCTTCGCGGGGATGGCTGCCGCAAGACGCGCTTCAGCGAATCGGGGCCCGATGCCCGTATCCTGTTGGCCGGAGAGCGCGGCGAGGAGTGGGGCAGCGAAGAGGGAGAAGGTAACCATGGTAGAGACCGGGTTGCCGGGAAGTCCAAAAAAGTAACGGGGAGTTGATGACCGGTCAGGCAGGCGTCCGAAGACGACGGGCTTGCCAGGCTGAATGCGGACTCCGGTAAAGAAGAACTCGGCGTGGAGATTCAGCAGGGCCTGCTCGACGAAGTCATATTTGCCCATGGAGACTCCGCCCAAGAGGATGACGAGGTCGGAGTCGAGAGCCTTCCAGATTGCATCTTCGATTTCGGAAAGGTCATCGGGGATTATCGGGAACAGCAGGGGCTCGCCGCCATGTTCGATGACCTGCGCGGCGATGGAGTAGCTGTTGGAGTTGCGAATCTGAAAGGGACGGGGCCGGGTGTCGATGGGGACGAGCTCGTCTCCCGTGGCCAAGATCGCCACTCGGGCGCGGGGATAAACGGGGAGGGCTGGGTATCCGCAGGCGGCGGCGGCGGCGATCTGTTTCGGGCCGATGCGCGTGCCGGATGGAACGAGAGTGGTTCCCAAAGGGGCTTCAGCGCCGGCGGGCACGATGTTCTCGCCGGAAGGGATCTGGCGGCCGGGGCGGAGCCTATGGCCTTCGACGATTGAATGCTCGATCATGAGCACGCAGTCTGCGCCGGGGGGAACGGGAGCGCCGGTCATGATTTCGACAGCCTGATGCTGGGCGACGCTGGGACCGAGCCACTCTTCGCCCGCTCGGAGGCGGCCGATTACTGTCAGGGGAGAGCTGGTCGAGAGGTCGGCGGCACGGCAGGCGAATCCGTCACGAGTGGAGCGGGGGAAGGGCGGCTGATCGCGGTCGGCGATAACGGGCGCGGCGAGGATGCGTCCCAGGGTTTCGAGCAGAGGCAGGATGTTGATCCCGTTGGGGTGTGGACGCAGCTTTGCAGCGTGCTCGCGGACGGTGCGATCGGCGTCGGTATAGCTAAGAATGCCGGAAGGCGAGGCGGTTTCCACTCGTGGATTGTACAAAACCTGGAAGGGGCGAAGTCCGTAAGAGGAGCGACGCCCCTGGCTTGCGATTGGTTATCAAAGGGCAGGCACTTCCGGTTACGACTTCTTGCCTGCTTTGTAGGTGCCGGAAACTTTGCTTCCCATGGTCTGGAGAATTTGCTTTACCTCGGGAGCGAAAGGTCCATTGGGAGCGAGATCGAGATACTTCTGGTATGCCTCCATGCAGCCGGGAGGAACGACGTAGTTGCCCTTGGGGTCTACGGTGGCCTTCTGGACGAGTGCTTTGCCTTTCAGGTAGTAGGGAAGCGGCCGGTTGGGATCGGCGGCGATAGCCTTATCCGCGGCCGCGACGGTGGCATCGCCCTGGTTAGAGCGATCCATCATGATGGCCTCATTGGTGAAATGCATGCCCGCGTTCTTGGGGTCGGCAGTGGCAGCCGCCTCATAAGCGCTCTGGGCATCGGGGATCTTACCGGCAGCGGCGTAAACCTCACCGAGGGTGTCATTGGCGGCGGCAATCACATCAGGATTGGGCTTCTTGCTCGCGGATTCCAGCTCGATGGCCTTTTTCAGCGATGTAACGGCATCATCGTTCTTCTTGAGGCCGTACTGAGCCCTGCCCAGTTCCACCCAAATCACCGAGGCGTCGGGTTTTGCCTGGGCATCCCTGCTCATGAGGGATTCGGCGTCGGTGTAGTTCTTATTCTTGTTGTCGTCGCGAGCTTTTGCCAGGTCGGCGTTCAGGTTTTTGATCTGAACGTTCTCTTTCATGACTTCGGCATTTTTCGACTTGATCTGCTCGAGCTGTTTCCTCTGTTCGGGGGTCAGCTTGGAGACGTATTCCGGGCGCGTCATGTCGAAGTCCTGAGCCGTATCCCCGCCGGCGGTGATCTTCACTTCGGAGATCTGATCCACCATCTTGTCGGCCGGTGTGTCGGGATTCCGGTATACGCCCATATAGGTTCCGGGCGCGATGCCCTCGCCGGTGTAGTTGCCGTTATCGTCGGTGGTGAAGGAGTACTTCGCGGTCTTGCCGCCGTCCTGTGACAGGCTGACCGTGCCGCCTTTCATTGGCGCGCCGGTCGGGTCCTGCACATGTCCGTGAATCTTGCCTGCGTTTTCCTGCGCGCGAAGGCCGGGGGCAAGCGACAGGAGCGAGATCGCGCAGAGGAGCGCAAGCCAGAGCTTTACTTTGCGCGCAGCGTTTTCTGTAATGGTGATTTTTTTCATGATGGGTTCCTCAGGGCATAGGGAATCGGGTCTGGCGTTCCGGCTTCATCGAAGGCGCGCAAACGCAGTACGCAACTGTCGCATTCGCCGCATGCCTCCTCCGCGCCCGAGTAGCACGACCACGTTAAATTGAATGGCGCACCAAGTTCAAGGCCCAGCGCGACGATCTGCCTCTTCTTCAAGTGGATGAGGGGCGTGAGTATTTCGATGTCCCCGTCGCGAGTGCCGGTGCGGATGAGTTGTTGGAAGGCCTGGTAGTAGGCGGGCCGGCAGTCCGGATACCCGGAACTGTCCTGCTCGACGGCCCCGATGAAGATTGTGTGCGCGCCGAGGACCTCTGCCCAACTGACGGCGGAGGCCAAAAAATGAGCGTTGCGGAAGGGAACATAGGTGACGGGGATGGAGTGTCCTATGGGCTGATGCAGCGGCGCTTTGGGGACGGCTATGGAGGGGTCCGTGAGGGCGGAGCCGCCGATGCGGCGGAAGAGGGCGATTTCGAGGTGCAGGAAATCGGAAAAGCAGAGGGCCCGGGCGATGCTGCGGGCGCTTTGCAGCTCACGCTGTTCGGTGCGCTGACCGTAGCTGAAGTGGAGGGCATAAGCGTCATAGTCGCGGGCAGCCAGAGCGGCGCAGACAGCCGAGTCCATGCCTCCCGAGAGGCAGACGACAGCGCGACGGCTGTGCTTGTGGTTCGGTACGGACATCCTCTGGCTATGGTAACGCTTAGGTGGGGGCGGCAGGCAGCGGTAGGCTGCGTGCCGCAGACCCGGGCGGATCTACTTCTGCTGGGCCTCCTGGGTGTAGATGTCCACGTTGTTCTTGTCGACTTCCGCCGTGCCGGTGTCAATGAAGACCGGATAGGGCGAGAAGGTGTCCTGCGAATAGTCTGGACTGAATTTCTTTACGCCGCTGTGGAAGATGGTGTCGAGCTGTCGGAGGCCGACATAGCCCATAGTGAAGGGCTTCTGTGCGATGGTGGCGTTGATGGATCCATCCTTGATGTCCTGCAATGTATCAGGATCGACGTCCATCGCAATCAACAGCCGGTCGGTGGCCTTGTTGTTCTTGAGCACCGTCGCGACGTCCTTGCCGGCTGAGGCTTCGAGGCAAATAAACGCGTCGATGTGTGCGGGACCGGTCAGCACCAGATATTGAGGGGTCTTGTCCATGGCGGTGCCGGAGTCGCCCTTGATATTGAAAACGTCCATGACCTTGATCCCGGGGTGCAAAGCGAAGATATCCTGGTAGCCCTTCTGACGTTCATCGAGGTTCGGCTGCCCGGGCATGGTGAAGAACACCACATTGCCCTTGCCTCCAAGCTTGCTGACAACGCGCTGGCCGCCCAGATGGCCTGCTTCAAGATTGTTGGTGCCGATGAAGTAAAGACGGTGGCTGTGCGGAGCGTCGGAGTCGATGGTGAGGACGGGAATCCCCTGGTCTATGGCAGCGTCGATCTCCGGCTGCAGCGCGGCCGCGTCGGCCACAGAAACCAGGATTCCATTGGGGTGAGTCGCGATCGCGTCGTGAAGATCCTTTACCTCTTCCTGGACGTTATAGTTCTTCGGCCCATCGACTTTTGCGGTTACATCGTACTGGGCAGCCGCTTTTTGAAAACCAGCTATCACCGTCTTCCAGTAGGGAAGATCGAGGTTGTTTGAGATGAGGTAATAAGTCTCTTTATTCGAATGCCGACCGCAGCCTGCGAGGAGACCAAGAGCTGTGAGCGAAAGCAGCCCTGCGCATCTTAGAGTTCGCATGAATACCTCCTTGAGATCAAAGCCCGACCCTGTTGAACCTTTTGAGGGTAGCTGCAAATTGTACAAACGACAAGAGCCGCGTCGCGGATTCTACTCCCCCGCGAGAGATTTTGCAGAAACGGTACGGAAGCTGGAGAGTTCTAGCTGCTAACTGAAGCGGGAGCGGCTGATGGAGCACCTCCGCTCATGACACCATGCCACGCATCGAAAGCAGCAAGAGCGCGCTCGCACTGGATGCGATGGCGCTCTTTCTTATCGCGAATGCGGCGGCGGGTTTCCTCATCGAGCGGAACGAGGAGATCGAAGGTGATGTTGGCAGGGTCGAAGCGCTTGCCCTCGGCGTGTGTGATGTAGTGGACGAGAGAGCCGAGCGCGGTCTGGCGCGGGACTGGTGCGAGCCGTATGCCGGCGGCACGGGCAGCCGCGTAGAGGCCGGCAAGCATGCCTGTGGCAATCGATTCGGTGTAACCTTCGACCCCGGAGATCTGGCCGGCAAAGTAGATGTTCGGGTAGCTGCGCAGGTTCAAGGTTTCGCTGAGGACACGGGGCGCGTTGATGTAGGTATTGCGGTGAATCTGTCCGTAGCGGAGGAATTTTGCGTTTTCGAGCCCGGGGATGAGGCGCAGGATGCGCGCCTGCTCGCCGTATTTGAGGTGGTTCTGAAAGCCGACGAGATTGTAGGAGTCGGCCCGGAGGTTTTCGCAGCGAAGCTGGACGACGGCCCAGGGCGTTTTGCCGGTGCGGGGATCGCGCAGGCCGACGGGCTTCATGGGGCCGAAGCGCAGGGTATCGCGGCCGCGGCGAGCCAATTCTTCGATGGGCAGGCAGCCCTCGAAGTAGTCGAGCTTCTCCCATTCTTTTTCCTGCACCTGTTCGGCCGAGACGAGCGCGTCGTAGAAGAGGTCGTACTCTTCCCTGGACATGGGGCAGTTGATGTAGTCGGCAGTGCCCTTGTCCCAGCGCGCGGCAAAGTAGACGCGGCTCATGTCAATGGTATCGGCGTCAACGATAGGGCTGATGGAGTCGTAGAAGGCGAGGTGCTCGGAGCCGGTGAAACGGGCGATTTCGGAGGAAAGAGTTGCGGAGGTGAGCGGCCCGCTGGCGATGATGGTGATGCCGTCTTCAGGATCGAGCTGTGTGACCTCTTCGCGGTGGACGCGAATGTTCGGGTCGGCTTCGATGGCGGCGTTGAGGAGCCGGGAGAACTCGACGCGGTCGACGGCGAGGGCGTGTCCGGCAGGGACGGCGCTCTGGTCGGCGCACGCGAGCAGGGGCGATCCGGCGCGGCGCATCTCCTGTTTAAGGAGCCAGGGCGCGGTGAATTCGCTTTCGGACTTGAGGGAATTGGAGCAGACGAGCTCGCCGAAGTCGGCGGTCTGATGCGCGGGCGTAGTGCGCACGGGGCGCATCTCGTAGAGGTCGACCAACAGGCCACGGCGGGCGATGGTGAGAGCGGCTTCAGGGCCGGCGAGGCCTCCGCCAATGACACGAATGGTCATGCCGGAGCTTCCGTTTTGGTTTCGCCGGCAGCGAGCGCTGCGAGAGCTTCGTCTGCGACGCGCATGCGCCGCCATTCGTCGAGCATGGTGGCGTCGAGGCTGCGGTAGAAGTCGATGGCGGGCTGATTCCAGGCGAGGACGTCCCACTGGAGACGGGCGCAGTTGCGCTCGACGGCGATGGCTGCAATGCGGGTGAGGAGAGCCTTGCCGATGCCGCGTCCACGGAACTCGGGGCGTACGAAGAGGTCTTCGAGGTGGAGACTGCGTCCGCGCCATGTGGAGTAGATGGGGAAGAAGAGGGCGAAGGCGGCGGGCGTGCTGTTGTAATCGGCGATAAGGCATTCGTAATAGCGCTCGGGACCGAAGCCGTCGGCGAGGAGCTGATCTTCGGTGATCAGAACGGAGTGGGGCTCGCGCTCGTAGGTGGCAAGCTCGTGGATCAGCGAGCGGATGAGAGAGACATCGGAGGGGGCGGCGGGGCGGATGCGAATCCCGGTTTCAGGCATAGAGCTGCTGATTCGATTATAGGGAGGGTGGCGCGGCTATTTCACGCGGTTGCGGCCAGCATGGGGCGGTTTTGAATCGATTCGCGAATGATGGCGCGAGCTGCAGCCAGTTCATGTCCGATGACTTCGAGCCGCGGAGGCCGGACGCGTGCGTTGCCCTGGCCGGTCTCCTGCTGGACGAGCTTGATGAGTTGAACGAATTTAGGGACGGTGTCCATGCGGAGCAGGGGCAGGAACCATCGGTAGAGGTCAAAGGCTTCGCGGGAACGGCCCTGGATGGCGTAGTCAAAGAGGGCAACAGACTCGGCAGGGAAGGCGTTGACGAGACCGGCGATCCATCCGGTTGCTCCGGCGGCGATGCCTTCAACGATGGCGTCGTCAACGCCGACCAAGATGCTGAGGCGGTCGCCGGCGAGGGCGCGGATGGCGGTGATGCGGCGGACATCGGTGCTTGATTCCTTGACGGCGCGGAGGTTGGGATGCTCGTGGGCGAGCTGAGCGATGTGCTCGGGGAGGAAGTCGGTCCCGTAAGCCACGGGATTGTTGTATAGCATGCAGCTGAGAGACGTTGCGCGAAAGACGGCGGTCGCGTGGGCCTTCGTTTCGTGCCAGTCGCCCCGGTAGACATAGGGCGGGAGAACCATGAGGCCGGAGGAGCCCGCGTTTTCGGCGGCTTTGGCGAAGGCGACGGCTTCGGCAGTAGAGAGAGCGGAGATAGCTGCGACGACCGGAGCACGACCTTTGAGAGCGGCCACGATGTTCTTCAGGATGGCGATCTTTTCGTCGAAGGCGAGCGTTGCCGCCTCGCCGAGGGAGCCGAGGGAGACGATTCCCGTGCAGCCGTTCTCGATGAGCCACTGCGCGTGGCGGGCCATGAAGGCGTGGTCGATCTGCAGGCTGGAGTCGAAGCAGGTGGTCATTGCAGGCATGACGCCGTACCAGTTCATGGGGTCTCCTGAAGAGAGGTGATTCGGGCGGGGAGATAGGGGTCGATGGGGATTGCGGATGGCCGCCCGAGCAGGTGATCTGCCAGGAGTCGCGCGGTGGCGAGCGATGTGGTGATGCCGAGGCCTTCGTGTCCGGTGGCGAGCAGGACTGTGGAGTCCTCGGTGGGGCCGATCAGGGGCAGTTTGTCGGGGGTAGCGGCGCGGAAGCCGGTCCAGCTGCGGACGGTCTTCAGCGCAGGCAGGCCGGGCAGGAAGAAGGCGGCGCGCTCTAGCATGGCGTCGAGGATGTGCTGGTCGAGGGCGGGGTCGTCGTTTCCGTATTGGCGGGAGGAGCCGATGAGGAGGTGTCCAGAGAGACGCGGCTGGACATTGAAGGCGACGGAATCGGCTTCCGAGGCGTGGGCGCTCCTGAGATATCCGAGCTCCACGAGCTGGTGGCGTGCATAGCCGGGATACGGGTCGGTGAGGATGAGGTGACCCTTGCGTTTGCGGACGGGAATGCCGGAGGTGATGGATGGTGCGAGCGCTCCGGCGGCGTTGATGATGTGGGCAGCGTGAAGGATTTCTCCGTTGTCGAGGCTCATGCGGCTGTGGGAGGCGGTAGTTACGGCATGGCCCGTGATGAGCTGGGCTCCGAGTTGCTGTGCGGCGGAGATCAGGTATTCGGCGGCGCGCTGGGGGTGAAGGACGGCGTCATTCGTGACGAGCAGTCCGCCGGGGAGTGGGCGGCGCAGGTTGGGTTCGACTTCAGCGAGAGCGGCGCTGTCGAGGAGCTGGCAGGGGATGCCGGTTGATGTGAAGGCATCGTACTTCCGGCGGACTTCGGCCATTTCTGAGTCGTCTGAGGCGATCCAGATGGTGCCGGGGCGATAGTACTCGGCGGAAGCGGGAAGGGCGGGGGCGAGCTCGCTCCAGAGAGATTGCGCAAATGTTGTGAGCGCGAACTGGGCGGGCGAGTCGTCCATGACCACGATGTGGCCCATGGCTGCGCCGGTGGCCCCGCCGGCGACGGTATCGCGCTCGATGACGGCGACGCGCAGACCCTCTTGGGCGAATTCGAGAGCACAGGCCGCGCCGACGATGCCGGCCCCAGTGACGGCGATGTCGAAGGTGCGGCTCATTTCGGGATTCCCATGCAGAAGGGATCGTTCGGGTCGAGCAGAAGCGTGGATTCGGCGGTCACGTATGCGGTTCCGGTGATGCTGGGGATGATTGTTTCATTTTCGAGGTGGATGCTCCCTTCAAAAACGGTCCCAAGAATGCCGGCCTGCCTCCACACCTGGCCTGGGGCGAGCTTGCCATCGGCGTAGAGGCAGGCCAATTTGGCACTGGTTCCAGTGCCGCACGGGGAGCGGTCATAGGCCTTGCCGGGGCAGAGGACGAAATTGCTGCTGTCCGCATCAGCGCTTTGCGGAGGGCCGAAGATCTCGATGTGGTCGATCTCGGCGCCATTTGTGCCGGTGATGGATTGTGCAGCCAGGGCCTGGCGGACGGCCCAGGTGAATTCGGTCAGGGCATCGACGTTCGCAAGTGAAAGCTGCCGGCCGTGGTCTTCGACTAGATAGAACCAGTTGCCGCCCCAGGCAACGTCGCCGCGAAGCTTGCCGTTGCCGGGAACGTCGATTGGGACGGAAGATGCGAGTCGAAAGCTGGGCACGTTTTCGACGGTCACGGCTCCGGAGGGAAGGAGTGTGGTGGTGACGATGCCGACCGGAGTTTCCATGCGATGCACGCCGGGTGCGATCCGGCCCAGGTGGGCGAGCGAGGCGACGACTCCGATAGTCCCGTGGCCGCACATGCCGAGGTATCCGACGTTATTGAAGAAGATGACGCCAGCGGTGCAGCGGGTGTCGAAGGGCTCACAGAGAAGTGCTCCGACGATTACATCGGAACCGCGCGGCTCATTGACGACGGCGGTGCGGAAGTCATCGTGGCTGCGACGAAAGCGTTCGCGGCGATCGGCAAGAGGACCGCGGCCGAGGTCGGGGCCCCCGGCGAGGACGAGTCGCGTGGGTTCTCCGGCAGTGTGGGAATCGAGGATTGAGACATGGTGTGCGGATGTCATCGAATGGTGATTTTAGAACGGAGCGGAGGCTGCGGGCATTCGATATAGCCGCGGAAATGGTACATTGACGTTTTGGATCGAGTTTATCGACCGGAGGAGCTGGAGTGCGCATGGCGGTGAAGTTGGCGAGGGTTGCCGGATGGGTGCTGGTGAGTGCCGTGGCGGGATGGACGGCGACGGGATGCGAGACGGGACGCACGAACAAGCTGCACTCCCCGGCGCTGCACCTTTCTGACGAGACGACGACCGGCAAGCCGGACCCGGCCTATGCAGCGAATGGCGAGGGTATCCCGCCTGTTCCGGGTTCTCCGACGGCAGCCGGCGCGGACGGCAAGCAGCCGTTCAATTCAGCGGAGGCGAGGCCGAGCCCCGGCGCCGAGCACGGTTCGGCGACTCCTCCGTCCCGGCAGAACAAAGATCGCTTTATCCGCCAATAGCGGGATCAGCCCTGCACAGTCATACAGCAAGACCGCGTGGCTTCACGTTTTCACGGATGAACCGAATGGTTTCTTCGAGGGAAGTGCCGGGGCCGAAGACCGCCGCGACACCGTGGGACTTCAGGAACTCAGTGTCCTGCTGCGGGATGGTTCCGCCCAAAACCAGAAGAATGTCGTCGGCTCCGCGCTCTTTGAGCAGGGCGGTTACGCGCGGAACGATAGCGTTGTGCGCACCCGAGAGAATGCTGAGGCCGATGCAATCCACGTCTTCCTGAATGGCGGCGTTGACGATCATTTCCGGCGTTTGACGCAGGCCGGTATAGATGACCTCCATGCCGGCGTCGCGAAGGGCGCGGGCGATGACCTTGGCTCCGCGGTCGTGGCCGTCAAGACCGGGCTTGGCGACAAGGACACGGATGGGCGTGGGGCGGTCAGTCATTGCTCAGTCGTTAGGGACGACTGGTGAGCATATCACGGGGAGCCATCTGCCGTGAGGCGATCGCGCCTACTTATCGCGGGCGACGACGAAATCCGGCACCCAGAGCAGGGCGCGCTTGAAGTCAGAGTCGGGAAGATCGGAGAGAGCAATACGGGCAGCCTCAGCGTGCTGGAAGGCGGTGTTCATGGCATAGTCCAGGGAACTGTGGCGATGAAGGATCGCGAGTATCTCCGGATGCGTAACCGCTTCAAAGTTCTGGTCGCGAAGGACGGTCTGAATGGCCTCACGTTCACCCGAGCTGCCGTTTTCGAGAGCGTGGATGACGGCGAGGGTGGCTTTACCTTCGCGGAGATCGCTGGCAACGGGCTTGCCGAGAACTTCTTCTGTCGCGGTGAGGTCGAGAACGTCGTCGACGATCTGGAAGGCCATCCCGAGAGAGCGGCCGTAATCGCCCATCTGCTGCTCGGCGGTTCCATTTATGGAGGCGAGCACTGAGCCGAGGCGCATGGAGACTTCGAATAGGCAGGCGGTCTTGCGATAGATGAGGGAGTTGTACTCGTCTTCGGAGATGGCAGAGCCAAGTTTTTCCATCTGAATGAGTTCGCCTTCTACCATCTGCTGGGTGAGCCCGATGAGCAGGTCGAGCACGCGAAAGTTGCGCTCATCTAGGGCTACCTTGAAGGCCTGCATGTAGAGCCAGTCTCCGGCGAGCACGCACTTGGCATTGCCCCAGGTAGTGTTTGCGGATGGGCGTCCGCGGCGGGTGTCGGCAGCGTCGATGATGTCGTCGTGGACGAGCGTGGCGCTGTGCACCATTTCGACGACGGCGCCGAGGCGGATCATGCCCAGGCCGCTATATCCCTGGGACTTGGCTGAGAGCAGCAGGAGAGATGGGCGGATGCGCTTGCCGCCGCCCTCGCGCAGGTAGCCGGAAATGTCGGTAATGGCGGCGACAGAGGAAACGGCGTCCGCGCTGAATTCGCGCTCGATGGCGCGGAGATCGTCACTCAGCAGGTCGAAGACTTCTTTCGCCGTCGCTATGGCCAGTGTGCTCACTCGTGCCGGTTGGTTCGCTGCCTTTCCTAGTTTGAACGATAATTCGTGAACTGCATGTCGATGCCGAAATCGTGACCCTTAAGCAGAGCAATGATCTCTTGTAGAGTATCGCGATCTTTGCCGCTGATGCGCACGGTGTCGCCTTGTATGGACGCCTGAGCCTTCTTCTTCGAGTCCTTTACCAGGCGGACAATTTCTTTCGCTTTCTCAGAGGCAATGCCCTGCTGAAGCGTAATTTTCTGCCGCACGCTTGAACCGGACGCCTGCTCGATCTTGCCGAAGGTGAGGGCCTTGAGCGAGACGCCGCGCTTGACCAGCTTCTGCTCGAGAATTTCAGTCACAGCCTTGAGCTTGTATTCGTCGGCGGATGCGAGCTGGATGGCGTCGTTGCCTTCGAGGCGGATTTCGGAGTGCGAATTTTTCAGGTCGAATCGTGTGTGAATTTCCTTGGAAGCCTGGTCAATGGCGTTTCGGACCTCCTGGAGGTCAACCTTGGAGACGATATCGAAGGAATTGTCTGATGCCATGTGGGTTCCTCCTGTTTAGATTATCTGCTCGTTCGATGGGACGCCGAGTCCGTGCCAATTTTTCACTGCCGCGCTGTACCGAAAAAGCGATGGAAGTTTTCGGTGGTACGGAAAGCGATCTCCTCCGCAGAGAGGGATTTTACCTCGCCGACTTTGGAGGCGACTTCCACGACCCAGGCGGGTTCGTTGCGCTTCCCGCGGTTAGGGACCGGAGCGAGAAATGGCGCATCAGTCTCGATGAGGATGCGATCGACGGGAACTTGTACGAGGACGTCGCGGATCGGTTGGGCCTTGGGAAAGGTGATGTTTCCGGCGAAGGAGATGAGGAAGCCAAGGTCCATGGCGCGGCGGGCGTGGGGCCACTCGCCGGTGAAGCAATGGAGGATGCCGCCAATGGCAGTTGGTTTCCATTGCGATTCGAGCATGTCGAGGGTATCGTCCCAGGCGTTGGTGGAATTGTCCGAGGGGCGGCAGTGGATGACGATGGGCTTGCGATGCGCGGCGGCGAGTTCCATTTGCTTGGCGAAGACGCATTTCTGCTCGTCGCGCGGAGAGTAGTCGTAGTAATAGTCGAGGCCAATTTCGCCACAAGCGAGGATTTCAGGCTGATCGAGAAGCTCGTCGAGTTTTGTGTAAGCGGCATCGTTTGCGAGGCGGGCTTCGTGGGGATGGATGCCTGCAGTTGCGTAGATTTTCGGCACACCGGGGCGGCCTGCGCAGGTACGCGCGATATCGAGGGCCTGGTGCATCGTGTCCGGCCCCTCGCCGATGCCGATGGAGAGGATGGTGTGGACGCCTGCCTCCCAGGCACGAGTGAGAAGGGCGTCGCGGTCCTCATCGTAGCGCGGGCTATCGAGATGAGCGTGGGAGTCGATCATGTTTAGAAGGCCAGGGCTGTATTTGAAACGCTTTCGGCTATTTGAGCCGCGCGCCGATCTCGACGTCCTCAAGGAAGCCGGCGAGCACAGGCCTGCCGCCCTCGAGCGATGCGGCGACGATCATGCCGTTCGATTCGAGACCGCGGAGCTTGCGCGGGGCGAGGTTGGCGACGATGACGACTTTGCGTCCGATGAGCGACTCGGGGGCATAGGCTTCGGCGATGCCGGCGAGAATCTGGCGCTGCTCATAGCCGAGGTCGACTTCGAGGCGGAGAAGCTTGTCGGCTTTGGGGACGCGCTCGGCGACCTTGATCTGCGCGACACGAAGGTCAATTTTGGCGAAGTCGTCGATGGTGATCTTGCCGGAGGGCTCCGGAGCAGAGGTTTGTGCCTCCCCACCTTTGGCGCCAACTGCGGGCGCGGAAGATGGGGTGACGGGCGCGGCGATGGAGGGCGGCGCGGCCTCTTCTCCGGCGGCGACGGCTGCGCCCTGGGTTTCGACCGGCGTGGCGGCGACGGCAGTTCCGGATGGTTCTGGTGTCGCGGCCGGAGAGGTATCAGCGTTGTTATTTTGTTCGATCTCTTGCATACGGGTGATTGCGTCCTTTTCTGCGCGGGGAAAGACGGGGCCCAGTTCGCCAAGTTTTGTGCCGGGTTTGAGGGCGCCCCAGCTTAGATTCTTCAGGTCTGCGGTGTGGATGTCGCCGAGTCCGAGCTGGCTCCAGACTTTGGCTGCGGCGTCGGGGATGACGGGGTAGATGAGGGCGGTGATGATGCGGATGGCCTCAGCGGCAGTGTAGAGCACCGTCGCGCGCATCGCGCGCTGCTGCTCGTTGGTAACACTCTCGGGCTGCTTCCACGGTGCGCTGGCCGTGAGATAACCGTCGACCGCCGCCACGATGGCCCATGCGGTTTCGAGCGCGCGCGAAAAGTCGAGCGCATCGAAGAGACGACTGAAAGTTGCGATTGCATTTGGGGCTTCTGTCGCAATCGAGTCCGCTTGCTCCGCGACCGGCTCAGGAACCTTTCCGTCGAGATATTTGTCGATCATGGTCAGCGTGCGGCTGACGAGGTTGCCATAGCCATTGGCGAGGTCGGCATTA
>JAFAMZ010000256.1 GCA_019232935.1 Silvibacterium sp.
CCACGCGCTCATCGGACACGTCGGCGACAGCCGCTGTTATCTCTTCCGCAAACGCAGGCTGATCCGCAAGACCCTAGACCACTCCCTCGTCGATGAGCAGGTCCGCCTCGGCCAGCTCACTCAGGACGAGGCCGACCACTCGCCGCTGCGTAACGTCATCACCCGCGCCATTGGAACTCAGGTTTCCGTCTCGGCCGATATCGCCGAGCTCGACCTCAAGCCCGGCGACATGCTCCTGCTCTGTTCCGACGGCCTCACCCGCGAACTCCCCGATGAACGCATCGCATCGCTGCTCTCTCAGGATGGCGGTCCCGAGGAGCTCTGCTCCCGCCTCGTCGACGCCGCCAAAGCCGCCGGTGGCCACGACAACATCACCGCTGTTCTGGTCAGAGCGTTATAAGCCTGCTGCCTATTGCCTACTCTCTACACTTTAAACGCTAAACCCTGCGCCCTACCCCTAACCCATATGCGCTGCTCCCTTGATAGACTCATCTGTTTTGAGGTAATCACCGAATGAGCGACATCACTACCGTCGGCGTCCTCGGCGCCGGAACCATGGGCAACGGCATCGCCCACGTCTTCGCGCGCAGCGGATTCGCCGTGCGCCTCTGCGAAGTTGAGCAGCGCTTCCTCGACCGCGGACTCGACACCATCCGCAAAAACCTCGCCCGCGAAGTCGCTAAGGCCAAAATCACTCAGGAGGAGATGGAAGCCGCCATCTCCCGCATTCAGGGGACCCTCGACCGCGCCGCTCTCATCGACTGCCATTTCGTCATCGAGGCCGCGACAGAAAACTTCGATGTCAAGCGCGAGCTCTTTGTCGAACTCGACGATATCCTCCCCGAAAACGTCATACTCGCCTCGAACACCTCCTCCATCTCCATCACCAGGCTTGCCGGACAGACCAACCGCCCTGGCAACGTCATCGGTATGCACTTCTTTAATCCCGTGCCGGTCATGAAGCTGGTCGAAATCATCCGCGGGCTCGCCACCTCGCAAGCGACCTTTGACGCCGTAAAGGCCCTTTCCGAGTGTCTTGGCAAAACTCCCGTCGAGGTCAATGACGCCCCGGGATTCGTCTCCAATCGCGTCCTCATGCCTTTGCTCAACGAAGCCATGTTCGCCGTCATGGAAGGCGTGGCCACACCCGAAGCCGTCGACGAGGTTTTCAAGCTGGGTATGGCCCACCCCATGGGCCCGCTCACGCTCGCCGACTTCATCGGACTTGACGTCTGTCTCGACATCATGCGTGTCCTCGAAGATGGCCTCGGCGATCCCAAATACCGCCCCTGCCCCCTGCTCATCCGCATGGTTGACGCCGGCTGGCTCGGCCGCAAGAGCGGCCGCGGCTTCTACAAATATGAGTAAGCGCCGAAATAACCATAAAAATGCTTATCATCCCGGCCGAAGTGCGCCCGTTTGCGGGAGCCCCCACGGACAGGCCCACGTCCGTGGGGCGGCTAAGCGCACGGAGCGGAGGGACCTGCAGTTGGCCTAATTCGCGTGCTTGCCTTAAACTCGGCAAGAACAGGGAGAATCCCGTCCATGAAACAGATCACCGCGCATCTGCATTTCAACGGAAACTGTCGCGCCGCGATGGAGTTCTACAAGCAGGCTCTTGGCGTCGATCTCTTTCTTATGACTTTTGGCGAAGCGCCCGGAAATCCTCCCTGGGTCACGCCCGAGTCCCGCGACCTGGTCATGCATTCCACTCTCATGCGCGGCGATAAATTCTTCCTCATGGCCGCCGACAACATGCCCGGATCGCCGCTTCATCAAGGCAACAATGTCTCGCTCTGCATCGAATGCGACAGCGCCGACGAAATCGATGCCTTCTTCAAAGCGCTCTCCGCCGGAGGCGAAATCACCCTCCCCCTGCAGGACATGTTCTGGAACGCCCGTTTCGGCATGCTCAAAGACAAGTTCGGCATCCACTGGATGTTCAACTACCCGCTGCCGAAGAAGCCCTGATCCGTCCAGACTATCCGGTCCGGAAAATGGATGACCTCAGCCGCCGCGCCGTCTCCGCCGCTCTCGCCGTCGCACGCGGCCTCGGCCTGCCTTGCAGCGATCAGCCCGAGATCCTCGCCGACGGCAGCAATGTTCTAGCCCATCTCGTGCCCGCCCCGGTCGTCGCCCGCGTCGCGACCACCACTGCGCTCGTCCGCAGGCCGCCCGAGCGCTGGCTCGCTCGCGACCTCAATATCGGCGGATATCTCGCCGCCCGCAGCTTTCCCGTCGTCCCGCCGAGCAGAGAACTGCCCCCGGGCCCGCACCTTCATGACGGCTTCGCACTTACCTTTTGGGAATTCATCGAGCACGACCGCAACTACGTCGCCAGCGCTCCGGAGGTTGGCCCATTTCTGCGCGATCTGCACACCGCACTTCGTGATTATGGTGGCCCACTCCGCCACCTCAGCCCTTTCGCCGAAATCCCTGAGTGGCTGGACGAAGTCGGTTCCTGGAATCCAGACGAAGTCGCTTCTTGGAATCCAAACGAAGTGGCTTCTTGGAATACTGACCAAGGCGATACCTCAAAAGTCAATCCCGCCGACATCGCCATTCTCCGTCGCGGCTTCGCTCAGGTCTCAGCCGACATCAACGAACTGAACCTCCCCGAACGGCCCCTCCACGGCGACGCCCACAAGAAGAACGTCCTCAAGACCAGCCGGGGTCTCCTCTGGACCGACTTCGAAGATGCTTGCTGCGGACCCCTCGAGTGGGACCTCGCCTGCTTTGTCCGCACTTCTCTCGAATCACCCGACATTGCGCTCGCCAGCTACGCCGCCCACATCAATCCCGACCATCTGCAGCCCTTCTTCGCCGCCCGCGACCTTCAGGGAGCAGCCTGGGGCCTCATTCTCTCCACGCGCTTCCCCGACCGCAAAGCCCGCGCCGACGAATGGATGGCGATCGCCCGCTCTCGCTACGGAGGTTAAGGTGCAGCCCGTTCCTTCCCCCTGTTCGCAAACGGCACACCTGTAGCATAACGAGGTTCCCGCCCCAGGTTTGTCCCTCATTTTTCACTCCAACCCGGCGTATCCTCATTTCCATGGTTCGTATGACGGTGTTGGCCAGCGGTTCCCGAGGCAACAGCACTGTAGTCTCCTCCACGCGCACCCGCATTCTCGTCGATGCCGGGGTCTCCTGCCGCGAGTTCTTCAAGCGCATGCAGGCCGCCGGAGAGGATCCCCGCACGCTCGACGCCATTCTCATCACCCACGAACATCAGGACCACGTCCAGGGACTCGCCGTCACCGCCCGCAAGCTTGGCATTCCCGTTTACTTCACAGAGGCCACGCACCGCGCCTGGATCCGCTGGATCACACCCCGCAAGCGCATGACCTACGCGGAGTGGCTTGCCGAGCGCAAAAAGCAGGCGGAAAGCCGTGCCGCAGCCATAAATCCCGCCATTGAAGATCGTGAGGCTTTCGAGGAAGAACACGAGGCCCTTGCCAGCGAACCGGAAAAAGCGAAAGCCGACCCCGCCGCTCTTCCCGCAATCGAATATTTCACCGCGGGCGAGGGCT
>JAFAMZ010000295.1 GCA_019232935.1 Silvibacterium sp.
AAAGCTTTCGTTCCCGCATGCTGCCCGGCAGCAAGTTAACTGATTCTGTCCAGGTCCAGGCACGTAATCTAATCAGCGGCGTATCGCCTCTTCCCTCCCCTCTATAATCGACGGCGGAGAATCCGTCACGAACATGTCTCTTCAGGGAAAGAATGCACTTGTTACCGGAGCATCGCAGGGCATAGGACGCGCCTGCGCCATTGCTCTGGCTCAGGCTGGAGCGCGAGTAGCGCTTGCCGCCCGCAATGAAACAAAACTGGCCGAGGTCGCGGAGGAAATTGCCACTAACGGCGGAACCGCGGATGTCTTTGCGATCGATATGGCGAGCGAAGAATCGATCAAGGCCGGAGCCAAAGCCGCGATCGAGCAGCTGGGAAGCATTGCGATTCTGGTCAACAATGCCGGAATTACCAAAGACGGGCTGATGATGCGGATGAAGCGTGCTGACTGGGACGCGGTACTGACGACGAACCTGACCGGGGCCTTTCTGATGACCCAGGCGGTCATCAGCTCCATGCTGCGGGCGCGGTGGGGGCGCATCATCAACATATCCAGCGTGGTGGGCGAGACGGGACAGGCGGGACAGGCCAACTACGCCGCAAGCAAGGCGGGGCTGATCGGGCTTACGAAATCGCTGGCCCGGGAACTGGCGTCGCGTGGGATTACGGCCAACGTCGTAGCTCCTGGATACATCCAGACGGCGATGACTGAGGTGCTCGACGAAAAGCAGCGCGAGGGGATGATGGCGAATATTCCGCTTGGGCGTCCGGGAACAGATCAGGACGTCGCGAATGCGGTGAAGTTTCTCGCCTCAGACGAGGCGGCCTATATCACCGGGCATGTGCTGGACGTAAACGGCGGCATGCATATGTAGAACAGGGATCAGGATAAGTTTCAGGCCTGGGGCTTTGCGGTAGCCGGTGTGCCGGAAACGGGTTCGGCCAGAGGCTTGTCGCGGTTCCGAGCCATCTCGTGGGCCGAGGCGAGTTGCTTGGCCAGCTCAGCATTCAGCTCGGCGCCGATAAGGATGGCGAGCGCGGTGATGTAGAACCACAGCATCAGCCCGATGATGGCGCCCATCGATCCGTAAGTTGCGTTGTAATTGGTAAAGTTACTCAGATAAAAGCTGAGACTCCATGAGCCAATGAGCCAGATAGCTATGGCGAATGCGGCGCCGGGAAGAGTGGAGAGAAAGCTGTGCCTGGCGTTGGGGCCAAGGTAATAGATGAACTCGAGGCCGGCCACAAATGTCACGAAGATGATGATCGGCCGGATCACCGGCCAGAGGTGCTCGACGGCGTGGGGCACCGGGAAAACTTCGGCGAGGAAGTGTCCGAAGTGCGGCCCGGCGATGAGCAGCAAGACAGAGACGGTTCCCAGACCTCCACTGGTGAAGGCTAGTAGCAACGCCCGCATGCGATCGCGCCACCAAGGACGCGACAACTTGACGTCATAGGCGATGTCGAGCGATTCGATCAGCGAGGAAAATCCGCCGGATGCCGTCCAGAGATAGCCGAGGATTCCGAAGGAGAGCAGCTTGCCGCGGCTCGGCGTCAGGATGTCCGAGAGGATGTGCTCGACGAAGGTCATGGAATCGGGAGGGACGATTTCCGCCATGAGATCGAGGATCTGCTCGAATAAATTGGGGACGGGAAGAAACTGCAGAAACGAAGAGAGAATGACCAGAATCGGCACGAGTGAAAAGAGGAAGTAAAAGGCCAAGGCCGCTGCAATGGTAAAGGCGCGAGTGCGCCACAGCTCGTTATAGACGGTTACGATCAGACGCCATGATTCATGCCCCAAGCGGCGCACCGTGCCGGCGTAAAGCCCCGCGTTAAGGTCAATCCGTTTCATGGCGCGTGCGGCTTGCGGCAACTGCCTCTTGCGGTCTGTTCTCTTTCTCAGAGATGCGCTATCCGGTGAGGCGACGCTCGCGTTGCATTAAAGTTCTCCCCCGGCTGCTCCTGCCATCTGAGTTTACGTCTCCTGCGCTGGGTATGATGGGCAGGATTGAGAGATTCACGGGGGAAATATGAATGAACTGCAACGAACCCTGATCGGCAACGGATTTGGAGCGCCGCCGAGCCACGTGCTTGAGGCGGTGGACGAGACGATGGCTCACCGTCGCCATCCGGGCGCTCCTCACTCTATCTATGAGGAAGTATGGCACCTGGCATTCTGGCAGCAGCTGGCGCTGGAGTGGATGGGCGGAAAGGATACTCCTTATCCCGAGCACGCCAGTGTCGGCTTCCCTGCTTCAACAGGCGAGCCCTGGGATGCGGTGAGGAAGCGGTTTCTGCAGAGGGCCGCGGAGTTATCGGAGATCGCCGGGGATCAGGCGCGGCTCGAACGACCGGTAGTGTGCCAGTCGCGAGCGCCCAACCCGCCGCGGACCAGGACCGTGCGCGAGCAGATAGAGGGAGAGGCGGCCCACAATGCATATCATCTCGGCCGGGTGGTGCTGTTAAGGCAGCTCTTCGGAGCGTGGCCGCCGCCTTCGGGCGGCGACACCTGGTGACTGCTTGGGCAAATCGATGGGAGCGAACCAAGAAAGGGACACAGGCGGAAATTTCCCGAAAAGTATCGCGGCGATGCAGGTCATCTCCTTTATTCTCCAAGAAAGTTCTTGCTTGAGGAGCGAAGGGCATGTTAACTATGCAGCCAATACTCCACGCAATCCGCCCGCACGAACGAGGCGGAAGTGTGAACCAAGGCAAGACTATGAAAATCGGATCGACCATCCGGGGATACCGGCTGCAAAAAGGCCTGTCTCAGGGTGATATTGAAAAGCGCACCGGGCTTTTGCGCTGCTATCTGTCTCGAGTTGAGAACGGCCACACCGTTCCTTCTCTCGATACCCTGTCCAAGATTGCTCAGGCACTGGATCTGCCGCTGGCCCAGTTTTTCGCGGAGGATTCGCTTGGCCGGGAACTCAACACGCAGAAGCTCAGCGATGACGAGCTTCGCTTTCTAACCCAGATTCGCCGCTACTCCACCAACCTGAACGACAGCGATCGCAAGCTGCTTCTGGCCATGGTGAAGAAATTTGCGGCAACGGCTACCCGGTAGTTCATGACTCACGGTGTA
>JAFAMZ010000338.1 GCA_019232935.1 Silvibacterium sp.
TGGCGCTCGGCATCGGGGCCAACGCGGCCATCTTCACTCTGGTGAATGCGGTTCTGCTGAAAAGCCTGCCGGTCGCGGATCCGAAAACACTGGTCCGCATCGGCGACCAGAACCAGTGCTGCATAAGCATCGGATCGCAGGGTCACGACGGAGACTACAGCCTTTTCGCGACGGAAACATGGCAGATCCTGAAGAAAAACGCCCCGGAGTTCGAAGAACTGGCGGCCATGCAGGCCGGCTTTGGATACCGTCCGATAGTTGTGCGCCGTGACGGCGACCCGTCCGGATCCCGATCCCTCATGGGTGAATTTGTTTCCGGCAATTATTTCCGCACCTTTGGACTCAGCCCACACTGGGGCCGGCTCTTGACGGACTCCGACGATACTGCGGGCGCACCCGTCGTCGCCGTGATGAGCTACCAGACCTGGCGGCGCGACTATGCCGGCGATCCCTCCGTGGTGGGCAGCATTTTCTGGGTGAACACCAAGCCCGTAACCGTTACCGGCATTGCTCCCGCCGGATTCTATGGCGACCGGATGATCAGCACCCCTCCAGATTTCTATCTGCCTATCGAGTCCATGCCGGTGCTGGCGAATGCTCCCCATGTGCATAACCCTGATGCGCGGTGGCTCTACCTGGTAGGAAGGGTCAAACCGGGAGTGAATCTGCCGCAGTTGCAAACCGGGCTAAGCGCGCTGGTAAGGCAGGCGTTTGCACAAACGGAAATTTTCTCAAAAGCAGAGGGCAAGGCGGAGTTGCCGAAGGTACACGTAGTGCTCACACCGGCTGGAGGAGGTGTTCAGGTCCTGCAGGAGGAATATGCTTCGAACCTTAAAATGCTGATGATCATTTCCGGACTCGTCTTGCTGATCGCCTGCGCCAACATCGCAAATCTGCTGCTGGCGCGAGGCATGGCGCGCAAAGCCGAGTTGTCCGTGCGCACTGCGCTCGGCGCCGGGCGCGCGAGAATCGTCCGCCAGTTGCTCACCGAGAGTATTGTTCTGGCGGTCTTGAGCGGCATTGCGGGCCTGGCAGTCGCGTATGCAGGCACACGGATGCTGCTGGCGCTCGCCTTTCCGGGCAATCAGAGCGTACCGATCGATGCGAGCCCCTCACCCGAGGTCCTCGCGTTCGCCTGTGGCCTGTCAATCATCACAGGAGTGCTCTTTGGAATGGCGCCGGCCTGGATCGCGGCCCAGGCCGAGCCCATAGAAGCTCTGCGCAGCGGCGGGCGAACCACAGCGGCGGGAGCGTCACTCCTCCAGCGCGGTCTTGTTGTGTTGCAGGCAGCGTTATCCCTCGTGCTTCTCGTCGGCGCGGGACTCTTCACCCAGAGTCTGAACAAGCTCCAGCGCAGCGATCTCAAACTCGACGCCAGGAATCGCTATATCGTGCACATCGATCCGCAGGCCGCCGGCTATTCGCAAACGCAGCTCGACGCCTTGTATCGCCTGATCGAAGATCGCTTCCACTCCATCCCCGGAGTGGTGAACGTCGGCATCAGTTCCTACACGCCCATGGAGGACGATAACTGGGGCACCGGCATTCAGATCCAGGGAAAGCCTGACCCGCACTTCGGCGCTTCATTCGTCAGAGTCAGCCCCGAATATTTTGATTCTGTGGGAACGCGCGTGCTCGTGGGGCGCGGAATCAGCCAGAAGGATACACCGGGGAATACCAACGTAGCAGTGGTAAACCAGGAGTTCGTGAAGAAGTTCTTCAAACCGGGCGAGAACCCCATCGGCCAGCACTTCGGTTCTCCGGGCGACCCGTCGTCGTGGGGAAATTACGAAATCGTCGGAGTCGTCGAGGACACAACTTACGTGACGCCACGATTGAAGAACCACAGCATGTACTTTGTGCCATTGATGCAGCGCCCCGCAAGCGACAAGGACCCCATCGAGAAAGACATCTCGCTCTATGCCGGCGCTGTTGTGCTCCAGACCTCACACCCGATGCCCGATATGGAGGCGCTTACCCGCCAGACGCTGGCGAGTATCAATCCAAATCTCACCGTGGAGAAATTCCAAACCTTCGACGAGCAGATCGCTGACCGCTTTGTCGAAGATCGCATGATCGCCCGATTGACCATGCTCTTCGGCGTGCTCGCGTTGTTGCTGGCTACGGTCGGGCTCTACGGCGTCACCGCCTACACTGTTGCCCGGCGCACCGGCGAGATCGGCATTCGAATGGCGCTGGGCGCCGAGCGTTCGAGCGTGATTGCCATGATCATGCGCGGAGCAATGCTTCAGACCGCGTTCGGACTCGCCATCGGGATTCCGGTGGCGTTCGTCTGCGTCCGATTCGTCAAATCACAGCTCTACGAGATCAGAAGCGCCGACCCAAGCGTCATGGCAACCGCCATCCTCGGGCTCACCCTGGCTGCCACCCTGGCAGGACTCATCCCGGCCCGACGCGCAGCCTCAACCGATCCAGCAAAAGCGCTCCGGACGGAGTAGCGCGCCAGTTATGCCGATGATCCAGTAACTTGGCAGTTGACTCACCTGGGCCCGACTAAAGCGAGCAGTCTATGCCGCGTCTGGCTCTGCCTGGGCTGGTGCAGGGATTTCGACAACTGAGCCCTTGGCCAGGGCCCGCCGCAGCCGGATGCGCGCCGAAATCAGTCCACGCTGCACCTTTGCCTCGGGAATTGTCAGCAGTTCGGATATCGCCGTCAGCGAGTACCCCTCCACATCCCGAAGCAAAAACAGGAGCCTTTCGTCAGCCGGCAGTGTGTGAATCGCCTCTTCCAGTTCGGTGCGGCGCACATTCCGACCCTCCAGGCTTGCTCTCTCGCCGGACCCGGCTTGGATATCGAGCGTCGCCTGGCACCGATCCAACATAAAGCGTTTCCGCAGCTCTGCCATGAGGGCAGAGTCCACCTCGCGGCTGTCCGGCGTGTCCGCCTTGCGAAAGGCGGTCACGAACGTGGAGGTAAGAATCTCCTCGGCTTCGACCTCGTTGCCTGTCATGTAGAACGCCAGCGCAAAGACCCGGTGCCGGTGGCTGTCATAGACATCTCGCCGAATGTCGACCGACTGTTGCCTGACCTGCCGTGAGGTCACAACCCTGATCGAGTTGTCCTGCGTGAGCCTATCCAGATTGAACAACGTCTCGCCTCGGAACTTACTGTTTCGCCTTCGATCTGATGTATATTAAATGATTACTCCAGGAATGGAATGGAGCTAAAGCCGAATTTGGCGCTTTTGCTCAACTCGATGACGATATACCTTAGAAGCACTAGACAATAACAGGGTTGTCCTGCCGCGTGTCCTGCACGGACACGCGGCGACTATGTCATCCTTTTTCCCAGCTGCTGTTTTAACCGATTTGTGCCGCTTGTCTGCCCCGAGGGCCGAACGGCGAAAACATTATGCATGGGAGAATCATGGCCCAGGAGCGAATTCTAATCGTCGACGACGAGCCCTACGTGCGGACCGTAATGGCCGCCATGCTGGAGAAATCGAGCTACATCCCTGTCCTTGCCGCAAATGGCGTCGAAGCCGTCCAGCATCTCGTCAACGATCCGCCCTACGACCTCATCCTCTCCGACATCATGATGAACGGCCTGGACGGGATTGGGCTCCTGGAGCGGGTGCGTGAGGTTCAGCCGGACACTCCCATCGTCATGGTTACCGCAATCCATGACATTAGCGTAGCCATTACCGCCATGCGAAATGGAGCTTACGACTACCTTCTCAAACCCTTTGAGCGTGAGCAGCTTCTCAGCACCGTCAAGCGCGCGCTCGAGTATCGCCGCCTGGTCCAGCAGAACTCTATCTATCGCTACAATCTGGAACAGCTCGTCACCGCGCGCACGGAAATGCTCCGCCACGCAATGTCAGATCTGGAGCGCTCCTACGACATTACCCTCGAAGCCTTGGGCGACGCCCTCGACCTGCGCGATGCGGAGACCGAAGGCCACTCCAAGCGAGTAACGGCCTACACCATCGCCCTGTCTCGCGCTATGGAGTTGCCCCCCGAGGAAATTCGCACCATTGCGCGAGGAGCTTTTCTGCACGATATCGGCAAGATGGCCATCCCGGACGCTATCCTTCTCAAGCCCGGCAAGCTCGACAATCACGAACAGACCATGATGCGCGAACATTGCGCCCGCGGCTACCAGATGCTCCGCAAGATCCCCTTTCTCCACGATGCAGCGGAAATCGTTTACAGCCATCAGGAGCATTATGACGGCACCGGATACCCCCGCAGCCTCGTCGGCGAGCAGATCCCGCTCGGTGCCCGCATCTTTGCTGTAGCCGACACCCTCGACGCAATCACCTCCGACCGGCCCTACCGGCAGGCGCGGTCATTTGATGCCGCTCGCGAAGAAATCCAGCGCTGCTCCGGCACCCAATTCGATCCGCGGGTAGTAAGCGTCTATCTGGAAATGCCCAACCGACTTTGGGAAGATCTCCGCAAGGAGATCAGCAATCACGGACGATTCTCGCCGCTGTCGTTCGCCGGAACTGTCGAGAACCGCGAAGCGCTCGTGCATAATCCGGGATAGACAGATACATTTCGATCGGTTAGCAATAAAATATTGCACACACGACGGACCAACTAGCACCGTGCTCCTGGAGCGGAGGCGCCAATGCCACTGTTGGGCAAGGATGAAGTGCGGGAGAGACTGAGCTCGCTGCCCGATTGGAAGGAGCAGCAAGGCGAAATCATTCGTAATCTCGAGTTCCCGGACTTTGTAGCTGCCATGGATTTCGTGAACTCAGTCGCTGCCAAGGCAGAAGCCGCCGGCCACCACCCGGATATCGACATTCGATACAACAGGGTCCGCCTCGCCTTGGTTTCTCACGACGCTGGAGGCCTCACCCAACGCGACTTCGACCTTGCGGCTGCCATAGAAGGGCTTTTTGATTCGGCTCCATGACGGGTCGGATCCCGCGATTGCTGGAGCCCACGACCGCTAACTTCAGTAAATATCGTCTTCTCTTCCGGTATTTCGCTTTGCAGGTTCAGCCATACGGTTTCGCATATCCGCTAACACCTTGCGATTCCAGATCGCCACTGCCATGCCGCCAAGAGCCGCCGAGCCGACCAGCAGCAGAGCCGTCTGCCAAGGCTTTCGAGCTATGCTGGCCTGACCAGGCCGTTTCTCCATCTCTTTCGCAGATTCTTCAGTCATGTGAACGCTTTGCGGCAGATTATGAAGCCCGATAACGGAGTATCGCATGTCCCAAAATGGGAGAAAAGAGGATTTTCCACCTACAACTTTTGAAATTACTCCGGGTTCAGAGTGATTATGCTTGTGCGGAAAAGGAATCCGGCGTATGTTATGAAAAGTCGGAGGAGAAATCCGATCCGGTGTAGATTTGCTAAAATTTGCGATTCCTGTGGACGTGACAAGCATCAAATTGGATAGAAGTAAGCTGGGATCAGTCGAGCGGGGCTCCTGAAACTGGCGTCAGGTTTTAGTACAAGTTGCGTCACTGGCCTCCCGGCACGGACAAAATACCGTTCGTGCCGCTTTTTTTTCGGGGCAACCGAAACTTCCTAAACCTCTCCCAATGCTGCCAGGATGTACGATAGGCTCTGGAATGTGCTTCAAGGAG
>JAFAMZ010000148.1 GCA_019232935.1 Silvibacterium sp.
GGGCTGGATGAGTCGGCGTTGACCCGTTATCCGCATGAGTTCTCGGGAGGGCAGCGACAGCGGATCAACATTGCGCGGGCTCTAGCGCTGCGGCCCGAGCTGGTGGTTCTTGATGAGCCGGTTTCGGCGCTCGATGTGAGCGTGGGAGCGCAGATCATCAATCTGCTGCGCGATCTGCAGCGGGAGTTTTCGCTGACCTATCTCTTTATCTCGCATTCGATGCCGCTGGTACGATATCTGGCGACAAACATTGCTGTGCTGTGCCGGGGCAAACTGGTTGAGAGCGGACCTAGCCTCGAGATCTGTAGCGCACCAAGGGAGGCGTACACGAGAGCGCTGCTGGAGGCGACGCCGGAGATTCACGTTTGAGAGATTCACCACAGAGAGCACAGAGACAAATCCATTCACCGGGAAGACGCGAAGAGCGCAAAGGGACGCGACGCGCAATGCGGGTTGAGCACAGCAGCCGCGACACAATCGGGGCACCTCAAGAATCACGTCTACAATAAGGTGGTGTACGCCGCTTTTTTCCCTGAAAGTTTCATAGCCCGGGACGCACTGCTGGCCTTCGCCGCCTTTCTCGGCGGCATGGTGAATTCAGTGGCGGGAGGAGGCGGCTTCATTGCCTTCCCATCGCTGCTCAAGGCGGGGCTGCTGCCCATTGAAGCGAATGCGACGGGCACGGTGGCGCTGTGGCCGGGTCAGTTCACGTCGATTGCGGGGTATCGCGAAGATCTGCGCAGGAATATCCGGCTGGTGATACCTGTCGCGACGGTGGCGCTGATCGGCGGCTATGTCGGAGCCTGGACGCTGCTGCACAACAGCCAGAAGTCATTTCTGCGGCTGGTGCCGTACCTATTTCTGCTTGGGGCAACGAGCTTTGCGGTGAGCGGGCCGGTCTCGCGCGCGGTGAGGCGGCGCATCGAGCGGCACGGCAATGCTCCCGAGCATGTCGCGCTGGTTCCACTGCTGGCCATTCTGCTCTGCATCTGCTACTACATCGGATATTTCGGCGCGGGGGCGGGGCTGCTCACGATGGCGGCGCTGGGTTTCTGCGGAGTGGAGCGGCTGGCGGAGATCAATGCGCTCAAGGTGGTGATAACTACCGTGGCGAACGGGATCGCGGTGGTCACGTTCATCATTCATGGAGCCGTCGAGTGGCGCTTCTGCTGGTACATGATGATCGCCTGCGCGATTGGCGGATATACCGGGGCGCGGAATGCCCGACGGATCAGCGACCGCGTTCTGCGGCCGTTCATCATTGCTCTGGGCTTTGCGATCGCGATCTATTTTTTCACGCACCGGAGCGCGATGTGATGCGTGCGCAGGCGGTTGATCTTATCGGCTACTTCGCCGCGACGTGTACCACGATTTCGTTTGTGCCGCAGCTGATAAGAGTTTATCGACTGAAGAGCGCGCACGAGATTTCGCTGACCATGTTTCTGGTGTTTTCGTTCGGCGTATTTCTGTGGCTGGTCTATGGGATTTACATCGGGTCGTTTCCGGTGATCGCGGCCAATGCGCTCACGCTCGGGCTGTCGCTGGCCATCCTTGCGTTGAAAGTGCGGTACGATCGCCGTCGCGCGGCTTCTGCGAAAATAGAAGAAGGATGAGTCACGAAGGGATCCGGCTGGTCACGGCAGAGCAGGCAAAACGGGAAGAGGAGCAGAACCGTGAGTTGCCACGCGAAGCGAAGGAGCCGGTGAAGGTGCGCGTCCACAAGACGGAAGGCACCGGGCTTGAGATTGACTGGAAGGACGGCCACAAGAGCTCATGGAGCTTCTCGTGGCTGCGCAACGCCTGTCCGTGCGCGACGTGCCATGACGAGCGCGAGAAGTCAGGGCGCAAGCCTGGCGAGGCGAAGCCACAATCGCAGGCATTACTGCCGATGTATCAGGCACCACCGCGTCCGGAGGTGGTGACTCCCGTTGGGCACTACGCAGTCAGCTTCGAGTGGAACGATGGGCACAAGAGCGGGATTTATTCGTGGGACTACCTGAGAAGGCACTGCGTCTGTGGGGAGTGCAAACAGCCACCCCTCGCAAGGAAAAGCAGTGAATAGTTATCAAAGATTCTTAGCTTCCTGTTGAAGAGCCTCGGCTTCTTGCCGCTTGCCGAGTTGCTGAAGGACTTCTGCATGCTGCATGAGGACAGCGGCCAATGATTTACCCTTGGCAGTTTTTGGCGTGCCAATCTGAGACTGCTTTCAGCGATGCTATAGTCGGAAATCGCATTCTCCGCCTGTCCAAGGCTTTGATTCGCGAAACCTCGCCACGAGTATGTATATCCATATTCAGCGTCCGTCTCATCCCATGGTGCCGACGGAGGCGCCTCCGTAAACGAGGGTGTAGTTGCGCTGTGCGATGAGGCGGCCGAGTTCGCGGGCGGTTTCGAGGTAGGCAGGATTTTTGCCGGGAGCAGAGGCGCAGAAGACGGCGATGGATTGCTTTATCGGGGGCATGTTCAATTCCGGCAGATCACAATGGCTTCATGCCTCCAGCTTTCGCCGCAGTCTGGTCGAAGGTGAGGGTGTAGTCGCACCCTGCGACGCTCCCTTGCTCGGCAATGAGGCAATCGGAAAACCCCGCCTTCGAGTTTTCGTAAAGATGGAGGACACTACGCACAAAGCCAGACCGCTCAACGATCAGTTCCTCAGCGCGTAACAAGGAATCCACGATGCAAACGATTTGTTTGCGTTCAAGCTTGAATTTGCGAACCAGTATCCAGACCAGTTCGACCAGAGTGACAAGCGAGATATATCCCTGACGCTCACCACTGAGCGAGTGGATAAGGGCCGTGGCTCTTGAGGAGAGCTGCGGGTCGTCCTGTTGAAGATAACGAACCAGAACGTTGGTATCGAGGCCAATCATCCTCGGGATGAGCCTTCCTCAGCAATTGCCTCCTCAATCTCGCGATTGGTAAGCGGCTTCCTGAGTTTTGGAAGGATGCCTTTCAGCGACCTGATGGAGATGGTGGCTGGAATAACTTCGAAGTGACCGCTCTTTGGATTGAGAACGAACTCCACTCGATCGCCCGCCTTCAGTTTCAACTGGCTGCGTACGTCTGCCGGAATCGTCACCTGCCCTTTTGATGTGACGGTTGCAGTGCTCACCTTACGGATCTCCTTACATCGAAGATATTTCCTTACTACGGCGTAAGGCAAGGTGGGTCTTTAGTGGCTTATACTGAAATACAGTACCTCCACCGGACCTCGCATTTGCAGCACCTACTCGACAAACTCAATCCCCAGCAGCGTGAGGCCGTAGAAGCCGTCGATGGCGCGGTCCTGATTCTTGCCGGAGCCGGCTCGGGGAAAACCCGCGTCATTACCCATCGCATCGCCTATCTGATCGACCAGCGGCGCGTCGCGCCGGATTCTATACTCGCCGTTACGTTCACGAACAAGGCTGCGGGCGAGATGGCCGAACGCGTCGAGCAGCTCATCGGGCACGCGAGCCTGGCAAAGCCCGTGGTGGCAACGTTTCATTCCTTCTGCGTGCGCATGCTGCGGCGAGACATCGAGGCGCTTCGGATCGGCAACGAAGGCCTGACGAAGAGCTTCGCCATCTATGACGAAGCCGACCAGCAGGCCGTGGTAAAGGCTGCCATGCGCCGCATGAGTCTCGATGACAAGCAGCTCACGCCGCGCGTAGTGCTCTCGAAGATTTCCTGGGCGAAGAATCACATGATCGATCCGCAGGAGTATTACCTGAGCTCTTCGGATCCGATCAGCGAACGCATCGCGCACATCTATGACACCTATAAGAGGGAACTGCGCAAAGCAAATGCCCTGGACTTCGACGATCTGCTGCTCGAGGCGGTGCGCCTGCTGAAGTCCTCGGGCGAGGTCCGGGAGCGGTACAACCGCCGGTTTCGCTATCTGCTGATCGATGAGTATCAGGACACGAACCGCCCACAGTACGAGCTGATGAAGCTGCTCGCCGGGGAGGAGAAGAACGTCTGCGTGGTGGGCGATGAGGACCAGAGCATCTATTCGTGGCGCGGCGCGGATATCCGCAACATTCTGGAGTTCGAGCGTGACTTCCCCGGAGCACGGACCATCCGCCTCGAACAGAATTATCGGTCTACGCAAGTGATTCTCGAAGCCGCTTCCTCAGTCGTCTCACGGAATGCGCAGCGCAAAGGCAAGCATTTGTGGACGTCCCGGCAGGGCGGGTCGCTGATCGGGTACTACGAGGCTCCGGATGGCGAAAATGAGGCCCTGTACATCGCGGATACGATCCAGAAATATCTCCGCAAGTCGGAGGACGAGCAGCCGCGCGCGGCGGTGCTGTACCGGACGAACTCGCAGTCGCGGCTGATCGAGGAGGCGATGCGCCGATACGGGATCAGCTACACGATGGTCGGGGGCTTCTCGTTTTACGAGCGCGCCGAGATCAAGGACATGCTCAGCTATCTGAAACTGGTGCAGAATCCGCACGACTCGATCGCTCTGCAACGCGCGATCAACACGCCGGCGCGCGGCATCGGCAAAACGACGCTGGAGACGCTGGAGCGCATTGCCATTGAGACGGGCATGAGCACATGGGATGCGATAAGGCGTGTTCTAGACGAGCGGCTGCTGCCCTCGCGGGCTCTCATCGCGCTGGATACTTTTCGGCGGATCATCGAGGATGGGCGCGCAATGCTTGCGCCGGGTTTCGCAGAAAAGCTTGCCGCGGACGTAGCAACCGAGGCGGATACCAGCTTCGATATGTCCGGCGAAGCAAGCGAGGGTGACGTGGATATCGCATTCGATTTTGGCGAGCAGGCGCAGCACGCGCTGGTATTCGCAGCTGAGCCGGAGGAGCAAAGAGAACAGCTGGACGATGTGCCGCTCGATGCGACGTCGTTCAATCCGTTCGAAGACGAGCCGCCGGTGCCGCACGCGGCACCGCAGGGGTTAGCCGAGAAGAAGGCTGAAAGACCGGCGTTTCGGAAGCCGGGTGATGCGGCCACATTGCCGGAAGTGATCAAGTTCCTGATCGACCGCACCGGGTATATTCGCTCGCTTGAAGAAGAGGGCACGCCGGAGGCGTTTTCACGGATTGAGAACCTGAAGGAACTTGCTAACGCCGCGCAGGATGCCGAGGAACGGGGCGAGACGCTGGCGGAATTTCTGGATCACGCGGCGCTGGTCAGCGATACCGACCAGTACAAACCGGACTCGCGGGTTACGCTGATGACGCTACATTCGGCCAAGGGGCTGGAATTTCCGCTGGTGATCCTTGCCGGGCTTGAAGAGGGGCTGTTCCCGTTGTCGCGCACGCTCAACGAGCCGGATCAGATGGAGGAAGAGCGGCGGCTCTGCTACGTTGGGCTGACGCGGGCGATGGATACACTGATTCTGACGCGAGCGCGGTATCGGCGGCGCTATGGAAACGACATGCCGGATACCAGCCTGCCGTCGCGATTTCTGGAGGAAATTCCGGCGCACCTCATTGAGGACTTGTCGGGGGCAGGGCGGCCGGGGGCAACCTGGTATGGTTCCGGGGGCAGCTATGAGCGGTACGGCGGATACAGGGGATCGCGACCGGGGCGGGGAGGATACGACGAGGAGTCCTCGGTTCGTCATTACAGTTATGAGGACGAAGACCAGAGCGCGCGTCAGGGGGCGGCGATGCGACGGCCTGTACAGCGGCCAACGAAACCCGGCAATTCGCTCGACAACATTGCGCAATTCTTCTCGCAGCGCGGCGTGCAGGTTCCCCGGTCCCGGCCGAAGCTGGATATTCCGGCCCCGACAGGCAAGACCGGGCTGAAAAGCGGCCAGAGAGTGCGGCATCCGAAGTATGGAGAAGGCGTGGTCTTCCGCCGCGAGGGCGAAGGAGAGGACGCCAAGGTTACGGTACAATTTTCGAAGTTCGGCGTGAAAAAGCTGGTCGAGAAATTTGCGCAGCTGGAGCGGCTGTGAAGCCGGGCCGGATGAGATTTCTTATTTTGATTTTCGCTTACTTAAATCAAGGATACGAATGGCAAATACGAAAGCAATTACCGACAGAACAGAACGCAAGAAGGTGAAGCGGACGGCCCGCAAGCAGGCGGCTCCGAAGGCTCCGCGCACTACGCCGCGCGGCTCGAACAAGAAGAAGGTAAAGCAGATGGCGCGCGGTCAGAGCAAGCGCAAGTAAGCGCCGGGTTCCGGACTCGCTCCGAGGATTTCTCTCGCGGAGCGGGCCTCATTCCGGATACACTCCCCTCTAACCATGCCCTCGAAGAGCCGGACTCTGCCGTTGGAACGCTCCAGACCGCAGGTATTAGCCTGTAAATCCATCGACAAGCTTATTGCGGAGTCCGAAAACCCGGAGACGCGCCTCAAAAAGACGCTGGGTCCTGTTTCGCTCACCTCACTCGGCATCGGAGCCGTCATTGGCTCAGGCATCTTTACAGTCGTCGGCACGGCAATCGCCGGAGAGAAGTTCGACACTTCGTCGATTCTCAACACGCCGGTCCTCGATTACCTGATTCATCACACGGCGCTCGCCGGGCGGCCCGGCGCCGGGCCGGCTCTCGCGTTGTCGCTGGTTCTGGTCGCGATTGTCTGCGCGTTCACGGGACTCTGCTATGCCGAGCTTGCATCGATGATTCCAATCGCCGGTTCGGCCTATACCTATACCTACGCTACGCTTGGCGAACTCATTGCGTGGATCATCGGCTGGGACCTGATCCTGGAGTACGCCTTTTCGAACATGGCGGTTTCGGTTGGGTTTGCGGGCCACGCCGTGGCGCTGCTCGACTGGTTCGGCATTCATCCCAACCTACGATGGATTTCGCCGGCGTATCTTCCTTCGGGGCTGACCGATCTGCAAGGGAACATGTTGTATCCGTCGGGCTGGCATTTCGGGTTCAACGTTCCGGCGTTTCTGATCGTGATGATCCTGACGGTGATTCTGGTGCGCGGTATCCGCGAATCGGCGGAAACGAACAATGTGATGGTGCTGCTGAAGATCGCGGCCATCCTCCTGTTCATTGCGGTGGGCGCGCATTACGTTCAGCCGGCAAACTGGAAGCCGTTTTATCCGAATGGATGGTCGGGCGTGCTGACCGGCGGGTCGATCATCTTTTTCACTTACATCGGATTCGATTCGGTGTCGACGGCGGCGGAGGAGTGCAGGAATCCGCAGCGCGATGTGCCGATCGGGATTATCGCGACTCTGGTGTGCTGCACGATTCTCTACATCGGTGTGGCGGTCATTCTCACCGGGCTTATCAAATGGACGGCGGTGGTCGATGATGCGGCGCCGGTTGTGAACACGCTGAAGAAGGTTTATCTCGAGCATCCGGGACCGGCGCTGAACCTGACCCGGCTGGCCATTCTGATCGGCGCGATGCTGGGGATGATCTCGTCCATTCTCGTATTCCAGATCGGGCAGGCGCGAGTATGGTTCGCCATGTCGCGCGACCGGTTGCTGCCCTCGGTTTTCGCGAAGGTGCATCCGCGTTTCCGGACCCCTGCTGTGGCGACCTGGGTGGCGGGCTTCGTGGTGGGACTCCCGGCCGGCCTGCTCGATATCGGGACGTTTTCGGATCTGTCGAATATCGGCACGCTGTTTGCGTTTGTTCTGGTCTCAGCCGGCGTGCTGATTCTGCGCTACAAAGACCCCGGCCGGCATCGTGGCTTCCGATGTCCGGGCGGCCCGGTTTTCCCCGTGCTGAGCATCGGCTTCTGTGTGCTGCTGATGGCGGGATTGCCGATCATCACGTGGATCCGGTTCTTCATGTGGCTGGCCATCGGGCTGGTGATCTATTTCTTTTACAGCCGTCATCGCAGCGAGTTCGCCTCGCGTTCCTGAGTGTGGCGATGAATGTTGAGTCGCTGCGCGCGTTCCTGCTCAGGCTGCCTCATGTTGCCGAGACGATGCAGTGGGGCGACAACCTCGTCTTCTGGGTAGGAGACAAGGCGATTGGCGGCAAGATGTTTGCGCTGGCCAACCTGAGCAAGGACAGCCATGGCGTGCTCTCTTTCGCTGCCGGTCCGGAACGATATGCCGAGCTGCTGGAAGTGGAAGGAGTCTTTCCGGCTCCGTATATGGCGCGAATTTATTGGGTCGCAATCGAGCGGTATGACGTCTTCTCCTCGAATGAGTTGAAGGAACATCTGCGCAACGCGCACAGCCTGATCTGCGACAAGCTGCCGAAACGCACGAAGGATGTGCTGGCAATGCCCGGGGGGGAGCGGAAGAAGCTGGTAGCGGCGAGGAAGAGGCTGCTGGCTTCACGGGCAAAGAAATAGGCCCGGCCAAGCCCTTACCGGACCTAATCGATTCAACTCAAAGTTACGGCCTGGCTTCAAACACCATGTTGAAGGGTGTTTCGGTGGCGCGGCGGAAGTGCTGAAAGCCGCCGCCGGTCACGACCTCCCGGATTTTCTTCTCGCCGGCCTGAGCGCCGAGTCCTGCGCCGACTTCCTGTGAAAGCGATGCGGGCACGCAAACGACGGTGGAAGCCGAGTAGTAGATCCTTCCGACGGGATTGAGGTTAGCTGTAACATCATCGCCGGCAATGGGCTCGACGATCATCCAGGTTCCGTCGGAGGCGAGGGATTCATGCACATGCCTGGCGGCGCCGGCGGGGTCGCCCATATCATGCAGGCAATCGAAGAAGGCGACGAAGTCGTAGTCACGGCCGGGGTAGGATTTGGCCGGAGCGACTTCGAAGTGTACGCGGTCGTCAAGGGCGGCCTTCTTCGCTTTTTGTTGAGCTGTGGCGATGGAGGCGTCGTGGTAATCGAATCCATAGAACTCCGACTCGGGGTAGGCCTGGGCCATGAGCAGCGTTGATGCGCCGTGTCCGCAGCCGACGTCGGCGACGCGGGCTCCGGACTGGAGCTTCGCCTCCACGCCGTCGAGCGCGGGGATCCAGTTGGAAGTGAGATTGGCGAGATAGCCTGGCCGGAAGAAGCGCTCGCAGCCGTGAAACAATCCCGGCTCGTGCTCGTGCCAGCCAAAGCCTTTACCGGTGCGGAAGACTTCAGTGAGTTTTTCCTCGTCTTTCATGCACGAGGCCACCATGTGATAGAAACCGGGCAGGTGGACGGCGCTGTCGTCCTGGGCCAGGGCGAAGGACTGCTCCGGAGTCATGTAGTAGGTTCCTGTGGCGGCATCGTATTCAACATACTTTGCTGCCGCATTTGCGTTGAGCCATTCGCGCACGTAGCGCTCGGCGGTTCCGGTGCGGCGGGCGAGCTCGGCAGGCGTGAATTTTTCGCCGCTACCCAGCGTTCTATAAAGATGCAGCTTGTCGCCGATGACGATGAGGGCAGCGTGCAGTGCCGCGCCCATATCGGCAACGGCCTGGCCGAGTAGGATATGGAGCTTTTCCATATCGAGGGGACGGCTTGCGGTTTGAGTGGCCATGTATCTTCCTCCTCGGATGGGAGTCAGGCGGCGGACCTGGAGGAGCGGCCAGGGGCTTTCAATGAGCGATGAGAGGAAACCCGGCGCGGGCCGCCGTATGACGTGAGCAAACCATTTCTACCATTCGGCTGTCTGCAGGGGCAAGTGGCGGGTTTGACGGGGTCGAAGTTCAGCGGCAGGCACGCACACGCGACGCGTAACCGGAAATTCAATGGGCTGTGGAGTTCCGGGCGCGCCACTGCGCGGCCAGCTCGTCGAACCATGTGCCGTAGCGGCTGGCGGGGATCTTGAGTACCCCGTGAAAGCGGCGTTCGCCGGCACTTATGGCTTGACGAGAAGCGGGCGGATTCATGCTGAGAGCGGCTGCCGGCGTAAGGGAAGCAGGTTGTGAGTAGGCGAGCTCATCAGCAGCGGTAATTTCATACTCGATCTCAATTACGTTTCCGTAGTGGACGCCGAGCTGGAAACCACCGGCGTCAGGCATGGCTGCCAATGTAGGATCAAGGCCCACTTCGGTGAGGCTGTCGCGGACAATTGAGCTGCGGCCGGGTGCGTAGAGAAGAGCCCATGTGGAATCGGAGTGCCGCAAGTGCGCGATCCTTTGCGCCAGAAAAGGGTCTGGAGTGCTGTGATCGAGATAACGGTCGAGCTCCTGCTGCACCGCCTCAGACGAGCCGAAGAACACGAACCTGGAGTCGGCTATCGCCAGCCAGCGCGTTTCGTGGAAAGCTTCACGTTCGCGGAGAAAGGGTTCGATGAGGACGACAGAAATGCCACGGTACTCCGTGGTTTTCGCTCCGCCGTCGGTGGCCGACTTATAGATTCGAGCCTGATCGAAATGTCCGGATGCGAGCAGGCTGTGCTGGCCCTCTTTTCCGGGAAAGTCGGTCAGGATCATGTAGGAAAGCTGCCGTGAGCTGTCTACTCCAACCAGGGAGAAGTAGTCGTCGTAATCGAGTTTGGTATAGCCGCTGCTGAGAAAGATCCATCCGCGCGGCACATTTGTTTCAAATGGAATGATGCCGGTTACCAATTCTGCGCCCGGAGGAACAAGCGACAGGAGTTTCTGATCGCATGGAACAGCGGCCCCATTGGCTGCCGCAACAAAGGGAACAATCGCAGCAAAAAACAAGCTGATACCCGAGAAACGACGCATGACTCTCCTTCCGCAAAGCTTTCAAATGGCTGCCTGAGGCGTGGCCCGGTTAAGTCTTGAGCGGTCCCAGGGGCGCGGCGGAGAATACGTCAACGGCGTTCAGCAGTTTGGTTGAACCGCTGCTGCTGAGGGGTGAGCAGGCTCAATCGGTTTGGTTAATCGTGATCGAGTACGCCGTTTAACGAGGGAACAGTAGGCCTTCCTTGTTACGAATTTCCTTTTGGAGCCGTCCCGGGATTCCTTCGAGACGGTTTTTCTGACCCCGCCCAGGAACCATGTTTCTTGCCGTTCTTGAATTGCATATTTGTTGCCAAAGGATGTGGATCGGCCAAATGGATGAAATTACGAGATCGTGGCAGGCCGCGCCATTCCGGTGCGCCAGCAAGGGCTATGCCAGTGTCAGGTCAACCCGTGACGCGCTTGACAGCCTTTTGGCACGAAAGGACGGAAGCGGTTCTTATCAATTGGCTGCGGCCTGGCGGACTTCTCCGGTAAGGAACTGGAGCCACGCGTCGATTCCTGCGCCGGTTTTCGCCGAGACTGAAAACTGGCGCATGCCGGGACGGACAGCTTGTATGTTCGCGCTGACTGCACTCTCGTCGAATTCGACGGCTGCAGCAAGGTCGATCTTGGTGACGATTGCCACGTCGGCGCTGTTAAAGATGGTGGGATATTTGAGTGGCTTATCCTCGCCTTCGGTGACGGAGAGGAGAACGAGGCGGAGGTTTTCGCCGAGGTCGTAGGAAGAGGGACAAACCAGGTTGCCGACATTCTCGATGAAGAGGAAGTCGAGCGGGCCGGGGTTCCACTCGGCGAGGGCGCGTTCGACCATGGCAGCTTCGAGGTGGCAGAGGGTTCCGGTGGTGATCTGCTTGACGGGCGCCTGGCTGCGGGCGAGGCGGATGGCATCGTTTTCCGTCGCAAGATCGCCGACGAGGGCGGCGACCCGGCAGGTGGGATGGAGCAGGGTGAGAGTCTTCTCGAGGAAAGCAGTCTTGCCTGCGCCAGGGCTGGAGACAAGGCTCACGACGCAGGTTCCCTGGGCGCCGAAACGGTCGCGCAGGGAACGGGCGATCAGGTCATTCTGCTTCAGGACGTTCTTACGCACTTCGAGGAGCCGCGGCTGGCTGCTCATCTCGTACCTCCAGGGCGATGATGGCGAGTTCTTTTCCATGAATGACTTCCAGGGCGGGCGTGCCGCAGACTGGACAGCAGAGCCACTGCACGGAATCGAGGGTGCGATTGGCGTTGCAGGTCGAGCAGTGGATCTCGACGGGGATTTCGCGGATGAGGAGGCGTGAACCTTGCAAGGCGGTGTCCTGGCAGGCAATCTCCCATGAGAAGCGCAAAGCGTCGGCGACGACTCCAGACAGCGGGCCGAGGTCGAGGTAGACGGCGTCTATCGTTACGCGCCGTTCGCGCGCTTCATCGAGAGCCAAATCGACGATGCTCATCGCAATCGAAAGCTCATGCATCGCAGGCCCCAAACGCGGCGAGCGCGGCCTGTCCAAGGCTGATGCCTCCATCATTGGGCGGGACGGCGTGGTTGGTCCAGACGCGGGGCTTCGCTGCGCCGAACAACGTGTTGAGGTCGGCGAGGAGGAGCTCATTCTGGAAGACCCCCCCAGAGAGGACGACAGCTCGAACGCGGCATTCTTCGCAGAGTGTCATGACAGCGGACGCAAGACCTGCGGCGATGCCGAGCTGGAAGGCGCGCGCGATTTCAGCTATGGGGCGGCGGTGCAGGCGGTCCTCGATTAAGGCGGAGAGCAGTGGCCGGAAGTCGAGCTCACAGCTGGTGAAGGGAAATGGGTATGGCTCCGTTGCGGGCGCACTACGAGCCAGTTGTTCGAGCCAGATCGCGGCCTGACCTTCGAAGGTGATTTCGCGGGTAAAGCCGAGGAGCGCGGCAGCGGTGTCGAAGAGGCGGCCCATGGATGTGGTGGTGAAGGTGCGGACGTCGCGTTCGATCATCTGGAGCGCGCTGCGATAGCGCGGGCCGAATTGGAAGGGCGCGGCGGCGAGATCAGGGAGGTCGTCGAGCTGCGAGAGGAATCCGGCGGCGGCCTGCACGGGATATTGCGCGGCGGCATCGCCTCCGGCGAGAGCGGCGGGGCGCAAGTGGGCGATGCGGTCGAATCCGCTCCGTAAGCTGCCCGCGAACATCTCCCCTCCCCAGATAGTCCCGTCGCCTCCGTAGCCAGTCCCGTCAAAACTAATTCCAATGACGGGCTCGTCCCAGATGGCGTTTTCGGCGAGCACGGAGGCGATGTGGGCGCGGTGATGCTGGACGGCAATTCGGTTCGCACAGGGCAGTGAAAGCGCGTGGAGGGTCGAGGCGTACTGCGGATGGGCGTCGTGGGCGATGATGAGATCGTCGCGGCGGACGTCGTACATGGAGAGGAGGTCGTCGATGGTCTCGACGAAGGCACGGAATGACTGGTAGTGGTCGAGGTCTCCGATGTGCTGGCTGACGAACGCCTGGCCGTCGACGACGAGGGTGATGGTGTTCTTGAGGTCCGCGCCCAGAGCGAGGAGAGGGCGCGATGCCGGGAGATGTGCGACGGCGGAGGGGGCGTAGCCTCGCGAGCGCCGCAGGATCATAGGGCCGAAAACCCCGGCGCGGGCGACCGAATCGTCCACGCGCCGTGCGATGGGCCGCTCGCCAACAAGGAAGGCGTCGGCGATTCCCGAGAGGCGCGCGAGAGCATCTTCGTCTTCGTAGGCAATGGGCTCGCTGGAGCGGTTGGCGCTGGTCATGACGAGGGCATCCGGAGCGCCGGCAGCGAACAGCAGATGGTGAAGAGGCGTGTAGGGCAGCATCACGCCGAGTTCGCTGGTGTCGGGAGCGACACCGGGGAGGTCCTGCATTCCGGGCGCGAGGACGATGGGGCGAGCGACGGACGTAAGCAGCGACTCTGCGTCGGGCGATAGATCAATGAGTGTTCGGGCGGTCTCGATGTCGCGGGCCATCAGGGCGAAGGGCTTCTCCTTGCGGAATTTGCGTTCACGCAGCGCAGTGATGGCTTCGGTCTTGCGGGCGTCACAGGCGAGATGGTAGCCGCCGATTCCCTTAACCGCGACGATCTTGCCGCCGCGGAGCAGTTGTGCAGAGCGGCCTATGGCTTCGGTGCTGTTGGGGATCGTGGTTGCGCCTTCGAGCAGCGAGAATGCCGGGCCGCAGGCGGGACAGGCGACGGGCTGAGCGTGGAAGCGCCGGTTGGCCGGATCGTGATACTCGCGGCTGCAGAAGTCATCCATGGGCCACTCGCGCATGGTGGTCGCGGGTCGGTCATAGGGCAGCGAGAGGATCACGCTGTAGCGGGGTCCGCAGTTGGTGCAGTTGATGTAGGGATAGCCGCAGCGGGGGTCGGAGCGGTCGAACAGCTCGGCGAGGCATTCTTCGCAAATGGGCAGGTCGGGCGAGATGCGGACGGTGGGGCGGCTGAGGCGCTCACTCTCACGAATGGTGAAGACGCTCAGCCCTTCGCACCGCGCCGGCTCGACTTCGATAGCGGAGATGGCCGCTGCCGCGGGAGGGCTGGAGCGCATCTCGCGCATGAAGGCTGCGAGGGAGTCCTCGTCGCCTTCCAGATGAATCTCCACCCCCTGATCGCCATTCAGCACCCATCCAGTAAGGGCGTTGGCCTGGGCAAGCCGGTAGACCCAGGGCCGGAATCCGACTCCCTGGACGATGCCGCGCACGCGGATGGAGCAGGCGGTCGCCATCAGGAGCCCGAGCCTATAACGCATGCGCGGCCGTGCCAGCCGACCTGGATGACCTTACCGTCTTCGACGAGGATAGGGACGGTGCGGAGACTGCTGTCGAGGGAATGGAGGCGCTCGCGGGCGGTCACGTCGACTTCGATGTCGTACTCGACGAAGTCGCGGCGGTTCCAGTGCAGCCACTCGCGCAGCTCTTCGGTGTACGGGCAGGATGACGTGCCGTAAAGCTCAAGCGCCATTGCGGAGCGTCTCCAGCGTTTCGCGAATGATGTGGTAGGCCGAGGCCTGGACTTCCTGGATGCGCGGGATGTAGTCGCTGCGCACGATGATTGAAAAGTCGGCGAGGCCGCGGCGGTGAATTTCGCCGCCGTCGTATCCGAGCAGCGCGATAGTAAGCATGCCGCGCTTGCGGGCCTCCTCAAGGGCCATGACGATGTTGCGGGAGCCACCGCTGGTTGAGATGCCGACGGCGATGTCTTCGGGGCGCGCCTGCGCGATGAGCTGACGGAGGAAGATGACTTCGGGGCCGATGTCGTTGGCGAGAGCGGTGATGTTGGCGGGTTCCATCGATAGCGAGACGGCGGGAAGGGGATGATATCTGGCCGGAGGCAGGATGCAGTCGAGCGCGAAATCGTTGGCATCGGTTGCCGAGCCTCCGTTTCCGAAGAGGATGAGCTTACCGCCGCGACTGAAGCGCTCATGGATAGCGGCGGCGGCGCTGCCGATGCGATCGGATTGCTCTTCGGCAAGCTGCACACGTAGTGCGGCGTCGTCGCGGACCTTCATCTGGATGGAGGCGGCGACCTGCTCAATGATCGCTCCGGTTTCCTGCTTCTGCTGTCCGAGGAATGGGTAGAGGAACTCGGCCTGACCGACGTCCTGTCCAAGTTCACGATGCTCGAAGAACACGTGCACCGTCTCCCAGAGGGTGTGGTAGAGGATTTCGATGAGCTCCTGATGGATGAAGGGATCGTCTGCCGGGGGATGGAGGGTGTAGGCGGCTTCGGAGCCGGGGAGCGCGAAAGTCATGGCGCCGCGGGAGTGTGCGGAGGCGAGTGCGGCAGCGACTTCAGGATCGCCTTCGGGAGGACCGAAGCCCATGACCATGTCATCGGAGTGAACGATGGCGTCGAGCCAGGGCCTGAAGGCTGCTGATAAATCGAGAGCCGGCAGAGCGCGTTTACCGACGATGACGGGATGGACGAATTCGACGGAGACATGCTGCGCGTCGGTCGAGTAAGGGCCCCGCCCGAAGGCGAGCAGGCGGCCTCCCCGCAGAAAGCGCTCGGACATTTCACGGCAAGCCCCGGCGAGGCGGCGCGCTTCGCGAGAAAAAAAATCCTCGGTGATGTCATTGCGCACGAGGAGGCGGTCTTCGATCTGCGAAGCGATGCGAGCGGCGCTGGAGGCGGTCTCCATAATTCAGCAGATGCGGGGCAGCGGGTCGCCGACGAGCATGTCGACGATGCGGCTGCCTCCGTAACGTGTGGTGACGAGCACAGCGCAGGCTGGCTCAGACTGGATTTCTCCGATGATGACAGCATCTTCGCCGCCCTCGGTAAGCTGCAGGGCGTTCACGGCGGCATTGGCGTACTCGGGCGCAATGACGGCGAGGAACTGTCCTTCGTTGGCGATATGCAGCGGGTCGAGGCCGAGAAGCTCGCAGGCGCCGCGAACTTCGTTGCGAATGGGGATGGCGTCTTCGTTGAGGACAATGCCGAGCCCGCAATCGCGGGCAAGCTCGTTGAGAGAAGTGGCTACGCCGCCGCGGGTGGGATCGCGCATCCAGCGGATTCCGGGCGCAGCCTGGATAGCCATGGACTCGATGAGCGGCAGGACGGAGCGGGTGTCGGAGGTGAGGTCCGCTTCCAGGTCGAGGTCGCCGCGAGCGAGCAGAATCGTGATGCCGTGATCTCCGATAGGACCGGAAAGGATGACTTTGTCGCCCGGCCGGACGGAGCGGGCATCGACCACAATCCCCGGCAGTGGCCGGCCGATTCCGGTGGTCGTGATGTACATGGCGTCTGCCTTGCCATGCTCGACGACCTTGGTGTCTCCGGCGACGAGAGCGACGTTTGCCCTCGTAAGCGCATCGGCCATGGCGCGGACTTCCGCTTCGAGAATGGCGGTCGCGAGGCCTTCTTCGAGCACGAATGTTGCGGTGATGGCGTGCGCGCGCGCTCCGGAGACGGCCAGATCGTTGAGGGTTCCGTTGACCGCGAGCTCGCCGATGGAGCCGCCCGGGAATTGCAGAGGCCGGACAACGAAGCTGTCGGTAGTGATGGCGACCGAGGCGGTGTCGACGGCGAGAACCGCGGCGTCGTTCAGGGGCTGGGGGGAGCCGGCGAAGAGCAGGGGCGCGAAAAGGCCTTCCACAAGCCTGCGGCTGGCCTTGCCGCCGGCGCCGTGGGCCATCTCGATCCGTGGATCGCGGAAGCGGATGGCAGAGGCCGCGACGCCGTTCAGGCTACTGAGACGAGGTTTTTCCGGTGCTCGTATTGGTAGTGTGCTGCGCATGAGCCCTCTGTTGAAACCATAAGCGCGCCAATGGGGTGCTCGGGCGTGCATTCGTTGCCGAAGAGCTTGCATTGCGCCGGCTTGAGTACTCCCTTGAGGACTTCTCCGCACTGCGCGGCTTTGGGATCGGTAATACGCGCGCCGGGGATGGGAAAACGCCGCTCGGCGTCCCATTCGGCATACTGGTCGCGAAGCTTCAGTGCGGATTGGGAGATGAATCCGAGGCCCCGCCATTCGAAATAAGGCCGTAGCTCGAAGACCTCGGCCATGGCTTTGAGCGCGGCGCGATTGCCTTCCCAGGGCACGACGCGCTTGTACTGATTTTCGACGCGGGCTTCGCCGGCGCGAAGCTGGCGCAGGAGCATGACGATGGACTGCAGCAGGTCGAGGGGCTCGAAGCCGGAAGTGACCACGGGCTTGCCTTCGCTGCGGGCGATCCACTCGTAGGGGCGGCAGCCGATGACGGTGGAGACGTGTCCGGGGCCGATGAAGGCATCGAGACGCATGTCGGGTGAGTCGAGAATGGCACGGATGGCGGGAACGATGGTGACGTGATTGCAGAACACGGAGAAGTTGGTGAGGCCTTCGGAGCGTGCGCGGATGAGGGTGAGCGCGGTCGAGGGGGCAGTTGTCTCGAAGCCGATGGCGAAGAACATGACATGGCGGCCGGGATTTTTGCGGGCAAGCTGCAATGCGTCGGCAGGCGAGTACACGATGCGGACATCCGTTCCCCGGGCCTTGTGCTCGAGCGGACTGCCGTGAGCGCCGGGGACGCGCATCATGTCTCCGAAGGCGGTGAAGATGACGCTGGGGTCGCGGGCGACCGAGAGGCCATCATCGATGCGGCCCATGGGAAGGACGCAGACGGGGCAGCCGGGGCCATGGATAAGGTCGATGTTGGCGGGAAGGATGTCTTTCAGGCCGAAACGGTAGATAGCATGGGTGTGGCCGCCGCAGACTTCCATGATGCGGTAGTGGCGCCCGGGGTCGGCCAGACGCCGGATTTCTTCCGCGGCTTTGGAAATCAGCTCGGGATCACGAAATTCGTCGACGTATTTCATTGGAAGACCCATTTCACCACAGAGGACTCGGAGAACACAGTGGTTAATGTGGCGGAGCGGGGTCGAGGAGACTGTAGCCGCGGACTTCCTCCATGGCCTGTTCTGCTTCGCCGAGCATGCTAAGCAGGCGCATCTGTTCGAGTGCGTCGCGCTCGCTGATTTTTGTCATCGCAAAACCGACGTGAATAAGGACCCAGTCGCCGGCTGCGGGGGATTCCTCCTGGATCAGGCCGAGATCGACCTTGCGGCGCACACCGGCCACTTCAACGGTTCCGAGGTGAGCCTGGGCGGGGTCGATTTCCACGATTTTGCCGGGAATAGCTAGGCACATTGCGCAATTACTCCGGGTATGCCGTGGCCGACGATCATTCCTGCCTCCGCGCGACGATTTCGAACGAGAACTTCAGCTCGTCTTTGAGCCTGAGGGCGCCTCCGGCGACCGAGACCAGCTTGATGCCCTAATCGGTCTGCCGGAGGGCGAATTCGCCTGATGCTCGTAGCATACTCCCGAGCAGGGTGACTCGTGCACCGACGGGCTGCGGCCGGGTGAGGCCATTGAGCGTAAGTTTGCCGTCGAGATTGGCCGTGCAAAGCATATCGGAGACTCTGCTAACAGAGATTATCGGAGCCTCGTAATGGATTTCAGGAAATTTTGCGGTTTCAAGGACTTCCTGGTTCATCAGCCGCTCCATATCGCGGCGGTCTTTGACGCTGATATCGTCCTGGACTGCGAGGGATTGGGTTTTGATGGCGAGCTGAAAAGAGGCAGCTTGGAGCTTTTCGGGATCAAAGCTCATTGTGCTGGTGAAATCGCGGATGGCGATGGGTGTCGCCGTCGCAGCCGAGCCCCGCGGTGATCCAGAGGATGTCGAGCTCAGGGATGGGCGTGCGTTCGGTCGGGCGAGGAGGGGGCATGGTAAACCTGATTGCGTTTCATGCGCGCCGGCGGCATGGAAAACACAACCCGTTCATCTTCGGTCTCGAAGCCGGTTTAGGCAAGGGGCTAAGGAATGCGGCGGTTCACATGGAGCTGATTCTGATGTAGCGCTTGATGTCGGGGGCCATGGAGAACAGCAACGCCGCTATTCCGAGAGAAGCTAATGCAATGATGGCTCGTTTCATGGGTGACACCTCGTGGCTTGAATTTTACGTGCGGAGGCGGTGAGGCGAGTAGTTGGATGGCGGGTTAGTGTGCGATGGGAAACCAGTCATCCTCCTGTTGGCCCTTTTTCCCAAGGGCCTCTCTACTGTGGCGAGGGATGAAGAGGATTCTGTGGCGGGTCCTCGATACCCTGAAAATCTGGATGCACAGTTGCGTATAGATGCTGGGCAGTGTGATATTCCCGCAGCGCGTCGTCAGGCTGGTGATGGGCGGCATAAGCAGTGGCGAGCGTTTCGTGAGCCGCCAGGGAGCCCGGATCCAGGGCGACAGCCTTCTCGGCATGGATCACTGCCTGATCAATGTTGTGCTGGTTAAGCAGCGTAAGTGCAACGATGTTTTCGCTCGCGGCCGCAACCTTGGTCACCGGAAATGGTCCGTCGTACTCGAGGATTTCTCCGGCAACCACATGGGCCGGCTGCATTGGAACGAATGGTTCATAGGGATTCATCTCATCTGATCCCCAGGTGGATCCGGAAACCTCATACGAGCTCAGGAAGACTGGCCCTTCGATCGTCTCGGGTACCGGCCCAAATGGACCATGATCGACATACAGCGTGAGCCAGGTTGGCAGTTGCCTGCAGGGAATCTGAAAAGCGACTGGATTCGGTGGGCCCGAGTAGGCAAACCAGCACTGGCGGATTTGTTTCTTTTCGATGTAGGCGTGGAGGGCCTTCAATCCTCCTTCCCAGCCCACGTTTGCATCGGCCAGCACGCGATGGGTGTTGTCCACGCCGCCGAAGATCTCGTTCGAATAAGGCAGATAATCGGGGAACGCGCGCAGCGACGAGGCAATATGAAAGGCCAGAATGATGGAAACGGCCCAGGTCCACACACGCGATCTCCGGGCGAGACTTATTGCCCCTGCTGCTGCGAGCACGATCAGGAACGGCATGACCGGCAGCACGTGCCGGATGCCGATGTTGAGCTTTGAGGTCATCGCAGAGCCAAAGTAAACAACGGCAGGGACAAGCAGAAACAGGATTTCGCGACGCGACTCGCTGCGCCAGACTACTCGGGCAAAGGAAAGCAAAGCCAGAAGGAGAAGAAATCCGATCGTGGACTTGATCAGGAAGGCGGCCGGGAAATAAAACCAGCGTCCGGCCGGGTACAGCTTGCCGAATAGAAACATGGGCCGGCCTTCGCGGCTCAGGATCGTGATGTCGGTGAATCCGTAAAGATACGCCTCCGGCAGCAGGTGATGCCGCATGGCAAAGCCAATTACGTGTGCTTCGACTGGATGATTCAGCGTCTTGAGAAACTCGGCAGTTGGAGGCACGATCTGGCCACCGCCGGGACGAGCCGCGTAACGAAATCCATAGAATGCCCAGAGAATCGTCACCGATACTGCGGCAATAACGACCAGAGCGGCACATAGGCGAAGCGCGATTCGTCTCCGGCCCTGCGCAGAGCGCGACATCGTTGCCTCGCCTCCCGGCTGCCAAATGACAACCTCAATGGCCGCGAGAAATATCAGAATCGGCAAGACGAGGATCGATGAATGCTTGGCAGCGAGCGCCAGACCAGCTGCAAGCGCGACTATACCGAGGCGTGCAAGGGACGGCCGCTTCACGTAGCGGTAGAAGGCGTAGACGGTCGCGAAGATAAAGCAGGCCCCACCAACGTCTGTTCCCAGCAGTGGCCCATTAGCCAGGAGCATAGGGTCGAAGACAAACAGAGCAAGGGCAAACAGTGCTGTCTTCTGATCGAACATCTCGCGGCTGGCGAGCACCACCAGCAGGGCCAATAGAAAAATAAAAACGCTGACAGCCATTCGCGCACGAGCCAGCCTCGTATCGGCAGCCGGCATATTCATCAACTGAATGCCACCGAATACCGAATCCGCGCGGAAGTAGAAGTTTGTCGGCTCTGGATATTTGGGCCTCTCGACCAAAAGCGGCAGCGATGCGACAAGCTTCACTAGTGGAGGATGCTCCGGATTGATACCGAAATCGGAGCGTAGCCAGTAGGAATACCCGGCGTAGAGATGAGCGGGTTCATCGAAGGTCTGCGATTCGAGTCGGGCGGAGAAAAACATCTGCGCAGCAAGCACCAGCAGCAACGCGAGAACCACCAGCGTAAACCACTTCTGGACCCAAATATCCAGAGGTCGACTGGAGGACATGACTCACCTCGGCGTCGAAGAAATCTGGGGGGGATTTTGGAGGTTCGGGGCCCGGCAATACCGGCAGGAGCAGCAGGCCAACGAGAAAACCGACATAATACGAAGGGCGTGCGGCTGGCTCTGGACAGTAGCGAAGTCTAATCCGCTTATGATGATTTTGCAATCGAATCCTGGGTTCGGTACCGTCCAATCATGTCCGGAGTCACACTCTCACTCGCCGGAAAAACCGCCCTCATCACCGGAGGCTCACGCGGCATCGGCGCCGCAATCGTTCGCATCTTTCGCGAATCCGGGGCCCGTGTCGGATTTAATTATCGGAGCGCAAAAAGTGCTGCCGAGGCGCTCTCGAACGAGCTGGGCGGCCCTGAACAGTGCCTTGCCGTCCACCAGGACCTTTCCTCTCCCGACCAAGGCCGCGCGCTGGTCGAGGCGACCGTCCGCGCCTTCGGACGCATCGACATCCTCGTCGCCAACCACGGCGTCTGGCCGGCCCAGGATGCGCCGATCAACAACATGCCTGATTCACAGTGGCGGCAGACGATGGCGGTCAACCTCGACAGCGTCTTTGGGTTAACGCAGGCCGCGGTTGCGCAGATGAAGCGGCAGGGCAGGCCGCAACCGGAGGCTGCCGCCGGACACATCGTGTTGATCAGCTCGACCGCCGGACAGCGGGGCGAGGCCTTTCATGCCGATTACGCCGCGAGCAAGGGGGCGCTCATCAGCCTGACCAAGGGGCTCTCGACGGAGCTTGCGCCGGATGGGATTTACGTGAACTGCGTTGCGCCGGGGTGGGTAGAGACGGACATGTCGCTGCCCGCCTTGGAAGACCCGGCGGCGGGACCGCAGATCCTCGCCACGATTCCGCTTGGGCGGGTGGCGCGTCCAACGGAAGTGGCGGCGCCGGTTCTGTTCCTGTGCACGCCGTATGCTGGTTTCATGACCGGGGAGATTCTGAACGTGAACGGAGGGGCGGTACTGGCGGGATGAGACGGGTGCTGCTTCTGTTTGTTCTATTGCTGGGGGAGGGCGCGGCTCACGCCCAGGCCGGCTCGACTCCCGATGCGAACCAGCAGAAGGTCCGCGCCCTGCTCGACGCGATGGTCGAGGCCATGGGCGGCCAGCGCTGGGTCTCGATGCAGAACTCGTACTTCCAGGGCCGGGTATCGGGCTTCTATCAGGGCAAGCCCACCGGCGGGATTGAGGACTACTTCCAGTGGCGCACGCCGAGCGGCCAGGAGCGGGTCGAGATGGGCAAGAAGCACGACGACGTGGTGATCTACTCCAGCGACCGGTGCTGGGAGGCGACCTATCAGGGTAAGAAGCCGCTGCCAAAGGACATCTGCGAGGACTATCAGCGAAGGCGCGAGCACTCGATCGACGTGGCGGTGCGCGAGTGGCTCAAGGACCCGAGGACGATCCTGATCAACGAGGGGCAGACGCTGTCGGAGCGGCACCTGACCGATCAGGTGACGCTGATCTCGCCGGCGAATGACGCGATCACGATTCAAATCGATGCGGAAACTCATCTGCCGCGGAGCCGGACCTTTCAGTATCGCGATCCGGTTTACCACGACAAGAACGAGGAGCGCGAAGAGTACGACGATTACCACACCTTCGACGGCATCCCCACGGCTTTCTCGATCACACGCTTCAAGAATGGAGACATGACGAGCCAGCGGTTCCTCTATAAGGCCGCCTACAATGTGCCGCTTCCGCCGGACGCGTTCAATATCGATGCTGCGACGGCGAAGGTGAAGAAGTAAGCTTACCCCTCCCCTGCTTCATCCCGATTGCTTTAACTAACTAATTGATTCCATGGGTCGTTCGTTTTGGATTGAACCGTAATCGATTGAGATCATGGAATTTTCGAATTTCTAACAGATTCTGCTCGCCCAAAGGCACTCTTCTCTCAAGTAATTGATTCTGTTTAGCGTTTTAATCGCATAGGTCGTCATTGATTACCACTTCGGGAGTTACGGGAAAAGCGAAAGCCCGGCTCGCGGGCCGGGCTGTCTCTACCTCTAATTCCATTATACCTGCTGGCAAGAAATAGTCGGCCAACTTTGCGTGTGGTAGGGGAATGGATATTGAAAGGTTTCCCGGGGCGGCTTAGTGCTACTGCACATGTGCCTTCGGGTCGACGGTTTTCAGAGTAGCGAGCAACTGGCCGTATTCGGATTCGCCGACCTGTTTGCCGCTCCAGTCGGTCCGTCCGTAAGTGGTGGCGTAGATGAATTCGACGTAGGCGGCGAGCCGTGGGGGTGGTGTCCCTTTCGCCTCGTCCTCTTCGGGGTGCCTTTCCTCTATCTGGCGGATCGCCTCAGGCGCTTGACGCATGTCGTATTCAGCGGCGGCCATGCATGCCATGCCGACACGGTACTCATGTTCCATCTGTGCTTCCCAGTAGTCGGAAGAAGCCTGACTGGCGACGATGGGGCCGACAAAAGGTGTTGCCAGGCCTCCCCATGTAAACGCTTCTACCGCCTGCCTTTCCCTCAGAGTCTGGTAGTAATACTCTCCGATGGCAGCTCCTACATCGGCAGCAATCAGGGCCGCCAGCTGCGCGTCGTTCTTCAGCCTGGCAAGCATATTAGCTGGAACAAGAACTGTTCCCGCTTCGTCGGAGACGGGGTACTTGAGTGTCTTGCTGGATTCGAGGATGTAGAACCGGAAATGCACTTTCTCCGGGTCGTTGTCGGCCAGCTTCTTCTGCCAATCGGGAACGAGGCTTTCGCCGATCTTCGTCACGTGATCGGCCAGTTGCCGGTCGGCGAGGATGGTCATGGTGTGCGCGACAAAGTGGACCTTGCCTGGCGTGCCTTTGTCGTAGTCTGGGGGATCGATCCTAAAGTCGGAGGATTTGGCGAATTTCTGCTCTTTGTCCGAGCGGCCAAAGGAACAGAAGGCGATCTGGCTGGCGACCAGCTTGCCGTTGATATGCCAGTCGGCCTTGTACTTGACCCAGCTGTTCGGCGGAAGGGCGGCCGGGTCGGTGACCGCTGCCGGGAGCGTAACTTCCGTATCGGGAGTGACGGTCAGGTGGTAGCCGTCGGCGTCGACAGTGCCGGACCACGATTTTCCGGAGGGGGTAAGGGCGATGGGTCCGCTCAAGAGTCCTGCTCCGACGGCTTTCTGGGGAAGGTTGTCGGAGTAGACCGCGACCTTATCGGCGATGAAGCCGTTCCCTTGTGGGTCGGGCTTTCCGTGGACGGTGACGCGTGAACCGACGGGCAATGTGTCGATCTGGTAG